>JBAROU010000187.1:0-4022 GCA_049642385.1 Dehalococcoidia bacterium | reverse complement strand
CCTCATCGGCGTTCCGGTCGCCGCGATCATCCTCGGCCTCGCGATCGATGATGCACGACAGACGATCACTCGACTGCTCTCACTCGTGGTACGACCGCCCAAGGTCGTCCGCGAGCTGAGCGGTGACTTCCGGCGTATGCTCTCCAATGAGATCACCGACCGCCAGTTCCTCCACTACGTGGGCCTGGCTGTCTCAAGCCGGTTCCGCCGCCTGCGCAGCTTTGTCAGCCGTCTGGTCCCTGCTGCCATTCGACGCCTGGGGGCCGACTACCGCCGCATGCTCCGAGGCGACATCAGCGAGGGCCAATTCTTCAGCAACATCGGGCGCGGCCTCCAAGCGTTCTGCCTGGCAGTACTGAGCATCCCATGGACCGCCCAGGACTTCATCATCGGCCTCTCCGAAAAGGTCGGACGCCGGGTCGATACCCTGGCCCACGACTCGGACGAAGGCAGTCGCGCCGCTTCGGCTCCCGGCCATCGGCACGACCTCCTGCGCGCAAGCGGCGCCCTCGCCGTCACGGTCGCGCTCATCGCCACCGTCGGCTTCGCCCGCGACAGCTATGCCGGCAGCTACGAACACGCCTTTCAGCAGAACCAGACGGGACCGCAAGTTCAAGCGATCCACTGGTTCAATGTGAACGCCGACAGGAACGACTTTCTCGTCATCGACTCTTACGCCTACGTCGATCTGCGCGCCTTCAAGGATGCCCATCCGTTCTGGAAAGTCGACCTCGACCCCGATGTACGCGACGACATCCTCGGGAACGACTGGCGTCAAATCGATTATGTCGCGCTCACGCCCGTCATGAACTCGGCCGTTGCTGATGGCCGGCTCCCGCTTGTCGCCAAGGCGCTCGCGCACTCAGACGTCGTCCAGCGCTTCGAGAGCAGCGGTGAGTGGCTAGAGATACGACGTGTGAATCACCCGGAGCGGTCAGCCAGCGCTTCCCACAGCGCCGCCACTACGGAACACTGATCCACATGCGACGCATCGTCCTCGCCACCCTCGCCGTTGTTCTTTTGCTTGGGGCCACCCAGGGCCAGCGCTCGGCGCAGGGCGGCCCGAATATCTCCGTCACGATCGACACAAGCGAAGCAGGTCTGCGCGTCGTCGTCGATGACGTGGTACATGACGCACCGTTCGTCATTGTCACCGCCCCCAGCACTCCCCATACAATCTACACGCCGTCACCGCAGACGACACCTGATGGGCGCACGGTCGTGTTCGGGGACTGGTCGGACACCCTGGCCCAAGAGCACCAGATCACGCCTATCTCCACCGGTACCATCACCGCGAACTTCAACGTGATGCGTAACCCGTTCCCGCCGTTCCAGAACGGGTTCGAAGAGGGCAACCTTTCGAGCTACGACAACGTGGACATTGCTGCTGGCAACACGCTCGGTGTGACGGCGACGCACCCGAACACAGGCACGTACTCACTCGAAGTGAGTACCGGTGGTGTCGCGCAGCCCGCAGTGGTCGACCGCCTCTTCGACAACCTGAACACGATCTACCTGCGCACGTTCCTCAGCCTGCCAGTTGGCTTCACGCTCGACCCGGCGGCTGTCCAACACCTGATGGTGTTCAAGACGGATGACTTCCGCGACCGGCTCTGGGTCACGATCGGCGATGATTACCGGCTCAGTCCGGTCTATTTCCACGCGGGCGGCGGCGTGCCGACGTTCCCGGGCCCCGTTGGACCGGTCATCCCACGCGACGGCTCCTGGCACGAAGTGGAAGTCCGGGAGACAATCGATGACACGCATGGGCAGGTGGAGCTCTGGCTGGACGGCGCGCGCATCGCCTGGTTCTCCGAGGTGGACACAGGCATCGCGGGCACGGACGACATCGGCGTCGTATCCTGGGGCTCCTACTTCTCCACCGCCACCAAGACCACAACGACGTTTTTCGACGACGCAACGATCAACGACACCTACATCTCGGGGCCGCCCGACACCGGCTGGCAGGCCCAGTACTACAACAACATCACGCTCACCGGCCCGCCGGTCCTGACCCGCACCGAGTCACCGGTCGACCACGACTGGGCGCTCGGCTCTCCAGACCCCGCGGTCAACGCCGATAACTTCAGCGCCCGCTGGACCAGGACCATCCAGCCGCCATCCGGCACCTATCGCTTTATCACAACCACCGACGACGGCGTCCGCCTGTATCTCGACGGCAACCTGATCATCGACCAGTGGATTGATCAGGCAGGCGCGAGCCACAACGCGGTCCGCACGCTCGATGGCGGCCCGCACAACCTCAAGATGGAATACTACGAGCATTTGGGCGGCGCGTTGGCCCGGCTCAAGGTCGAAACCGTTACCTCGCAAAGCGAAGGCTTCGTCACGGACGTCATCGCCGATGGTCTCTTCCTGCCCACCACGTTCACGTTCGTACCGGACGGCCGGATATTCATCGGCCAGAAGGACGGCTCCATCTGGGTCTACAAGAACGGCGATCTGCTCGACACGCCGCTCGTCACCATCCCCAACGTCAACACGTATCAAGACCGCGGCCTGCTTTCGATCGTTGTCGATCCGAATTTCGCGACGAACGGCTTCCTCTACGCCGCTTACACCCACGACGTGAACCCTGGCGCCTTCACCGGCGCCAAGACGGCGCGCCTGATCCGGCTCACCGTCGTCGGTGACCAGGCAAGCATGGCGTCGCAGCAAATCATCCTCGGTTCCGTGGTCGGTGACGCGTTGCATCCATCCTGCGATGACTTCGTGCTGGGGGCCGACTGCATCCCCTCGGACGGCCGTACACATACCATCGGTGGCATGCAGTTCCTGGCGGACGGCACGTTGCTCCTGACCACAGGTGAAGGCGCCGATGACATGACCGTCAATGACCAGGCCCTACGCGCGCAGCAGCTCGATAGCCTGGGTGGCAAGATGCTCCGAATCAACACGAACGGTACCGGCATCGCGTCGAACCCGTTCTACACCGGCAACGCGAACGACAACCGCTCGAAGGTCTATGCGACCGGCTTCCGAAACTCCTTCCGCTTCGGTCTCCGGCCCGGCACCCAGGTACCCTACACCGGCGATGTCGGCTGGGGTAGCTGGGAGGAGATCAACGTCATCCTCCCTGGCGCGAACTACGGCTGGCCCTGCTACGAAGGCAACGAGTTCCTCATCGCGTACTCCATCTACCAGACCTGCACCGACTTGCAGACAGCCGGAACCGCCACGCCGCCACTCTACACGTACCCCCACCCGCCCAGCTCGGCCGCGGTGGGCGGCGCGTTCTATCAGGGCACGGCGTACCCCGCGGAGTACCAAGGGGCGTACTTCTGGGGCGACTATGCTCGGAACGAGATCAGCACCCTGCGCGTCGACGCGGGCAACAATTTAGTGCCGGACAGCGTCCAGCAGTTCACGGATCAGGGCGCCGGTCCCGTCCAGATTAGCTCGGGCCCGGACACCAACATCTACTATCTCGCGATCAACTCGGGCGAGCTGCGTCGAATTCGCTACGTCGTCGGTAATCGCCCGCCGATCGTCGCCGCCACGGCGACGCCGTTCAACGGCCTGTTGCCTCTCAACGTGCAGTTCAGCAGCGCCGGCACCTACGACCCCGAAGGCGGCATCCTCACCTACGACTGGGCGTTCGGCGACGGCGCCGTGTCCAGCGCACCCAACCCAGCGCACCAATACACGATAGCCGGCACGTACAATGCCGTCCTCACCGTCACTGACGATCAAGCTGTGATCACGACCAAGACCATTAGCATCTACGCTGGCAACAGTGCGCCCCAGCCCACGATCGTGACACCGACCGCGGGAATGCACTACAGCGTAGGAGACCTCATCTCGTACAGCGGCACCGCTGTGGATACCCAGGACGGCATCCTGCCCGCGAGCGCCTTCTCCTGGACGATCGTCCTCCATCACTGCGACATCGTCACCAGCACGTGCCATGTACACCCATTTCTCTACGGCCAGGGGCGCAACGGCTCATTTACTGTCCCCGATCACGGCCAGGGCGTCAGCTTCGAGCTCATCCTGTCGGT
>JBAROU010000183.1:0-15086 GCA_049642385.1 Dehalococcoidia bacterium | reverse complement strand
CTGCTCGTACTCTCCCCACTGATCGCGGGGCACCGCCCACATGATCTCGAACTCAATAGCGTCGGGATCTCGGCCGTAGAGCGATTTGCTCACGCCGTGGTCGCTCATGCCGGAAAGCGCCCCCAGTTCGGACAGCACCGCAGCCGCAGCCGCGAGGTCATCGATTGTGGGAACCTCCCACGCCAGGTGATACAGCCCAACCGACCCCCGGCTCGCAGCCGGCGCATCTGCACCGACAGCTATTAATCCCAGGTCGTGGTGATTCGTTGCGCCAGAGGCGCGCAGGAACGCCATCCCGCCTCCTTCGCGCGCCACCTCCTCGAACCCGAACGCGCGTTTATAGAACTCGACTGAGCGGTCGAGGTCGCGCACGTAGAGCACCGCATGGTTCAGCCGCGCGACCGGGATGCCAGTGGTTCGGTCTTTTGTAGAAGTCATCGTCGTTCCACCCTCACCCACACCTGTTATAGCCGCACGAGCGGCACGTCAGGCAGCCCTCGGCGAACATGAGCACGCTGCCGCACTCCGGACACGCCAGCCCCGTGCTGATGTCCTCAGTCGATGCGGCGCTCGCCGCACGGCGACGTGGCCGGCCACTCGCGGCGCCCTCTCCCAAAAAGCGCGACTCCAGCCAGCGGAAAATGTAGTCCACCAGCGAGTTCGCCTGCGGCAGCTCCGGGTTGTCCGTGAAGCCCGCCGGCTCGAAGTGGACACCGCGGAACTTGCGCACTAAGTCCTCCAGCGGCACGCCGTACTGCAACGCCAGCGACGTCAGCACCGCGACCGAGTCCATCAGTCCGCGGATCGTCGAGCCCTCCTTCGAGATCGTGATGAACAGCTCGCCCGGACGACCGTCCTCATACAGTCCGACGGTGATGTAGCCCTCCTGCTCGCCTACGCGGAACTTATGCGTCAGCGACTCCCGTTCGTCCGGCAGCCGCCGCCGGTTCGGCCCGCCCAGGCGATGCGCGATGCCGCCCGACGCCAGGCCCAGCTCATCCTCGGCAGCCTGCGCCTCAGCCTGTTCCGGCCCGCGCGCTAGCGCGTGCGAAAGTACCTGGTGCGCTCGCGACTGGTCGCGGTAGATCGTGATGCCCTTACACCCCTCGCGATACGCCAACAGGTACGCCCGCTCCACGTCCTCCGCCGTGGCCGACGCGCGGAAGTTGATCGTCTTACTCACCGCGTTATCCGTGTGGCGCTGAAACGCCGCCTGCATCCGCACGTGCCACTCCGGATCGATGTCGTGCGAAGTGACGAACCATCGCCGCACCAGTTCCGGTATCTCGTCTCGCTGCTGGATGCTGCCGCCTTCCGCCAGCTCCTCCAGCAGCGCCTTCGAGTGGAAGCCCTCCGCCTTCGCTGCTTCTTCGAAGGCGTGGTTCACCTGCGGCATCTGCACGACACGATTCGGATCCTTCGGGTCGAGGTGGTGCTGGCGCATGAACGCCAGAGCGAACAGCGGCTCGATGCCGCCCGAACAATCGGCGATGATGCTCAGCGTCCCCGTTGGCGCCACCGTCGTCCGCGTGGCGTTGCGAAGCCGCCGTCCCTTCGACCTCGTTGCGTAGACGCTACCCTCCCAGGCCGGAAAGACGCCCCGCTCCTTCGCCAGCTCCTCCGACGCGCGGTCAGCGTGCTCTTGGATGAACGACATCACGCGCTCGCCCAGCGTCACCGCCTCATCGGAGTCATATGGGATACCGAGCGAGATCAGCAGGTCGGCCCAGCCCATCACCCCTAGGCCGATCTTGCGCGTGCGCTTCGTCGCCTCCTCGATCTCCGGGATCGGGTACAGGTTCTGGTCAATCACGTCGTCCAGGAAGCGCACGCAGTCCGGGATCGCCGCAGCCAGCGCGTCCCAATCGACGCCGGCATCAGCAGCGTTCCGGCGACGGCGTCCATTACGACCGTTCCGCGAACGCGCCGCTCGACTCGTCGTGGCGACGAACTTGGCGAGGTTGAGCGACCCCAGGTTGCACGACTCGAACGGCAGCAGCGGCTGCTCACCGCACGGGTTCGTCGCCTCGATCGGGCCAAGCTGCGGCGTTGGGTTATCGTCGTTGATGCGGTCGAGGAAGACCAGGCCGGGGTCGCCGTTCCGCCACGCGTTTTCTACGACCTGGCGAAACACCTCGCGCGCCTTCCGCCGGCCGGCACTCTTGGCCGTGCGCGGGTTCACCAGCGTATACGGCTTGTCCCCGGCCACCGCCTCCATGAACGCCGCGTCCACCGCGACCGAAATGTTGAAGTTCTGGAGCGTCACCATGTCCGACTTTACGTTGATGAATCGCTCGATGTCCGGGTGATAGACCGAGAGGATCGCCATGTTCGCGCCCCGCCGCGTGCCGCCCTGCTTGATCGCCTCCGTCGCGGCGTCGAACACGCGCATGAACGACACCGGCCCGGACGCGATACCGCCCGTCGCAAGCACCCGGTCCCCCTCCGGCCGAAGACGGCTGAAGGCGAACCCTGTCCCTCCGCCCGATTTGTGGATCAGCGCCGTGTGCTTGAGGGCATCGAAGATCTCCTCCATCGAGTCGCCCACCGGCAGCACGAAGCACGCCGAAAGCTGCTGCAGCGGCCGCCCGGCGTTCCCCAACGTCGGCGAGTTCGGCAGGAAACGAAACGACGTCATTAGCTCGAAGAAGCGCTGCTCTGTCGCCTCTACTTGCCGCACAGAGGCGTCGTAGCGCTCTTCCGCCAACGCGACGTTATGAGCCACCCGAACGAAAAGTTCCTCCGGCGTCTCCGTGAGTCGCCCTGAAGCGTCCTTCGCCAGGTACCGGCGCTCCAGCACCGTCCGAGCGTTCGGCGCCAGCTCGATAGCCTTGATTCGTGATCGTGTAGCGGCCGTAGCTAGGCCTCCTACAGAGAGAAGATGCATCTCTAGTGTATCATGTTCAACTACCATTAGAACAGGTGTCCGCAAGCAAAACGAGCGGCCAGCGCGCGAAACTCTACAGAACGTTGTGAGCTTAATAGAGAGGACGCTTTTCCTAAACCGATTGGCCGTGGAGACAGCGAGACGTCCCGGGGAAGTGGGACGCCTCGTGTGGCTTTACAGGCCGCCTATGCTGGTGGCGGGGTGGTGGGTCGGCGGCCTAATGCCCGTTGCGCTGGTGCCCATGCGCGGTCCGCCGAAGAGGGCCACGATGGACATCCTTGTACACGCCGGGATCCATCCGCGGCGGGCAGTTCCATCCTAGTCCCGATCTTCGACATCATGGGCCTTTCTTACGTTAATTCCGCGTAAATATTCGCACGTTCACCATAACGCTAGCGTGCGCGCTTGCGTGCGGTCTTTCGTGCGGTCTTCCGCGGGCTCTTCCGCGCGGCGGTCTTCTTCCTGGCCGTCTTCTTGGCAGCCGTCTTCTTCCGCGGGCTCTTGCGCGCGGTCGTCTTCTTGGCGGCCGTCGTGCGCGCGGTCTTCCGCATCGGCGCCTTCCTGGCGGCCGTCTTACGCGTGCTCTTCCGCGCGGTCTTCTTGGTGGTCGTCTTCTTGGCGGCCGTCTTCCTAGTCGTCTTCTTGGCGGCCGACTTGCGCGCGGTCGTCTTCCGTCTGCGTGTAGACTTGCGAGCTACCATCCTTGCTCACCTCCTTCCTATCTCTGGCTCTGTCGAATGAGCCAAGATATGAAACCCTCCTCTGATACGGGCATCACCTCCTTATGAACACCCGCTGGTGCTTCCGCAGTTCTCGCATCGGTAGCATGTGCCGCTGCGGGTCATGATCCATCCGCAACTGGCGCACGCGGGCGCATCCGACTGCCCGCGAATTCGCGCCACGCCAGTCTGCACCACGTCCGTGGCCGACTCAGCGTGCCCGTTCCCACCGTTGCCTCCATTGCTGATCGCAGATCCGTTTTCTGCGGCTTCCATACGATCAAGCTGTTCGATCATGCGACGTTTTACTTCCGGCGTCAAGATGCCGAGCTCTTGCACTTCGTCTGCAGTAAGAAACTGCGACGCCATCCAGCGGAACAAGTAGTCGACGACGGACTGTGCGACAGGTATCTCCGGGTTTTCCGTTCGACCCGCCGGCTCGAAGCGCATGTGACTGAAGTTGCGTACAAGATCGCGAAGCGGCACTCCATACTGCAACGCATACGAGATGGATCGTCCGAACGATTCCATCATCCCGTATATCGTACTCCCTTGCTTCGCCATACTCAAGAACACTTCCGCCGGTTGTCCATCTTCGTACAACCCGACGGTGATGTAACCCGTGTGTCCTTCGATCTTGAACTTGTGTGTTTTCGATATGCGCGTGTCCGGCAGCTCGCGACGCACCGGATGCGGTTCCATTGTCTCCGCTGAAGCGGCGTTCGCGGCGTCCAGAGCGAGCGAGGCCGAACCATTCGATCGATCGTGCTTGTCCTGCGCGCCCGTCGACAGCGGCTGCACCTTCTTCGACCCGTCGCGGTAAACCGCGATCGCCTTCAGTCCGTGGCGCCACGCCTCGATGTACGCATCCGAGATGTCTTCTGCGCTCGCCTCCTCAGGCAGGTTCACCGTCTTGGAGATCGCCCCTGAGATGAACGGCTGGACTGCCCCCATCATCTGGATATGGCCCATCGGCTGGATCGTCCGGACCCCCTTCTCAGCCTTGAAGGCGCAGTCGAAGATTGGCAGGTGTGCCTCATCCAGATTCGGCGCCCCTTCTATCGTGCCCTCATCGTCCACATACCGGACGATCTCGCCTACCTGCGCCTCCTCGTAACCGAGGCGGCGCAGGGCCAGCGGGACGGTGGTGTTCACCATCTTCATCATCCCGCCGCCGACAAGCTTCTTGTACTTCACCAATGCGATGTCCGGCTCAATGCCCGTTGTGTCGCAGTCCATCATGAACGCGATCGTCCCTGTCGGCGCCAGCACTGTCGCCTGCGCGTTCCGGAAGCCGTGCTGCTCTCCGAGCGCCACAGCGCGTTCCCACGCCTCTTGCGCTGCCGGTAGCAGTTCGTCCAGATTCGACGCGTCGAACTGCAATCCCGACGCCGGTATCTTGTACGCCGCGTCACGGTGCTGGCTCATCACGCGCAGCATCGGCTCGCGGTTCTTGTGATACGCCGCGAACGGCCCGACGCGCTCCGCGATCGTCGCCGAGGTCGCGTAGGCATCGCCCGTCATCAGCGCCGTCACCGACGCCGCGTAGGCGCGCCCAGCGTCCGAGTCGTACGGTACGCCCAGCGCCATTAGCAGCGCACCCAGGTTTGCATAACCAAGGCCGAGCTGGCGCATATCGCGCGCGTTCTTCGCGATCTTCTCTGTCGGGTAGCTCGAGTAGCCAACGATGATCTCTTGCGCCCAGATCATCGTCGCCACCGTATGCCGGAACGCCTCGACGTCGAAGCGCCCTTCTTCGTCGAGGAAGCGCAGCAAGTTGATCGACGATAGGTTGCAAGCTGAGTTATCGACGTGCATGTATTCCGAGCACGGGTTCGAAGCGTTGATCCGCCCCGATTCTGGGCACGTATGCCAGGTGTTGATCGTCGTGTCGAACTGCATCCCCGGGTCGCCGCACGACCAGGTCGCCTCGGCGATGCGCCGCAGCACCTCACGCGCCTTCACCGTGTCCAGCAGCTCGCCGCCCACGATGCCGTGCAGCTCCCAATCGTGGTCCTGGACGACGGCCTCCATAAAGGCGTCTGACGCCCGCACCGAGTTGTTCGCGTTCTGAAACTGGATCGACGACCACGCCTCTCCGTTCAGCGACATGTCCCAGCCCGCTGAACCCAGGTCGTACGCCTTCCGCTCCTCCCGCGATTTGCACTCGATGAACTCCAGGATGTCAGGATGGTCCGCGTTCAAGACGACCATCTTCGCCGCCCGACGCGTCTTCCCGCCCGACTTGATCGAGCCCGCGATCGCGTCCGCGCCGCGCATGAACGACACCGGCCCCGACGCGATGCCGCCCGCCGAGAGCTGCTCCCGACTCGACCGGATCGCCGACAGGTTGACGCCGGAGCCCGAGCCACCCTTGAAGATCATCCCCTCGGTCTTGGACCACTCCAGGATCGATTCCATCGTGTCGTCGACGGACAGGATGAAGCACGCCGAGCACTGCGGCTTCTCTTCGACGCCGACGTTGAACCAGACGGGGCTGTTGAAGCACGCGGTCTGGTGCAGCATCAGGTGCGTCAGCTCCATCCGGAAGGTCTGCGCCTCGTCCTCCGAGACGAAGTAGCCCCCATCGACGCCCCACGACGTGATCGTGTCCACCACGCGCGTGATCATCTGCTTCGCGGACGTCTCGCGCTGGTCCGTTCCCAGCGGCCCCCGGAAGTACTTCGAGACGACGACGTTCGTTGCGGTCTGCGACCAGAACGCCGGCACGTCCACGTCGTGCTGCTCGAACACCGCCGCGCCGGACTCGTCCGTAATCGCGGCCGAACGCTGTTCCCACGCCACCTCGTCGAACGGGTGGACGCCCGGCTTCGTAAAGAAGCGTTCCAAGCGTAATAGGGCGTCCTTCCCTGTACGTGCTCCTGTTCGGGTGGTCGCGGGGACGGTAACCATGTCGACTCCTTTCGCCTGGTGTTATGCCAGAGCCGCCGGCCTTGCGACCGTCAGCACAAATCTCGCGTTGCCGCGCATGAAGCCCTGCGCCTCGCAGTCGTACACCGCCCACGGCGCCGACGCGAACGGCTGCTCGCGCCCCTGCTCCCGGCCTTTGCTCCGATACGCCTTCGCTACCGGCGACGCACTATCGTAGCTGCGCAAGCGCGTCGCCTCTCGCGCCGAGAGGAACGGTTCTCCCGTCGACGCCTTCACCTTCAGGCCGTTTCTTCCGCTCACCCACGAGCACACCTCGACGCGCTCTTCGGCCAGCTCGCCCGCGCGCAGCGCCGTCGACTCCAGCGAAGCGTCGAACTGGCCGGCGAGGCGCTTGATCTCGTCCAGCGCGACCGTCCTCCCGCCGAGCGCCTCGCGGAACATGTCGTAGGGCAAGAGCAACTCGGCCGCGACTTCGTCGCACAGCCGCTCGCGCGCGCTCGCTGAACGCGGCGCGCGGCGCGCCAGCACCACCTGCGCGTGTTGCGCGATGCCCTGCTCGACCAGCGTGTGGGCGATCTCGTGCGCCAGCGTAAAGCGCGCTCGACGCGGGTAGCGTTCGTTCAGCGTTACCGTGAGCCCGCTCTTGCGGTGGCTCAGAATGCCGAGCGACGAACGCAGCTTGCCGGTGCGGATCTGCTCAATGCCCTGCACCTGCGCCGCGCGCTCCAGGTCCACCGGCGGCTCGCTGATCTCAGCCCGCGTTAGCAGATCTCGCACCGCTTCTCTCACGTCTGTGTGTCCGTGCTTTCTCACGATTTCGCCGTCCGACCACTTCTCCTTCAATTGAGCGACTGGTACTTCGTCAGCTCTTCACGGCAGAAGAGCGCGACGGATTCGATATCGCTAATCTCGTCCGAAAGAACCTGGATCTGCCGTGTTGAGACTTCAATGTCAGCGACCACGTCATCTAGAACAGGATTCTCGAAGATTTCAGTTCGGATGCTGTAAACAAACGCCGCCCTCTTCCTCACGGTGACTTCGTGCTCAATCTGCTTGTTCAAGTCCTCCAGCTTCGTTTGGCAATCGGCCAATTGGTCATGGAGTAGGGTGCGGCGATCTTCAGGGGCCAAAGTTCGCAATATTGGCATGACCAATCGATCGGTTTCTCGAGGACTCGGCGGCAACCGCTTTACATGCATCAATCTGTTCTCTCCAAACACACACCAGGCACCGCACCCCACCTCGGGGCGCCGCCCGATGCGATACCTACCCCGTTGCCGGCCAGTGGCCGTTCGTCCGCGCCGACACCCCGGCCTTGTAGCCGATGGCCGCCGCGCTCGCGTCCAGCGGCGCCTCAGCCTCCACCGGCTCCAACGAGCCGTCTTTCAACAAGCGCAGCCGGTACAGCGTTCGCGTCGCGCTCTGCTCCGGCGGCTTCGTCTGCGGTCGCAGCTTGAACACGATCGGCCGGTCCGATACGCGCAGCGTCCGGCCCGTCTCTAGCTCCAGCCGGAGCGCCCCGCGCTCCTTCTGGATCGTTCCCGGTTCGCGCGCGGGCTCCAGCGTCGCCGTGCCAGCGCGCTCGTCCAGCCAGCACGCGCCTTCCACGATCAGCTCGCCGCCTGCGTTCACCAGCCGAGCGAACACGGAGCTTCCGGGCTGCGCCTCGGGACGAAGCCCTCCCATTAGGACGTCTCCTGCTTGCGACCGCGCGGCCGCTCGCCGCCCGATGGCGCATTTGCGGTCGTCCGCGCCGCTCGCCCTCGTCGCCTCGTTCGAGGCGGTGGGAACGAGCGCAGGCCCTTCGTCAGCTCCTTCAGCTCGTCCTCCGGCAGCAGCGTCGGCTGGCCCGCGGAGAGCCCAGGGGGCGTACCGCGCGTGGCCAGCTTCTCCAACTCCTGCTGCAGCTCCTCCAGGTCCGCGAACGATCGGTAGACCGACGCAAACCGGATGTAAGCAATGTGGTCCAGGTCTCGCAGGTGGTCCATCACCAGCTCGCCGATCTCCTCGCCCGGCACCTCCGGAGCGCCGCGCTGGCGCAGCGCCGCCTCGACGGCGTCGGCCACCGCCTCGACGGTGCCCGCTGCCAGCGGCCGCTTTTCGCAGGCCTTGCGCAGGCCGGCAAGCAGCTTCTCCCGCGAGAACTCCTCGCGCCGGCCGTCCTTTTTGGCCACCAGCAGGCTGCCCATGGCCATCCGTTCGAGCGTGGTGAAGCGCTGCTCGCAGTTCAGGCACTCCCGGCGCCGCCGGATACCATCATCGGCGTCCCGCGAGTCGGTCACCTTCGTATCGGAGAAGCCGCAGTAAGGGCAGCGCAACGTAGACCCTCCTTCTCGTGACAAGTGGCAAAATAGCACAAGATATTGTGTCATGTCAAGGGTTATACGGATATCTTGTAGGACATAACACCATGTTATGGGCAAGGAGACGGTTACGTTTGACCTGAGTCCGTTCGCCACGATTGCCGATAATCTCACCATGGACTCTCCACCTAACCGCTCCCGTTCAGAGACCATCTGGACGGTGGTCGCCCAGCTCCGGAGCGAACGGCGCCGTCTCATGCTGATGCGGGCCTCGACGTTGGCCCTCGTCGCGACGTGGCTGCTCACGCTCGTATGGGCCATTCCACTGCTGCCCTTTGGCGTTCGGTCCGGCGACTACGCTCCGAGCACGGCCGTAGCGATCCTGCTGGTCAACCTATCCTACGGGGGCCTGCTGGTCTGGCTTGGTCGCTGGGGTTCTCTCTTCAGCCGAGAGTCTGCCCCCGAGTTCGTCCGTGTCTTGTTCGGGGCTAAGCTGTTGATTCGCGGGCGGTCCCAGTTCATAAGCAGGCTCAACGCGGAGTGCTCCAGCCGGAGTGGACGGCGGCCAAGCTTCTCGCTCATTGTCGTCCGGCTCGCTCATAGCGAAGGGACTCAGCTACTCGGCGCGGATACGGCCATTCTTCGCACGCGCGCCATGATCCGGAGCGATGACATTTTCGGCGAAGTCGGACCCTCCGAGCTCGGTGTTCTGTCGCGCGGAACGGCGGGCGAAGCCGCCAAGGGAATGGTCGCTCGCATTCAGGGACAACTGGCAGCATCAGCCACTTTCTCCCTCTCCTCCATCGGAGCCAGTACCTACCCTGTGGATGGTGAGGACGGGGAGCGGCTACTCGCGACAGCTCGTCAGAGGCTCTCGCCCATAGGCCACGTAAGCTGGCAGGGTCACGAGTCTGAGCCGGTCTGGCATTCCGACAACGACCTCCCAGAGTTCCTCGTCCGCCAGCTGGCCGGCCGGCGCCATGGCGCCTCCGAATACCGCCGCCAGGAACCCGCGCCGGAGCAGGTCACCGCGTACCGGAGCCTGATGGCAGCAGTCGGGTCGGAAGACGCGGGCACAATCCAGCACGCCGCCTAACCGGGGACGTGCCCGGGCCTGGTCGCTGCATACAGAGCATCAAATCGTCGTTCAATCCCCGAGGCGCCGACTCCTCCGTTCCCGATTTGAAAAATACCTCCCTTCGAGTGCTTTGGCGTCGAAGCCACGCACGACTCCAACTGTCACAAACCCGCCAGCTCCTCCGTTGTACATAAGCGAAGGAAGCTTCACTCCATCTAACTCGTAACAATCGAATAGCTGACTCCGAAAAGGGCAAACCCGGCGCGAGCCGGGGGCGCAAAGCCACGGATCCGCCTCCCGCGGACAGCCGGGCTGCCGGAACCCTTCGGAGCCTTCGGCCCATCGCCAGAAGGCGGTGGGCCTCAGCTTTTCTGGGGAGGTATAGACGAAATGGTAAGACCCCGCCGCAACACACAGGAGCAGACTCGCCCGCGAGGTCGCCGTCTGGCGAACTCGAACCGTGGCCAGAGCCTCGTCGAATTCGCCTTCGTCGTTCCCATCCTCTTCATCCTGGTCTTTGGCATCATCGATTTCGGCGTGGGCCTCCACTCCTGGATCACCGTCACCAACGCCGCCCGTGAGGGCGCCCGCCTCGGCGCCGTCCACGGCACCCAGGCCGAGGTCATCGCGCGCGTCCATGAGCGCGCCTCCAACCTGGACCAGGCCAGCCTCGACGTCCTGGTTACCAACGCCGAGGGCGACCCTGGTCAGCCGGTACGCGTCCAGGTGGACTACGAATACGACCTGATTACGCCCCTGGGCAGCATCCTCCACATGCCCTCCCTCGACATGTCGGCCAAGTCCGAGATGCGTATCGAATAGTCCGAGGAGAAGAAAGCCATGCGAAAGCTAACCAAACGAGCCAACGGCGAAGACGGCCAGATCCTGATGCTCACTGCCCTCATGATCACCGTCCTCCTTGGCATGGTCGCCCTCGTCGTCGACGTCGGCCTGTTCCTCCACGGCCGTCAGGACGTGCAGAATGTCGTCGATGCGGCCGCACTGGCCGGCGCTCAAGAGCTGCCGGCGAACACGGCGCTTGCCGACTCACTCGCGCGGCAGTACGCCGTCTCGAACGACGCGGACACCTCGGCGGATGTCTCCTTCCGTTGTGTCATCGGAGACCGCAATAATGACCGCCTGCCAGACCTCGAAGACATCCCCTACGCCTGCGATCCGGGTTCCGACGGCCGCTTCCACTGCGGCTATGAGCGCTGCGTCAGCCTCTGCTTCCCGTCCCAGGGCGATAGCTGCAACACGATCTACGTAGGCGGCAGCAAGGTCGTCCCGTTCAGCTTCGCGCCTATCATCGGCGTCATGAATGAGAATACCGGCGAAATCCACGCCGCCGCCTGCAAGGGCACCTGCGGCGGCGATTCGGCGCCGCTCGACCTCGTCATGGTCATCGACCGGACCGGCAGCATGAGCGGCGCCAAGCTGGCTAACGCCAAGAACGCCGCCAAGGCCGTCCTAGAGCTCTACGACCCGAACACGCAGCACGTCGGCCTCGCCGTCCTCGGCCCCGGTCTCGGTGGCAACCCCTGCGCAGTCGCCGACGACAGCCCAAACGGCAACTGGCTGGTCGTGCCCCTTAGTGCTGACTACCAGAACAGCAACGGTACCCTCAACACCAGCAGTCGGCTCGTGCAAACAATCAACTGCCTTCAGGCCGACAAGTTCACCAACTTCGGCGACCCCCTCAAGGCGGCCGCGAATCACCTGCTCAACAGCGGCCGGCCGGGCGTGAAGAAGGGCATCATCTTCCTCACTGACGGTATGGCCAACCGGCCCACCAGCCAGCGCAACCCGTGCAGCTACGGCCGCACCACCGCGGACACGGCCAAGGCCTCCGATATCGAAATCTTCACCATTGGCTTCGCCGTTGCCGGCGAACGTTGCCAGGTTGACCGCGACGCGCCCTACGCCAACACGCTCGTCACCCAGCCCCTCGCAGACATGGCGACCGATTCGCTGGACGACCACGGTCGATGCTCCTCCAGCGCAAACACACGCGCCGAAAACGAAGACGGTGACCACTTCCTCTGCGAAGCCGCCACCGGCGACCTGGAGCCAATCTTCCGCCACGCCGCCGAAATCCTCGCAGGCGGCCCTAGGCTCATCCGCCTCCCTTAGTAGGCCAACGAAAAAGGTCCTGCTCGTGAGGCCCCCGACATCGGGGGCCTCACGACGTCCCGTCCCATTCGCAGCGAAGTAAAGGTTTCCCGCCCCACGCCGATGATTCTGATAGGAACCCTTAGGCGGGTTGCCTACAACGGAACCTACGACCCTACCGGGCAGGAATCCAGCGCCGCTTCGGCAAGGAGAGAGGTCGGACGTGAACGAAAACACAATGAGGCACACCACCCCCAAGCGAGGGCGACTCGCCCCATTCACGCGCCGCAAGGACCGGCAGACTATCGGCGAACGGGGCCAGGCACTGGTCGAGTTCGCCTTCGTCTCCATCATCTTCTTCATCCTGGTCTTCGGCATCATCGACTTTGGCCTCGGGCTCCACTCCTGGATCACCGTCACCAACGCCTCGCGCGAAGGCGCCCGTCTCGGTGCCGTCCACGCGACACAGGGAGAGATTGTCACGCAAGTCCAGAACTCCGCTAAGAACCTGGACCCGACCGACCTCACGATCACCGTCACCAATGCTGACCCCAATAGCGATCACATTGGCGAACCGATCACCGTGAAGGTCGACTACACCTACGACCTCATCACGCCATTGGTCGGCATCCTCAACCTATCGAGCATCAACATCACCTCCACGGCCGAAATGCGGCTCGAGTGATCCCTAGGAGGGCGTACTCATGATCGGGTTACTGCGCAAAGTGTTCACTAGAACCAAGGACGATGGCGGCCAGATATTGATGATCACCGCGCTCATGCTCACCGTGCTCCTCGGCATGGTCGCCCTGGTGGTCGATGTCGGCAACTTCATGCGCGAACGCGGCCACATCCAGAGCGTCGTCGACGCTGCCGCGCTGGCTGGCGCCCAGGAGCTGCCGGACAACTCGCTCGCTGCGCAAAATACCGCGATCAACTACGCGCTCGCTAACGACCCCAACCTCGATCTTGCAGACCTGTCCGTCAAGCTCTACTGCCTCGTCGGCGACGACGACCACAACAACGTACCGGACGCCGGCGACATCCCCGCCGCGTGCGACCCCGGCGGCAACGCCACCTGGCACTGCGCCGGCGGTCGTTGCGTTAGCCCGTGTTTCGCAGCGGACGGCGATAAATGCAATGTGATCTGGGCCGGAAACGCAAAGGACGTCCAGTTCTTCTTCGCTCCCGTCTTAGGTGTCAACGGTGAGAATACGGGGCAGGTGACCGCCGCCGCCTGTGCCGGCGCCTGCAACGGCCCTGTCGCCGTGCCATTGGACGTCGTGATGATAATTGACCGCACCGGCAGCATGGATTCGACCGAGCTAGCCAATGCCAAGGCCGCCGCTAAGACGCTGCTGCAGACGCTGAATCCCAACATCCAGCGCGTAGCGCTCGGCGTCCTCGGTCCAAGCAGCACAACCAGCACATGCACGGGCAGCAACAGCGGTGGGCTTGGCATTGCCACCAGCTCCGGCGGCTCCTGGACCCCCGTTGGCTTCAGCACTGATTACAAGACGGGGAGCAGCCTCAACAACAACAGCCTGATCGTAAAGACCATCAACTGTCTCACCACATCCAGCGTCGGTACCGACCTGGGCAATCCCACCAAGTCGGCCAAGGACTACATCGTCGCCAACGGCCGACCCGGCGTCCAGAAGGCGATCATGCTCTTCACCGACGGCGCTGCCAACGAACCAAGCTCCGGTACCAGCAGCAACACCGGGCTCCTGAACTGCACCGCCAACGCTGCCGTTACGTCCAGTAGCGGTGACAACAACGGCTACGAGGGCAGCGCCAGCAGCGCCTGCGCCAACGGCGGCAGCTCCGCTACCGACACCAACAGCGGTACCGGTACCAGCACCAGCTGCACCAACAGTGGTAAGGACCGCCACCGCTTCTACAACTACAACATCTCGATTCCTAGCAACGAATCCGTCGATGGCATCGAGGTGCGCCTGGACGCCAAGATAAGCACGGCCTCCGGCACCCGAGTCATGTGTGTGGACCTCTCCTGGGACGGCGGCACGACCTGGACCTCCACCAAGCAGACCGGCAACCTAACAACGAGCGAGGCGACCTACACGCTCGGCTCCAGCAGCGACAACTGGGGCCACACCTGGACCAGCTCGAACCTCTCCAACGCCAACTTCCGGGTACGCGTCACCGACGTGGCCGACAATATCACCCGGACGTTCACCCTGGACTGGGCCGCGGTGCGCGTCTACAGCAGCGAGGCCTCCCACCCCTGCCAGTACGCCTACGATCAGGCAGTAGCGGCCAAGGCCCTCGATATCAAAATTTTCAGCCTGGGCTACGGTCTGGAGAACGTGAACTGCGCTGATTCCGCCTCCTGGTCCTCGTACCAAACCGCCAAGATCACCAAGCTCCTCGCCGACATGGCTACCGACTCCCTCGATCAGACGAACGGCTGTGGTAACTCCTCTGCTGTAGCGACCGAGAACGGCGACGGTGATAACTTCTTCTGCGAGAACAACTCAGCGGGCCTCTCGGCCATCTTCCAAGCCGCCGCAGAGCAGCTCATGACCGGCGCCCGCCTCGTGCGCCTGCCCTGACCAGCGCGTCTCGAAAGACAACACGCTACGGGCGGCCAGTGGGCCGCCCGTAGCTCGTTCCAGACACGAACGGCGATCGATCGTTCCCCCTCCTTCCCCATCCCCCATCCCACCGAGATCTTGTAACACCAGACCCCTCCAGACGTTCAGACCAGTAAGAGCATGTGGAGGGGAGAACCATGCGAAAGCTAATAACTCGTATCCTACGAAAGGCCAGAACAAACGAGCTGGGAGCCTTGCTCCCGATCGAATCGTTCGTCCTGCTAACGGTGATCGGCGCAGCGCTCATCCCGCTCGCCGTCGCCATTGCCCTTGCTTCTCCCAAGGGCGGCAACGACTGCACCCACGCCCACAGCGCCGTCGCCACGGCTGAGGGCTCCTCCATCACCATCTCTACCCCGAAGAAGTGCCAGGCTACCCACACGCCCACCAATACCCCGTACCAGAAGGCCACAAAGACCCCCACGAACACGCCGTTCCAGAAGCCCACCAAGACCCCGACGCCGACGAACACACCCA
>JBAROU010000178.1:0-1639 GCA_049642385.1 Dehalococcoidia bacterium | reverse complement strand
ATGTTCGACGACTATACGGCGGAGAAAATGCTCTCGAAGAAACTCGACGCCGGCACGATGAAGAATCCAAGCATCTTCGCGCCGATGGAGTAGCTCAGAACATCAGGGTGAGGAGCGTCGCGCAGCGACGCGTCTCGAACCATGGCCCCCGCTCTGGGCCATCCTTCGAGATGCCGCCTTCGGCGGCTCCTCAGGAGGAGGATTGAGGTTCAGGCCACACCACGCCACCGGCATGAGTGATCGCGCCGGAATCGGCCTGACCGACACACTGCGCGTATTTCGCCAGCAGCCCGGCAGTGTGGCGTGGCGGCGGCGCGACCCATGCGGCGCGGCGGCGCACAAGCTCCGCGTCGTCGATCAGCACATCCATGCGCCTTGCATCGGCGTCGATGCGCACGCGGTCGCCGTCCTTGAGCAGCGCGAGCGGCCCGCCGACCGCGGCCTCGGGCGCGATGTGCCCGACGCAAATCCCGCGCGTCGCGCCGGAAAAACGCCCGTCGGTCAGCAGCGCGACCTTTTCCCCCATCTGCTGGCCGTAGATCAGCGCGGTGACGCCGAGCATCTCGCGCATGCCGGGTCCGCCACGCGGGCCTTCGTAGCGGATCACCAGCACGTCACCCGCCGCATAGGCGCGCTTGCGCACGGCGGCGCCGCAATCGTCTTCCGAATCGAACACGCGCGCGATGCCTTCGAAGGTGCGTGCCGTCAGTCCCGCGACCTTCAGCAGCGCGCCATCGGGCGCGAGATTGCCCTTCAGCACGACGAGTCCGCCGTCGCGACGCAGCGCGTTGGCGGCCGCGCGGACGACTGCGCCGTCAGGGGAGGGTGCCGCAGCATGCTCCTCGCGCAGCGTGCGGCCGGTCACGGTCAGGCAATCGCCGTCGATGTGCCCGCTTTCGATCAGCGCGCGGATGATCACCGATACGCCGCCGTGCTCGTACACATCTTTCGCCAGATATTTTCCGCCCGGCCGCAGGTCCCCGATCAGCGGCGTGCGCGCGAACACCGCCGCAACGTCGTCAACGGTGAAGCGGATGCCGGCCTCGTTGGCGATCGCCGGGATGTGCAGCGCCGCGTTGGTCGAGCCGCCCGTCGCCGCCACGATCGCGCTCGCGTTTTCCAGCGCGCGCCGCGTGACGAGCTCGCGCGGCAGCGGCCCGCCTGTCGCTAAGATCCCCATCACGATTTCGCCCGCGCGCTTCGCAATCGCGAGCCGCTTCGCATAGACGCCCGGCACCATCGCGGAATTCGGCACGGTGAGCCCGAGCGCCTCCGAGACCATCGCCATCGTATTCGCGGTGAACTGCCCAGCGCAGGCGCCGACACTCGGCTTGCAGGTGCGCTCCAGCACGTCGAGGTCCGCTTCGCTCATCGCGCCGGTCTGCACCGCGCCGACGCCCTCGTAGGCGTCGAGCACGGTCACGTCGCGGCCCTGGAAGCGGCCGGGCAGCGCGGCGCCGCCATAGAGAAAGACCCCCGGCACGTTGCAGCGCACCAGCCCCATCATGGCGCCGGGCAAAGTCTTGTCGCAGCCGCCGAACGCGATGAGCCCGTCATAGGCGTGACCCTGCACCACCGCTTCGATCGAGTCGGCGATCAGTTCGCGGCTCACCAGCGAGAATTTCATGCCCTCGTGGTT
>JBAROU010000167.1:0-16599 GCA_049642385.1 Dehalococcoidia bacterium | reverse complement strand
GTGAGGAGGCGGGCGTGCCGGTGCAGATTTCGCACCACAAGGCGAGCGGTCGCGCGAACTGGGGGCTGACGAAGGAGTCGCTGCCGGTGATCGACGAGGCGCGAGCGCGCGGCGTCGATGTGACGATCGACGCGTACCCCTACACCGCCGCGAGTACGGCGCTGGCGGCGCTGGCGCCCGGCGGCCGCTTTGTACCTGGCATGGATCCGACGAACATCGTGGTCGCCTCGGTGAAACGCCAGCATCAGTACGAAGGCAAGCGACTCGATGAGGTGGCGTCGATGATGGACCTGCCGGTGGAGGACGCGACCCGGCGTCTGCTGGACGAAGAGGACAACGCCGTAGCAGCGGTGATGTTCGTGATGGAAGAGGGCGACGTCCGACGCGTGCTCCAGCATCCGGAATGCATGATCGGCTCGGACGGGCTGCCCTCCCCTACGGGCAAGCCGCACCCGCGCCTGTATGGCACGTTTCCGCGCGTGCTGGGCCACTACGTTCGAGAGGAAGGACTGCTGACGCTGGAAGATGCAGTGCGGCGGATGACGTCGCTGCCGGCGGACAAGTTCCTGCTGGCAGACCGCGGTCGCGTCGGCGAAGGGCGCTGGGCAGACCTGGTGGTGTTCGACCCGGATCGCATCGCCGACACGGCTACCTACGAAGACCCGCGCCACTACCCGGATGGGATCGACTATGTGCTCGTGAACGGTGAGACGGTGGTGGAGCAGGGCGCACCGACGACGCGGCCGGCGGGCCGGGTGCTCGCTCGCGCGACGTGAGCGCTCGTTAGCAACTGCCGTTGAGGCAGGCGCTCATCGCGCCGAAGCTGTTCACTATTTGGTTCCGAAAGGCCACCACGGAAATGATCACGACGCTAACACCGACCACGGAGACGAGGAGACCGTACTCGCCCAGCGTCTGGCCGCGTTCTTCGTATAGCAGGTTGTTCAGCCGCGCGATCACGCGGAGAACGACATCGTAGCGGAACACCTGCGTAGCTCACTTTCATGGCGACTATCGGCAAAACCGATGCTCACCCTAAGTATCGGTAGGAACCGCGAAACCTGGGGTGTTAGCCGAGACCGAGGCGCTCGAGCTCCTCATCCGAGGTGCCGAAGTGATGAGCTAGCTCATGGAGAACCGTGCTGCGCACTTCGGCGATGAGTTCGTTGTCGTCGGCACATGCTTCTTCCAGTGGCTGCTGGAAGATGGTGATCTTGTCGGGCAGAACCATGCCGTAGTCGCTCGCGCGCTCCGTGAGCGGGATTCCTTCGTACAGCCCGAGAAGCGTTTCATTCGAGCCAAGGCCAGCCGCACGCAGGTGATGGGGGCGGGGCCGCCGCTCGACGACGACATCCACATTCTCAAGCCAGTCGCAGTAGGGATGCGGGAGATCGTCTAACGCCCGGCGAACGAGCGCGAAGAAGCGCCGGCGCTGCATGCGCCCGTCGCTAGCGCTCCCAGAGCGCCTGGTATCCTTCGCCACGAACGGCGTTGGTCATTTCGCAGCGTTCAATTTCGCGCAACTCCTTGAGCACGCCTTCGCAGGATCGAGCGGCCTCGGCGAATCCCGCTTCCTCGATACGTTGGGCGATCGCTTCCCAAACGCCGCGCTCGACCATGGAATCGACGAACTTGGGCCAGAAGATGGCGCTGATCTTTTCGGGAAGCCGGAAGCGGGGTCGGAGCTTCTTCAGGCTCTTGAAGCGTTCCTCGACGCTGTTCGCGCGGGGGACGAGCTTGACGATTGGGGGATCGATCTCGGAGGAGCGGTTGTCGATGAGCAGGCGCTGGTTGACGGTTACAAAGCGGAAGGTGATCACCTCGGCCGTGCGGACGGTCTTAATGATCTCATCGTAATCGAGGAGGTAGTCGCTATCCATAACCCTGCCGGGCTGTCTGTCGCACGTGGCACCGCTCATGCCATTCTAACAGTGGTCAGCGCATCCCAACAAGCGGTGGGCGAAGCCGAGGCTTCTCCCCCGATCGGCGGAACGGTACAATCACCCATCGACATGCTGAGACGGCAGACGCTGTGGATCGCGGCCACGCTCGTGGTCATCGGGTTCGCGATCAGCGCATGCGGCGATACAGGTCACGGGACGAAACGTGTCCCGGCACCGGCCGGCAATGTGCGCTCGTTTGCAATGGGCTTTAGCTCGCTCCCTTCTGAGCTGACAAACGACAGCTACGCAGAGGCGTTCGAGCGCTCAGCTAGCGCGGGCGAGGTGATCCTGATCCGACGCGCACCGCCGTGGGAGGAGCTGCTCACCAGCGACGCCTTCCCTTCCGACAAGACCTCGGCAACGGTCGTGCGCGAGAAGCAGCTGGCGGAGGATCACGACCTCGACCTGTTCTTCGCGATAGACGCGACGAGCGTATCGCCCGAAACGGGCCAGCTCGCCGGGCTGCCGGCCGACTTCCCGGCCGCGGGCTACGACAACGAGGACGTGCGCAAGGCGCTCGCCTCGTACGTACAGTACGTTATGGTCAATTACCAGCCGAAGTACCTCGCACTCGGCCTGGACGTCAATCAGTTTTGGCTGCGTGATCCGGCGGGGTTCCAACAGTACGTAACGCTCTACAACGAGATCTACGCCGACATCAAGGGTTCGTCGCCGGAGACGCTGGTGTTCCCGACCTTTCAGCTCGAGGACATGAACGGGCTGCTGCCGCTGGATACTCCGCATCCAACGCAGTGGGCGCTGCTCGATCAGTTCGCGGGCGCGTTCGACCTGCTGGCTGTGAGCACATACCCGGGAGTGGTGTTCTCGACCGCAGCGCAGATCCCCCCCGATTACTACACATCACTGCGCGAACGAGCCAACGTCCCCATTGCTATCTCCGAGACGGGATACGCATCGACGCCGGGCGCGACCGGCAACGCGAGCGGCGCGGAGGCAGAGCAGTCAGCGTTCTTGCGACGCGTGCTGCGCGACGCGGACAGCATCGGCATGGCTCTGGTGGTCTGGTTCGCAGGCCAGGACCCGACGTTCACCGGCCAGCTGCCCACGGATCTGGTGCGTAACAGCGGCCTGGTCCGGCAAGACGGGACGCGGAAGCCGGCGTGGCGGGTGTGGTCGGAGACGGCCGCGCGGCCGCTTTCGTCCGGCTAAACAGCGTCTCTTGCTCAGGGATAGGTGAGTTCGCGTTCGAGGAGGGCGCGGGCGATGACGACGCGCTGGATCTGGCTGGTGCCTTCGACAATCATGAGCTGGCGCGCGTCGCGGTAGTGACGCTCCAGCGGGTGGTCCATCATGTACCCTTGCGCGCCCAGCACCTGCATGGCATCAGATGCGACCTTTACCGCGGCCTCCGTGGCGTACGCCTTGGCGATGGAGAGGAGCGCTGCGTTCTCGCGCTTGTACTTGCCCTGGTCGACGAGCCAAGCGCCCTGATAGACGAGCAAGCGGGCGGCTTCGATCTGGATCGCCATGTCGGCGAACATGAACTGGATCGCCTGGAGATCGGCGATCGGCTTGCCAAACGCCTCGCGCTGGCGCGCGTACTCGAGTGCGTAGGTCATCGCACCTTCCGCCAGCCCCACGCCGCGCGCGCCGACGACGGGACGCAGCGTGTTGAGCGTGAGCATCGCGTGGTGGAAGCCCTGCGACTCCTCCTCACCCAGCAGCAGGTCCTTGGGCACACGGACGTTCTCGAAGACGATGTTCGCCGTCGGGACGCCGCGCACGCCCATCTTCCGATCGGTTCGAGCGACTGAGAAGCCAGGGCTGTCAGTCGGGACGATGAAGCCGGAGATGCCGCGCACGCCGTCGGACGTATCGGTCTTGGCAAAGGCGACGACGAAGTCGGCGACGGTCCCTCCGGAAATGAACACCTTCTCTCCGTTGAGAATGTAGTCGTCGCCGTCTCGTCGGGCGCGGCTCTGGATGCCTCCGGCATCGGAGCCGGCATTGGGCTCGGTGAGACAGAACGCACCCTTCATCTCACCCTTGGCCGAGCGCGGTAGCCAGTCCTGCTTCTGGCGCTCGCTGCCGCCGATCAGGATCGGATGGGTGGGAAGCGCCGAGAGCAGGAGCATTAGGCCGGAGGAGCAGCAGTACTTGGCCACCTCTTCCACCGCGAGGGCGAGCGGGAGGGTGCCAGCCCCGCTGCCGCCGTAGGCCTGTGGGATGGTCAGGCCCAGAAGGCCCACCTCGCGGAAGGCCTCGAACACGTCGTGGGGATATTCGCCTGATTCGTCGATCTCGGCGGCACGTGGCGCCACACGCTCTTTGGCGATGCGGCGGGCCGTTTCCTGAATCAGGCGTTGCTCTTCGGTGAGTTCGAACTGCATGGCGAAGGCCAGGATAACGCAATCGGGGTCTCTGGAGCCACGGCCGGGCCGGCGAGCGGGATCTAGGGGATATCCCCTACGGCACCAAAATCAGGCTGGATCCAGAGATCATGGCGCCAAATTGGGCTTGCATTTCTTGTCGCGGCCAAGTATAGTAGACGATTGACACTCCGGACGGCCCTTGCTACACTTGAGGCACGGCTAGACAACCTCTTGGTATTTGTATCCCCTGAATGAGCCAGAACGGCCTTCCCATCCCCTGTTGGGGTAGGGGCTAATCTGCGTTAAAGGAGCGCTTGCCATGGTGATGATGGGCGAAGACGTGCGCAACGGGCCCGGCGGTCCCACCCTATTGAAGACGTACGCAAGGATCCCACACGTCCTGGATATCCCGCACCTGGTGCGGCTCCAGATCGACTCGTTCGACTGGTTCAAGGATGAAGGGCTCCAGGAGCTGCTGAACGAGATCTCGCCGATCCAGGACTTCACCGGCAAGCGGATGGAGCTGAGCTTCGCTCGTGAGATCAGCCCATCCGACAAGCAGGAGAGGATCGAGGATTACGTCGGTCTGGTGCCGCTGGACGACGTGAAGGCGGACCGCAAGACGCTGGCGCACAAGGGCGAGCCGATCACGCTGGACCAGGCGAAGGACATGCGCGCCGCGAAGGTATCGTCGGTGCGGATCCGACCCTACACCTTCGGCGAGCCAAAGTACCCGCAGGACGAGTGTCGCGAGCGCGATATGACGTTCTCCGCCCCACTCAAGGTGTGGGTCCAGCTGCTCGTCAAGGAGACCGGGGAGGTCAAGGAGCAGGAGCTGTTCATGGGCGACTTCCCGCTCATGACCGAGCAGGGCACGTTCATCGTCAACGGGGCCGAGCGCGTCGTTGTGGCGCAGCTCGTACGCTCGCCCGGTTGCTACTTCTCGATCGAGACGCACGCGACGAGCGGGCGCGAGCTGTGCATGGCGAAGCTGATCCCGAACCGGGGCGCCTGGCTGGAGTTCGAGACATCACACAAGAACATCATCTCGGTCAAGGTTGATCGCAAGCGCAAGATTCCGATCACGACGCTGCTCCGGGCAATCGACAACGATCCGAAGCTCACGGAGGAGGAGCTGGGCACGGACGAGCGGATGCTTGCCGCGTTCGCGTCGATCGACACACACGCCGACCACCACTACATTCAGTCGACCATCGATAAGGAGCCTTCGAAGACGAAGCAGGAGGCGATGCTGGAGTTCTACCGGCGCATCCGGCCGGGCGACCCGCCCACGCTGGACAACGCGCGCAACCTGGTGTCGTCGCTCTTCTTCAACCCGCGCCGGTACGACCTGGGGCGGGTCGGTCGCTACAAGGTAAGCCAACGCCTGGGTCTGGAACCGGACGAGACGAACCGGATTCTGACGCCGCAGGACTTGCTGGGCATCGTACAGGAGATGATCCGGCTGGACAACGGCCAGGGTCGTGGCGATGACATCGACCACCTGGGCAACCGCCGGGTGCGCGCCGTAGGCGAGCTGATCCAGAACCAGTTCCGGATCGGGCTGCTGCGCATGGAGCGCGTGGTGCGTGAGCGCATGACGATCACCGATTCCGACCAAGCGACGCCGAGCGCGCTGATCAACATCCGCCCGGTCGTCGCCTCCATTAAGGAGTTCTTCGGCGGGTCACAGCTCTCGCAATTCATGGACCAGACGAACCCGCTGGCCGAACTCACCCATAAGCGCCGACTTTCGGCACTGGGGCCAGGCGGCCTCTCGCGCGACCGCGCGGGATTCGACGTGCGCGACGTGCACTACAGCCACTACGGTCGCATCTGCCCGATTGAGACGCCGGAAGGGCCAAACATCGGCCTAATGGGAAGTCTGGCGACTTACGGCGTGCTCAACCGTTACGGCTTCATCGAGACGCCGTACCGCAAAGTGGTACGCGAGCTGCCGCCGGACTCGGCGGAGCTCATCGGACGCACGGCTCGCGAGGCGGTGACCGGGCCACGCGGCGGCGTCATCGTGGAGGAGGGGCAGGAGCTCACCGACACGTTGGCGCGCAAGCTCGCCGACGCGGAGATCGCGCAGGTGCCCGTCAAGCCGTATGTGACGGATGAGATCGTCTACCAGTCCGCGAATATGGAGGAGCGTTACGTCATCGCGCAGGCGAACTCGCTGCTGGATGACGGGAACCACTTCATTGAAGAGCGCGTCGAAGCGCGTCAAGGTGACCGGTTCCGGATGGAGCTACCGGAGCACATCGACTATATGGACGTGACGCCGAAGCAGATCCTGAGCGTCGGCACGTCCTTAATCCCGTTCCTGGAGCACGATGACGCACCGCGCGCGCTGATGGGCGCGAACATGCAACGCCAGGCCGTGCCACTCGTGCGGCCCGAGGTGGCGCTCGTCACGACCGGTATCGAGGGGCGCACAGCGAAGGACTCCGGTCGCACAATCATCGCCAGCGGCCCGGGCACGGTCACCAACGCCAGCGCTGACCTGATCAAGGTGCAGTACGACAGCGGCGAAGAAAAGACGTACAAGCTGCTGAAGTTCGTACGCTCCAACCAGGGGACGTGCATCAACCATCGGGCGCGCGTCTACAGCGGCCATCGAGTCAACGAGGGCGACGTGCTCGCGGACAACTCATCGACGGATGAGGGCGAGCTCGCTTTGGGGCAGAACGTGCTGTGCGCGTTCATGAGCTGGGAGGGCTACAACTTCGAGGACGCGATCGTGATCTCGGAGCGGATCGTACGCGAAGACCTGTTCACCTCGATCCATATTGAGAAGCACGAGATCGAATCGCGGGACACGAAGCTTGGTCCGGAAGAGATCACGCGCGACATCCCGAACGTGGGCGAGGAGAGTCTGCGCGATCTAGACGAGGGCGGTATCATCCGCGTCGGCGCGGAGGTGAACTCCGGCGACATTCTCGTCGGCAAGATCACGCCCAAGGGCGAGACCGAGCTGACGGCAGAAGAGAAGCTGCTACGCGCGATCTTCGGGGAGAAGGCGCGCGAGGTGAAAGACACCTCGATGCGCGTGCCCCACGGTGAACGCGGCAAGGTGATCGACGTGCGCGTATTCTCGCGTGAGGACCACGACGAGCTACCGGCCGGCGTGAACCAGCTGGTGCGCGTATCGATCGCGCAGCGGCGCAAGGTGTCGGAAGGCGACAAGATGGCCGGGCGCCACGGGAACAAAGGCGTCATCGCGCGCATCCTGCCGCTGGAAGATATGCCGTACCGGGAAGACGGCACGCCCGTGGACATCGTCCTGAACCCGATTGGCGTGCCGAGCCGCATGAACATCGGACAGGTGCTGGAGACGCACCTGGGCTGGGCGGCGCACGAGTTGGGCTTCCGCGCCGTTTCCCCTGTCTTCGACGGCGCGCGGGACGAATCGATCCAAGACGCTCTGGGGCGCGCCTGGCTGGCGCAAGAAGCCGGGGCGATCAAGCCGGGCTTCAACCGCGAACAGAAGCACTCCTTCGGCGAGAATCTGGACGTCGCGACGTTTGAGACGTGGCTGAAGGGTCAGGGCTACGTGGCCGCGGACATCCTAGACGAAGAACAGCTCGGCCTGGCGAAGCGGGCATGCCTGGAGATCTGGATGGAGCGGCTGGGTGAGAAGCGCGTCCGCAACCAGCCAATGAAACAGCTGGAGGACCGAACGGAGGAGATCTACCGCGAGCGTCGCGTCTCGCCGCCCATCTTTGGCAAGCAGACGCTGTACGACGGTCGAAACGGTGAGCCGTTCGACCAGCCGGTCACCGTGGGCCACATCTATCTGATGAAGCTGGTCCACCTGGTCGAGGACAAGATCCACGCCCGTTCGACGGGCCCCTACTCCCTGATCACTCAGCAGCCGCTGGGTGGTAAGGCGCAGTTCGGCGGCCAGCGCTTCGGCGAGATGGAGGTCTGGGCGCTGGAGGCGTACGGCGCCGCGCACGTCCTGCAAGAGTTGCTCACGGTAAAGAGCGACGACGTCGTCGGGCGCGTGAAGACGTACGAGGCAATCGTGAAGGGCGAGGACGTGATCGAGCCGGGCATCCCGGAGTCGTTCAAGGTGCTTGTGAAGGAGCTACAAAGCCTTGGCCTTTCAGTTGAGGTGCTGAACGAAGAAGATGAACGCGTGGCGCTACCCGATGAAGGGATCGAGCCGCCACGCCTGGGGATCAACCTGGAGGGGATGGAACGAGGAGAGGAGCTGCTGAGTGCTGGAAGTTAATGACTTCAACGCCGTCCGTATTTCGCTAGCCTCACCGGAGCAAATCCGGTCGTGGTCGTACGGGGAGGTGACGAAGCCTGAGACGATCAATTATCGCACGCTCAAGCCGGAGAAAGACGGCCTCTTCTGCGAGAAGATCTTCGGGCCGACCAAGGACTTCGAGTGCTACTGCGGCAAGTACAAGCGCGTCCGCTACAAGGGCATCGTCTGTGACAAGTGCGGTGTCGAGGTAGCGCGCAGCAAAGTGCGCCGCGAGCGCATGGGCCACGTCGAGCTGGCATCGCCGGTAAGCCACATCTGGTTCGTCAAGGGCACGCCGAGCCGACTGGGCTTGCTCCTGGATATGTCACCACGCAGCCTTGAGCGGGTGATCTACTTCGCGCAGTACGTGATTAGCGAGGTGGATCAGGACGCCAAGAAGCGTGTGGTGGAAAAGCTACGCCAGGAGATGGACGAAAAGGCGGACGGGGCCGAGAAGGCCGTCACTGACCAGATCGTCGAGATCGAACAGAAGCGCGACAAGGCGATCGCGGAGATCGAGGGTAAGCACGAACGCGAGGCCAAGCAGATCGAGAGCGAGCGCCAGCGGCGCATCGATGGCCTGATGAAGCAGGGCCAAACGTTGGAGTCGGACCTGAAAGCGCAGGTGGGGAAGAAGGCACGCCGCGACTTCGCGATCGGCGAAACGCTGCTCGTCGAAAAGGGTGAGGACATCCCGAAGGACGCGACGAAGCCGATCAAGAGCAACGTGCAGAAGCTGGTCAAAGAAATCGAAAAGGAGCTCCACAAGCGCAGCGCAGACATCGACCTCCAGTCGGACGCGGCGATCCAGCAGTTGCGCGACAGCTCGTTCCAGGAGATCGAGCCGCTGCAAGAGAAGCTACCGACTGAGCGCGAGACGGTGGTCACTGAGTACCAGCAGAAGCTTGAAGAGCTCGAGGAGCTCTACGACCCGGTGGTCGATGACAAGATCACGCTCCTAAACGAGAGTCAGTTCCGTGAGTACCAGGAGCGCTTCGGCAACATCTTCTCCGCCGGCATGGGCGCGGAGGCGGTGCTGCAGATTCTGCGCCGGCTGGACATGGAGCAGTTGCGGCTGCGGCTGCACACGGAGATCGACTCGACCAGCGGCCAGCGGCGCAAGAAGGCGACGAAGCGGTTGCGCGTCGTCGAGGCGCTGCGCAGATCCGGCAACAAGGCGGACTGGACGGTGCTCACCGTCCTGCCCGTACTGCCGCCGGACCTGCGCCCGATGGTGCAGCTGGACGGCGGTCGCTTCGCGACGAGCGACTTGAACGACCTGTACCGACGCGTGATCAACCGCAACAACCGCCTGAAGCGGCTGCTGGAGCTGGGCGCGCCGGAGATCATCATCCGGAACGAGAAGCGCATGCTCCAGGAAGCGGTCGACTCGCTGATCGATAACGGGCGGCGCGGGCGCGCAGTGTCCGGTTCAGGCAACCACAAACTGAAGTCGCTCTCAGACATGCTCAAGGGTAAGCAAGGGCGCTTCCGCCAAAACCTGCTCGGCAAGCGCGTGGATTACTCGGGCCGTTCCGTGATCGTCGTCGGTCCGGAGCTGGCGCTACACGAGTGTGGCCTGCCGAAGCGGATGGCGCTGGAGCTGTTCAAGCCGTTCGTGATGCACGCGCTGGTCGCGAACGGCCAGGCGCATAACATCAAGAGCGCCAAGCGCATCGTGGAGCGGGCGCGGCCCGAAGTGTGGGACGTGCTGGACGACGTGATCAGAACGCGACCGGTGCTGCTGAACCGCGCGCCGACGCTCCACCGCCTGGGCATCCAGGCGTTCGAGCCTGTGCTGATCGACGGAAGCGCGATCCAGCTCCATCCGCTGGTCTGCGCGGCGTTCAACGCCGACTTCGACGGCGACCAGATGGCCGTCCACGTACCGCTTTCGCGCGAGGCGGTGGCGGAGGCCCGCCAGGTGATGCTATCGACGCACAACCAGCTCTCGCCCGGCTCGGGCGAGCCAACGATCACGCCAACGCTGGACATGGTGCTGGGCTGCTACTACATGACGTTGCCCGAAGCAGGGATCACGGGCGAGTACAAGGAGCCCACCAACGGTGGCCCGCCGCAAGGCGTCTACGGCAGCTTCCAGGAGGTGCTGCTGGCGATGGAGCTGCGCGTTGTGGGGCTGCGAGCGATGATCAAGGTGCGCGACGCTCGAACCGAGGGGCAGTTCATCCAGACGACTGCCGGCCGCATTCTGTTCAACGAGGTGCTGCCGGAGGAGCTGGGCTTCCACAACGAGATCATGGACCGGAAGGCTCTCAAGAACGTCGTCGCGCTCTGCCACCGACGTCTCGGCAACGAGAGTACGGCAAAGGTCGTCGACGCGATCAAGCGTCTGGGCTTCCATTACGCAACGCAATCCGGCCTCACCATTGCCGTAAACGACCTGCGCATCCCGCCGGAGAAGGGGCAGATGATCGAGGAGGCGGAGCAGCGCGTGACGGAGATCGAGGACCAGTATGAAATGGGCCTGATTACGGACCAAGAGCGCCAGGACGCCTCGATCCAAATTTGGACTGAAACGACGGACCGTGTCCAGAACGCCATCGAAGAACAGCTCGACCAGTACGGCTCGGTGAGCATGATGGCCTCCTCAGGCACGAAGGGCAACATCACGCAGATTCGTCAGATGGCCGGCATGCGCGGTCTGATGACAGACCCGGCCGGCCGGATCATCGACCTGCCCATTCGCAGCAGCTTCCGCGAAGGCCTGAGCGTGCTGGAGTACTTCATCTCCACACACGGCGCACGCAAGGGTCTGGCCGACACGGCTCTCCGCACAGCAGACAGCGGCTATCTCACCCGCCGCCTCATCGATGTGGCGCAGGACGTGATTGTCGAAGAAGAGGACTGCGGTACCACATCGGGCATCTGGCTGATGCGGCCTGTGGACGAAGAGCTGCGCTCGCCATTCCGAGAGCGCGTCCTCGGACGGTACCCCGCGTCCGACATTATCGACCCGAAGACAAACGAGGTCGTTGTGCTGCGCGGCGAGGAGATAGACGAGCGCATCGCGGAGCGAATCGCCGGGCTCGGCATCGATCGCATATACGTGCGGTCGCCGTTGGTGTGCCAGGTCAAGCGTGGGGTGTGCCAGCTTTGCTATGGGCGCAGCCCAGCGACCGGTCGTCTGGTCGAGTTCAACGCTGCGGTCGGCATCGTCGCCGCCCAGAGCATCGGCGAGCCGGGCACACAGCTGACGATGCGCACGTTCCACACCGGTGGTGTGGCGGGCATCGACATCACGAGCGGCCTGCCGCGCGTGGAGGAGCTCTTCGAGGCGCGCGTGCCCAAGATGCAGGCGATTATCGCCGAGATCGATGGGACGGCGAACGTCGCTCGCGACGGCGACTCGCGCAAGATCACGATCAGCAACTCAGAGTTCTATAGCGACCCATACGAGATCCCGAAGGATGCTGAGGTTGCCGTCAAACACAACGATGCGGTCGAGCCTGGCGCCGTCATCGCGCGGCTGAAGGGCGCGGTGGCCCCGGCCAAGAGCAAGGCGAAGGCAAAGACGACGACGAAGGCCAAGACCAAGAAGAAGGCAGAGGCGGAGGAAGAGACAGCGGTCGTCGAGGTGGAAGAGATCACCGCTCGCATCGGCGGTCGCATCGTGTTCGAGGACAAGAAGCGAAAGCCTTCGCGCATCTCTGTCGTGTACGAGGAGACGGATGAGCGCGAGTACGCTGTTCCCGCTTCGTCGCGCGTGCGCGTGCAGGATGGCGCCCAGGTGCACGCGGGTCAGCAGATCACGGAAGGGCAGCTTAATCCACAGGACATCCTGCGGATTATGGGGCCAGAGGCGGTGCAGGTCTACCTGGTAGACGAGGTGCAGAAGGTGTACCACTCCCAGGGTGTGACGATCACCGACAAGCACATCGAGGTGATCGTGCGACAGATGCTGCACAAGGTGCAGGTCGATATGCCGGGCGACACCGAGATGCTGCCAGGCGAGCTGCTGGACCGCTTCGCATACGAGGACGAGAACTCACGTGTGCTGGCCGAAGGCGGCGAGCCCGCGACGGCCGTGCCGGTCCTCCTGGGGGTGACCAAGGCATCGCTGAGTACCAGCAGCTTCCTGGCGGCGGCGTCGTTCCAAGAGACGACGCGCGTGCTGACAGAGGCCGCTATCTCGGGCCAGGTCGATCACCTGATGGGCCTGAAGGAGAACGTCATCATCGGTAAGCTGATCCCGGCGCGTGCGACGATCGATCTGCCGCCGCCGCCGGTGCGCGAAATCGCTCGGCCGGAGCCGTTCGCCCTTGCCGAAGGCGAGGTGGCGGGCGAAGTGACGGAGGAAGCGCCGGTGTCCGAGGAGGAAATAGCGGAACTCATGAAGACCGAGCCGGAGGCTGCCAGCGGCGTCGAGATCCCGACATCGTACATCGCCGAGCCGGACGGAGACTAACTCTTCGAGCAAGATGAACTCGGGCAGGCCGCCTCACGACGAGGCGGCCTGCTGTTTCGATACCATAGTAAGCACTCATGAGCGTGACGCGAACGCCTCAGCGACAGCACGAGCCGCAGGCTGACGACGCTTCGGCTACGCCGCAGCTTCTGGAATCCAGCGCGGAGGGGCCACCGACCACGCGTTCGCCGATCTGGCGGCTGGAGTACGGGTTGCTGCTGGCGCTGGTGGTGATGGTCACGGCATCTGCGTTCGCGTTCTTCTTCTTCAGCGTCAACCTGGATCAGCTCAACACCTACGGCTACGTGGGTCTCTTCGTCATCAGCCTGATCAGCGCCGCGTCGATCGTGATGCCGATGCCCGGCGCGGCGGCAATTACGAGCGCGGGCGCGCTTCTCGATCCGATCTTCGGGATCCCCGTGCCAATTCTGGTCGGGCTGATCGCGGGGCCGGCGGAAGCGCTGGGGGAGCTGACGGGCTACGCTGCCGGTTACGGCGGTAGCGCGCTCTTCCGCGACCGATCCAGCTTCCCGCGCGTGCGACGCTGGATGGAACGACGCGGGATCCTCACGATGTTCCTCCTCTCCTCGTTCCCGAACCCACTCGTCGATGTGGCAGGTGTGGCAGCAGGCGCCGTGAAGATGAAGCTGTCGCGCTTCTTCGTTGGCGTGCTGAGCGGCAAAATCGTGAAGAACATCTACCTCGCATCGGGCGGGCTGGCGGCCGGCGAGGTGCTCCGGCACCTGTTCGAGTGAACGCATGGCGGAGAACAATCACGCACAGCCGAACGCAGACGCCGTGGTCGTCGCCGCGGGGCGCAGCGCACGCATGGGCGACGTCGACAAGCTGTGGGCACCGCTAACGGGCCAGGACAACGTGACCCGGCCGCTCCTGGCCTACACGCTGCGGGCATTTCAAGGCTGTCCGCGCATCGAGCGCATCGCGCTCGTCGTCGCTGAGGATACGCTCGAGCGGGCGCGCTCGCTCGTCCGCGACGAGCGCGCAGACAAGGTCTGCGCCGTCGTGCCCGGCGGCGCGCGACGGCAGGATTCGGTGGGAGCTGGGCTAGACGCGCTCGTTGGCTGCGCGTGGGTGGCGGTGCACGACGGCGCGCGCCCGCTGGTGACTAACGAGCTTATCGAGCGCGGCATCGACGCGGCGCAGGAGACAGGCGCATCGTGTTGCGCGCTGCCTGTGCCGGACACCGTAAAGGAGAGCGACGGCGGGCGCATCGTCCGCACGCTGGACCGAGCGCGGCTGTGGCTGGCGCAGACGCCCCAAGTCTTCCGCTACGATCTGCTTCTGGAGGCGCATCGCCGCGCTCAGGGCGACGCCACGGATGACGCGGCGCTGGTCGAAGCGCTGGGCGTGCCGGTGCAGCTGTACGAGGGCGCGCGGCGCAATCTGAAGGTGACGATGCCGGAGGACCTGGCGCTGGCGCAGGCACTGTTGAGGGCAACTTAGTGATCGAGACGGTAGAAGCCGACCCACTAGCCGCGTTGCGCTCCTACCCGCTCCAGGCTCCGAGCATCCTCGGCCGTGACGAGGTCGGGGTCGGCAACGACAACTGGCTGGTGGCCGACGGTGCCAGCGGGGAGCGCTACGTGCTGCGCGCCTACCACCTCTTGAGGATGCGCGCAGCAAGCAGCGTGGCCGCCGCCGGGCGCATCGCCTTTCAGTTGGCGTTTCAGGAACACCTCCTCGACGGCGGCTTCCCGACAGCGACCATCGTCAGGACACGCACCGGCGAGGCGTTCGCGTCCGTCGAGGGCTTGCACTGGGCCCTCTTCGGCCTCGTCGAGGGGCAGGAGTTCGACTTCACCAGCCTGGGGCAGGCGCGCGAAGCGGGCAAAAGCCTGGCCCAGTTTGAGGTTGTTGCTGCAGGCTATACGGGGCCGGTGGTGGCACCGCCTGTGCGAGAGGTCGACGTCGGGAAGTGGCTGGCGCCGGTCTCGAGTCACGTGTGGCGTACGTCGGTACTCGCGGAGGAGCACAGCGAGCGGCTGAGGGAGATGTTCGCAGGCCAGGGATTCGAGCAGGAGTTGGACTTCTTCAGCGACTGGCAGCGCGCGGCTGCCGAGGCGTGGCCGAGGGATCGGCTGGCGGCGCTCCCGCAAGCGTGGCTGCACTGCGACTATCATGGCCGCAACATGCTCTTCCAGGGCGACGAACTGGCCGGCCTTTTCGACTTTGACTTCATAACGCACGGGCCGCGCACGTTTGACGTTGGCCGGGCTCTCTTCAACTTCGGGCGGGAACGGCGCGTTTCGACGACGCTGCGCGAGGAGTTCTGCCGGGCGTTCCTTGAGGGATATGAATCGGTGCAGCCACTATCGGACGAGGAGCGCCAAGCGCTGCCGTTCATGGCGGTGCTGAACTGGGTGCCGGATGCCAGCTTTTACGCGGCGCGGCGGCTGGAGCCAGGCGACCCTGGCATCGGCAAGCATCTGCAATTCGATGTCGGGATGATGCGCGCTATCCAGGCGGAGATGCGCCGCCTGGCGCCGCGATTTGGATGGGCGAAGCTATGAGAGCCGGCATCGGGTACGACATTCATCCGCTCGAAACGGGACGGGCGCTGGTGGAAGTGCTCGGATGTACGCAAGGATCGCGGCGCAACCTGAAAGTGACGACGCCGGAGGACCTGGCGCTGGCGCAGGCGCTGCTTGCGGAGGATTTGACGCAGGGCCACTGATCGTTCAAGCTGGGAGCAGCTACGATGCCGAATAAACCGAACCCCCGTTCACGCAGTATTGCTGAACCGGCCTTGAGCCCCAACGGAGCCAAGGCAGAACATGCACGACGCGCCACAGTGAGGCCCAGCCCGCGGCCTAAGGTAGTCATTCCACGTGTCGGCCACGGTTATGACGTCCATCGATTTTGCGGAAAGAACGGAGTATGCTGTCCAGATCATCGCCCTAACAAGTGCACCCGCACTCTGGTCATTGGAGGGGTGGAGTTCCCTGGCCATCCAGCTCTGATCAGCTATACCGATGGCGATGTTGTATTGCATGCCGTCATAGATGCGATGATAGGAGCGGCCAACCTCGGCGACATCGGTTCACACTTCCGATCCGACGACCCCAAATGGAAGGGCGCAAGCAGCCTCACAATGCTTGAGCATGCAGGTAACATGCTCGCCCATGAGGGCTTGGTTGTCGATTATGTGGACACAACTGTCGTGGCCGAACAGCCCCGCCTGCAACCTCAAGTACCCGAGATGAGATGCCGAATTGCGGGTCGCCTCCAGATTGACGCCGACAGGGTCAGTGTAAAGCCAAGGTCCCACGAAGGGATCGGGACCTTTGGACGCGGAGAGGGCATCGGAGCATTTGCCGTGGTGTCCGTGGTTTCCCTCGAGGAATAGCTTCTCTCTCCATCTCCGGTTACACTTCCGCGTCATTCGAGAAGTCCACTAGGTCATTGCTTCGGCGAGATCGGCCGCGGCGAGGGGATTGCCGCGCTCGCGGTGGTGCTGGTAGACTCTACGTAACATGTCGAGAACCGCTGCCATGCAGGTTGTACAGTCGAGCCGACCCGTGCAGCGCCGACCGCTTCTTCGGTGCAGGATTCGCTGCGTTTGTCTTTAGGGGCGCTGTCGCCTGAGGCGACCGCCCCCAACGTGACGAACAC
>JBAROU010000163.1:0-3843 GCA_049642385.1 Dehalococcoidia bacterium | reverse complement strand
GAGCGGCGAGCGCCAGACGCCGTTGCCAGTCGAGAGCCACGCGTACGTGGCATCGCCCGTGATCGCCATGCCGAACGTGTCCTCGTAATCGAACGGCACCGGCTCGCGCCAGGCGTTCGCGGCGAAGGCGTGGCTCGGCGCGAACCACGTCCACTGCGGGCGCGAGTACGCGACGCTGCCCGCGTACGTTTCAACGAAGAACAGCCGGTGCGTGTCGAGTACAGTGAGTGACGGCGCTCGAAACGTGACGTTGGAACCCGACTCGGCGGACGTCAGCTCCAGCAGCGCCGACCAGGTGTCGATCGTTTGGCTGAACCCATCGCCGAACGTCGCGCTCCAGAGCTTGGCCGCACCGCTGGTAGTGACACCTGCGATCGCCACGTGGTAGTCGCCCGCGTGCGTTACAGCAAGCCCATTGATTGCGCTCGCGCTGTGCGGCCACGTCGCGGCGGAGCCCCACACGCCGCTCGAACGCTTCAGCGTCTTCACCGCGCCGCCGACGGAGTACACGAGCAGCACCGTGCCGTCGCTCTTGCGCGCCGCCGCCAGCCATCCGATCGCAGCCGACTCGCCCACCACGGTCTGCGCCGCACCGAAGCTCGCGCCGTAATCGGAGCTCTCGCGCACTCGGATCGAGCTGCCGATCGGCGCCACGAAGGCGAGGATCACGTTCGCGCCCGAGGCCGCCAGCGCCACGCCCGCGTCCGCCGCCGAGTCCAGGTTGCTCCACGTGCCGAAGCTGCTTGCCGGTCCGGGGCTGGTCACGCGCTGGTACGCTAGCGCCTGGCCGGCGCCGGTCGTGCGTACGCGCAACAGCGAGCCGTCGCTCGGCATCGCCGCAGCATGGTACTTGTCGGCCTCCGCGCCGGTGTAGAGCCGCTCCCAGCGCAGCCGTGTCACACCCGCGCTGCGGTCGCTCACGGTCACCCCGATGAACGGGACGCCGCTCGTCGCTTTCTGCGCTGCTTCCAACGTGGCACTGAGCGAACGCATCGCGCCTCACACTGGTCCCGGGTCGGTGGTTTGCGAAGCGAAGCGCGCTTCCGCTGGCGAATACAGCCGCGCCGCGCGAGCGCGGTTCACCTCCGGCAGCAGGCGCAGTCTCTCCTTGAACGCGGCCAGTCGCACGTTGGCGAACTCCATGTAGCGCCCCCACGCGTCGTCGCCGCCGACGTTCACACGATTGGAGGCGAATGACGCCCACTCGAGCGCTGCATAACCTGCCGCTCCCGTGGCGATGATGTCGTCATGCGCACTCGGAAACGTTGACGAGCCGTTGATCGTGTGCTGCTGGTGCCAGTAGACGTTGACGTTCTGAACCGAGCTGGGCGCGCCGGTCACCTGGAGCGTCAGCGTGCTACCCCAGAGCGAGAACGGGACGAAGTTCGGCGGGTAGGCGCCCGTCGGGTACTCAGCCGCGACGAGGCGGATGCGCGGCGTCAGGCTGCTCACACTCAGGTCGCGCGAGCCGGCCGTGGTCTGCAATGTGCTCTTCGTCTCCAGCGGCGCTTGCAGTGAATACTCCTGCAGCGCCCGGGCGATGTGCCGGTTCAGCTCCGCATCCGACCAGCGCTCGTCGGCCGTATCTTCGTCGTGCAGGTCCGTGCGGACGGTTGCCCTGATGGTCGCCAGGTTGCTCATGGTCGTGTCCTTTCGTGTTGTGCTAGCGCGGCCGCGCGGGCCGCACACCCGTCGTAGGCTGGGCGGCATGCGCCCCTTGCGCGGGCCGCACGCCGCTCCCAAACGCCGTGTCGTGTAGGGAGCGGTGCCCGGCCTCGGTCGGCGCTGCCGGCGTGTAGTCGATCACCAGCCGCCACGCGCTCGAACCGTACTCTTTCGATCGCCATACGTACTCGGTCGATACGCCCGGCGACTCATCGGCGAGGCGTGTAATGATCGAGACGATGCCATTTCGATTCGTCAGTGCGTCCACCACAAACGGCGCCAGCCCCAACAGCTCGTGGTCGCCCGCACCCGACGGCTCGGTGTACGTAATGGCCGCAGGCGGGCCGGCATCGTCGTGGTCGCCGCCCTCCGCTGTCCAGCGAAAGTTGTTCCGGTAGCTGTTCCACGTCACCTGTTGCTCGATCCATTCTGGATGGGCGCAGCGCGATAGCTTCGCCTGCTTGCCCGGGTTGGTAATGCTAAACACGCTGCGCACCAGCTTCGCGCTGAGGATCTCCGCGCCGACGAACGCCGCAACGTCGAAGTTGCCGATGGCGCGTCCCCATCCGAGCTTGGTCCCGCCCAGGTAGGTCACGCGGTGATAGACGTACAGCTGACTGCCGAAGTTGACGTCCTTCGACGCTCCGATCCCTTCCATCACTGAGTCGCTCTGCGCCGGGATCACGATCTGTGCCACCTAGATCACCTGCCCGCCAGAGGCGCTGCCCGCCTCAGCTGCTCCAGGGCGTCGTTCAAGTCAACGTCGATGCGCCACTGTGCCGGCTCGCCCGTGCGCGGGTCCCACCCGGCGGGCTCGATCCGAAACGTGAAGTCGCGCTCGATGTGGCGGCGCAGCGCCTCGCTGGCAATGATGAGGTGCCCGCGCTCGAAGCCCTGCGTCAGCGCGTCCTCCACGCATCCCGCGACGAGCTGATACGCCTGCTGCCAGCGCTCGACCGGCCCCTTCGGATCGGGCAGCCCTGCGCCGTCGTCAGTCGTCACGATCACTGAGCCCAGGTACGGGTCCGCACCCGCGTCTGGCCGCACCCAGAGGGCGGCGCCGGTTACGCCGCGCTCGTCCACCACCTGCAGCCTCGCGCTCGGCGAATCGATGGCGCGTGTGTCCTGAAGCAACGCCAGCACCGCGCTGCGGTCGTCCTGCTTGCGATACGGTCGAACGGGCATCGTGCGCCTTCCTGTCCTAAGGTGTGTTCATCGTAGGCGGGGGCGCATACAGCCCAAAGCGGCGCATGACACAAACGCCACAGGCCCCCGACATCGCTGCCGGGGGCCTGCTGTTTCGCCTGCGCTCGCTGTTACGGACGCACGCCGATGAGGCGCGCCGCTGACAGCTCGCTCAGCCACGCGATGGCCGAGTACCACTTCACCCGCCAGCGCGTCGCATCCTTCGTCTCCAGCTCGCCCACCTTCTCCACGACAGGCCCGCCCGGCGCTGTCAGGCCGACGACACCCTGGTCGGTCTCGCCTACGGAGAGGCAGTAGATCGTGCTGCAATCGCTGGATGTACCCACGGTCTTCGCGTCAGAGATGTGATCGTTGATGAACAGTGGCAAGCCGTTGTACATCTGCACCCACTCCAGGAAGTTGCCCGGCCGCGATTCCAGCAGCGCGCCACTCGTCCGCACGAGGTTCTGGAGCGTTCGCCGCGTGCGCCGTGACATCAAGAGCACGATGTTCTTCGTCTTCACCGAATCGATCAGCTCGTCCAGCTTCGCGAGCGTGAGCGTCGCGCCGTTCGTCCCCATCGATACGTTCTGGCCCGCCGGCCCGCTCGCCACCAGCTTGTCCAGACCGTTGAAGGCATTCGCGTCAGTCCCCGTGTCGCCGTTCACGAACGTGTTTTCCCAGGCCCGCGCCAGCGCCTTCGCCTTCTGCTGGATCACCACCGCCTCCTGATCCTGCACGTCGGAGCGCGTGAGCTGGATGTAGTTGTCGACGTCCGCGTCGCCGCCCAGGATCGTGAGCCCCTGCGTCACCTTCGTGTAGGTGGGCGTCGACTCCGTCCACGTTGCGCCCACCGCCTGGAACCCGATGCTCGGTTCCGCGGCCAGCCGGTTGTAGACGAACGCATTGCCCACCACGTCGATGAAGGGCAGCATGTCCAGCACCGGGCTCTCCTTGATAATGCTCTCCATCACGCCCGCCAGAACCATATCC
>JBAROU010000157.1:0-7899 GCA_049642385.1 Dehalococcoidia bacterium | reverse complement strand
AGGTAAGCCAGCAGCCACTGATCATGTTCAACCGCGGGTCTAGCTATTACACGCTGGTGCACACGGCACTGCGGCAGGCGGGCGCGCCTGTTTCGCCGGCGATGGAGCTGGACAATATGGAAGCGACGAAGAAGATGGTGGAAGAGAGGCTGGGCATCGCGATGTTGCCCAAGGCGGCTGTCGAGCGTGAGCTGGGAGACGGCGGGCTGCATCAGGTCCAGGTCGATGGGATGACGATGCCGCAACGCGAGATCTCGGTGATCTACCGGCGGGGGCGGCCCTTGAGCCGATCGGCGCGCGCGTTCATCGAGCTGCTGGAGCAGCGCTACAAGGTAAAGGCGCTTCCAGAGGGGCAAGCAAGCGAGCGCCGAAGCTAGAAGCCTCGGCGAGGTCTTCTTGCTAGCCGAGCGTCTTGTCTACCGGCGCGCCTTCGGGCCTGGTGGCGAAGTAGCGCTGGATGATGTGGGTGTCGGCCTCGAACGCCATCACTGGCAGCTCATTTCCCCACGAATGCCAGCGCGCCATGTCTGTGTCGTCGCCGGGACGAAGCTCACCGCCGGTTGCGCGCGCGAGGAGCACCGTGACGACCGTGTGTACGTTCGGCTGTAGGAAGTTTGAGACGACGCTAATGATCGACGCGATCTCAATGATGAGTCCGGTTTCTTCCTCGGCCTCGCGGACGGCGGCCGTGAGGAAGTCTTCGTCGTACTCTATGTAGCCGCAGGGCAGGCACCACTTACCGCCCTCGAGCTCGGTGCGGCCGCGCCGGCAGAGGACGAAACGCTCGCCATCGACGATGAGGACGGAGACGCCCGGAGCGGGGACGCGATACCGGATGTAGCCGCATGCGGTGCAGGCGCGCCGCGGGCGGCCGCCGTCGTGGCGATCGGTCAGGGGCGAGCCGCAGGCGAGGCAGAAGTCGGCGGTTTCCTCCGCCGCTTCTGCGTGGTCGTAGGCTCGGAAGGCTTGTCTGGGCTCCATCGCAGTGACTACGAACCGGCGCCGACTTTCTTCCGGATCGCTTTCAGGATATCAACGTTGGGCTTGTCGGGGCCGCTCTTGTCCTGGCCGGGCACTTCGAGCAGGAAAGGTACATCGCGGAACGCGGGATGCGCCATGATCGCCTCGAAGCCTTTGCGGCCGATGTGGCCGTCGCCGATGTTGTCGTGGCGGTCGACACCACCGCCGAGCGGGATCTTGGAGTCGTTGGCGTGGACGGCGACGAGCCGGTCGAGGCCGGCCTCGCTATCGAACTCCTGGATCGCTTCATCGAGCGCCTTCTTGTCGGCGAGGTTGTAGCCGGCGGCGAACGCGTGCTCGGTGTCGAGGCAGACCTTGAGGCGCGGGCTGCCGACGCTCTTCATGATCGCGCCCAGCTCGCTGAACTTCGAGCCGACGGTGCCGCCCGAGCCCGCGCTGTTCTCGAGAATGATCCAGGCGTCGTCGGGTGTTGTCTTGAGCACTTCGGTGAGCGCCTTCGTCATCTGGGGCAAGACCTTGTCGAAGCCGACGCCCTTGTGCGAGCCGACGTGGAAGATGACGCCCTTCGCACCGATGGCGGAAGCGAGGTTGAGGTCGCCGGTGAGCGCTTCGGTGGACTTGACGAGCTGTTCGGGCGTCTCGGTCGCGAGGTTGATCAGGTAGGTGCCGTGAATGAAGATGGGCTCGATGCCAGTTGCCTTCATCTGGGCCTGGAACGCTTCGCACTCTTCGGGGCGGATCTTGCGGCGACGCCACTGTTGGGGCGGCGCGCCGAAGATCTGGATCGTCTCGGCGCCGATCTCCTGAGCGCGATCGAAGGCGGTGGTGAGGCCGCCGGAGGACCCGACGTGCGCGCCGACTTTCATGGGCGAAGGCTCCTTCCTGGTGAAGGTGTGGTCGAGAGGCAGTCTAGCGTCTGGCGGGTGGTGCGGACAGCCGGATGAGGTGGCGACTTGAAGGTCGCCGCTACGGTGCTTACCGCGCCCTGTGGCGCGAAAAGGCGGCCAGGCCGGCGATTGCACCGGCCACGCCCGCGCCGAGCAGGAGCCAGGGCAGCCAGCCGCCGCGTGAGCCGCTATCGAGGCCTGTCGCGGGCAGGGTGACCGCGGCGACCGTGCTGGTGGGCGTGGGCAGCGCTTGTGTGACGGTGGGCGGCTGGGCGGTTTTCGTCACGGTGGGCGTGGGAAGGTAGTCCGCCGTGTCGATGAAGCCGCCGTCGCCCGGAGCGCAGTCGGTGATCTCTTCGTCGCTCTGGGGATCGTTGCCGCCGGCAAGAACGGCGAAGTTGAACAGCTCATCGCCGCCGAGGGCGCTGATCGGAATGGTGGCAGTGAACGAGTTCACTCCGAAGGTGACGGGAACGTCTGTCGATGACGCGGCGGCGAAGTCGTAGAGCGGGGCAACGCCGCCCGCGTAGTTGAAGAGCTGGAGGTTCTGTTCGGCGCCGAGGCCGAGTGGGCCAGGACAGAATTGGGCGATGTCCGCATCGACATTGATGCCGGTGGCGAGATCCTGGTCGGCGTCGAAGGTGACGAAGCCCTGCACCTTGGTGGGTGAGCCGGAGTCCGGCTCCGCGACAGCGTCAGCGAATTCGACCGTGACGATGAAATTCGTTCCGTCGGAGACGCCGGAGACGGACACGATATCGTGCTGCACCGGGCCGACGCCGAAGGTGTCGCCCGCCGGATCAGCGACGGCGAAGTCGAAGTCGGGGTTGGCGTGGGTCGCGGCGAGCGAGAGGAACGTTGACGACGCCGCGAGGATAAATGCAGCCAGCGTGAAGATGTGCCGCCTCATTGTCGTCTCCTTGCGCCTGTCGCGGGTGACCCCCAGGCGGGAGTATCGTACCCGGGAGGCCGGAACGAGTCAAACGGGCGGACGAGGAGGGGGTTGCACGTTCGTTGAGGGATGAGGGGGAACATCAGGTGGTATTATGGCGAGGCCCTGCCATGGGCGGGGCTGGTGAAGGAGGCGTCATGAGGGTATCGATTACGGTGGGCGCTGTTGGCGCCGCGCGCGATGACTGGGAGGATGTGGCGACGTTCGTGCAGGAGGCCGAGCGCCTCGGGGTGCACAGCGTCTGGTCCGCCGAAGCGTGGGGCAACGACGCGGTGACGCCGCTGGCGTACCTGGCGGCGAAGACAACGCGGATCATGCTGGGCACGGGCATCATGCAAGCGGGCACGCGCACACCCGCGCTCGTCGCGATGACGGCGATGACGATGGAATCGCTCTCGCAAGGCCGGTTCATCGTGGGCCTGGGCGCGAGCGGGCCGCAGGTGATCGAGGGGTGGCACGGCATTCCGTTCAAGCAACCGCTCCAGCGCATGCGTGAGATCATTGAGATCATGCGGCTGGTATCGTCGGGTGAGCGGGTGAGCTACAAAGGCAAGATCTATGAGTTGCCCCTCCCCGGCGGCGAGGGCAAGCCGCTGCGAGCGAGCTCAACGCCGCGCGAACACATCCCGGTGTACTTGGCGACGCTCGGTCCGAAGAGCCTGGAGATGACGGGCGAGCTGGCGGATGGCTGGCTGGGCACTTCGTTCATGCCGGAGCACGCGGACGTGTTCTTCGACCACATCCGGGCCGGCGCCGAGCGCGCGGGTCGCTCGTTCGACGACATCGATCTGCAGGCCGGCGGCACCGTGGCGTTTTCGGACGACGTTGACGGGCTGATCCAGCGACGGAAGCAGGGGCTGGCGTTCACACTCGGCGCGATGGGTTCGCGACAGCACAACTTTTACAACGCGGCTTTCCAGCGCGCGGGCTACCAGGACGTGGCGGTTGAGGTGCAGAAGCTTTGGCTCGATGGGAAGCGCGACGAGGCGGCGCAGCGCGTGCCGGACGAGCTTGCCGTGAAGACGAACCTGCTGGGCACGGAAGACATGGTGAAGGAGCGACTCCGGACGTATCGAGATGCGGGCGTGATAACGCTGCGCGTAGACCCTATCGGGAGAAACGTGAAGGAACGTCTGGAAACGTTGGCACGAACGGTCGATCTTGTCAACGCTGTGAATCAGGAAGCGACGCCCGCGCACGCGTGAAGCGCCTCGCGCGAATGTGCGTCAGTTGCTAACCTGCAAGGCGGAGGTAGCAGAACATCGTGGCAATGGCAGACACCGCAACCAAAACAGACGTAACCTTTTCGCTCGACCTGAACGAGGAGCAGCGCCAACTCCAGGAGTGGGTACATGGGTTCGCGCAGGACGTGATCCGTCCGGCGGGCCACGAATGGGACGAGCGCGAGGAGACGCCCTGGCCGATCATCCAGGAAGCAGCGAAGATCGGCCTCTACGGGGCGCAGTTCCTGGGGCACGTGACGTCGGATCCGACAGGGCTGATGCTCCCGATTGCGATCGAGGAGATCTTCTGGGGCGACGCGGGCATCGGCATGGCGATCATGGGGACATCGCTCGCGGTGGCGGCGATCGCCGGCAACGGCACGCCGGAACAGATGGGCGAATGGATTCCTCAATGCTTCGGCACGCCGGAAGATGTGAAGCTGGGCGCGTTCTGCGTCTCGGAACCGGACGCTGGTTCGGACGTTTCGTCGCTCAAGACCCGCGCGGTCTACGACGAGGCGAAGGACGAGTGGGTGTTGAACGGCCAGAAGACGTGGATCTCGAACGGCGGGATCGCGGCGGTGCACGTGGTCGTCGCATCGGTCGATCACGACCTGGGTGCGCGCGGCCAGGCATCGTTCGTCGTGCCGCCGGGGACGCAGGGACTGACGCAGGGCGCGAAGTTCATGAAGCACGGCATCCGGGCGTCGCATACCGCTGAGGTGTTCCTGGATGACGTGCGCGTGCCTGGTAGCTGCCTGCTGGGCGGCAAGGAGAAACTGGAAGCGCGGTTGGCGAAGGCGCGGGAAGGCGCGCGCACAGGCGTGCAGGCTGCAATGGCGACGTTCGAGTCGACGCGACCGGCGGTGGGCGCGATGGCGGTAGGCGTCGCACGGGCGGCGTATGAGTACGCGCTGGAGTACGCGAAGGAACGCGCGCAGTTTGGCAGGCCGATCATCGAGAACCAGGCGATCGCGTTCACGCTCGCCGACATGAAGATGGAGATCGACGCCGCACGACTGCTCGTGTGGCGCGCCGCGTGGATGGCGCGCACGCGCAAGCCGTTCGACTCAGCCGAAGGTTCGATGTCGAAGCTGAAGGCGGGCGAGGTATCGGTGTGGGTGACGGAGCGCGCGATCCAGATCCTCGGTGGGATGGGCTACGTGCGCGAGACGCCCGTGGAGCGCTGGCATCGCGACGCCAAGATATTCACGATCTTCGAAGGCACGTCTGAGATCCAGCGCCTCGTCATCGCGCGGGCGATCTCGGGCCTGCACCTGACATAGCACGCAAGGCTTCGAGCTACAGGTATCGGGTGGCATGACCTGGTTCGACACGGCACGCTTCGGGCTCTTCGTCCACTGGTCGCACTGTAGCCAGCGCGGACTGGAGGTCTCCTGGCCGCTGGTGGGCGGCTCGTTCGCGCTGCCGCTTTGCCAGGACGTGCCCGTCGACGAATACCACTCGACGGCGGCGACGTTCGACCCGCAAGCGTGGGACGCGCGCGAGCTGGCGCGCATGGCGAAGCGCCTGGGCATGCAGTACGCCGTGATCACGACGAAGCACCACGACGGCTTCGCGATGTATCACACGAAACACTCCGACTTCTCGATCCAACACGTGCCGTTCGGGCGTGACATCGTGCGCGAGTTCTTCGACGCGATGCGCGACGAAGGGCTGCGCGTCGGCGTGTACTACTCGCTGATCGACTGGCACCACGCAGACTATCCGGCGTTCCGAGAAGAAGACAAGCCGTACCGCATCGGCCAGTGGCCGCAGCCGCAGCCGGGCGCGTGGGACCGCTTCCGGGAGTTCATGTTCGCGCAGATCCGCGAGCTGCTCACTGACTACGGAACGATCGATGTGCTCTGGTTCGACGGTGGCTGGGAGCGGACGCCTGAGCAGTGGAAGGCGAAGGAGCTGGAGGAGCTGATCCGCTCGTTGCAGCCGGAGATCCAGATGAACAATCGCCTGCCCGGCGTCGGCGACTTCGAGACGCCGGAGCAGTTCGTGCCCGCGCAGCCACCATCGCGCGCCTGGGAGGCGTGTATGACGATGAACGAGAGCTGGGGCTACAACAGGGACGACCAGCGCTGGAAGTCGTCGCGGCAGCTAATCCATACGCTGTGCGAGGTGGCCGGTCGCGGCGGTAACCTGCTGCTCAACGTCGGGCCGATGGGCGATGGCCGGCTCCAGCCGGAAACGCTGGAACGTCTCGGCGATGTCGAGCGCTGGATGGCGCGCAATTCGGAGAGCATCGTCGGCACGACGCCGGGGCTGGAGCCGTGGCAGTGCTACGGGCCTTCGACGCGGCGCGGCGATACGGTGTACGTCCACCTACTGCTGCGCCCGTACGACACCGTCTCCGTGCGGGGAGTGCACATCAAGCGGCTGCGTTCGGTGCGGGCGCTCTCGACGGGTGAGGAGCTGCCCTTCGACACCCGCACGGGCATCATCGAGGCGCAGTTCAACCAAGACCCCGTGGGCGAGGTGACGGTGGAGGTGCCGGAGGGCGCGGTCGACCCGTACGCGACGGTGCTTGCGCTGGAGTTCGGGGCGGGGCCGGCGTAACTTCGCCTTGTCCCCCGTTCAGGCGAGCTTCTATACTCCTAAGCAAGGAGTGTGGAGCGCTATGTATCAAGGCAACGTGCTTTCTATCAACGTTACGGCGGCCAGTGGCGGGCCGATGCGCTCGCTCGACGAGGCGCGCGCAGTTGCGGGCAAAGGGCTGGAAGGCGACCGTTACTTCGACACGAAGCCGGACAGCCAAGTTTCGCTGATCGCGGCGGAGGCGATCGAGGCGATGGAGCGCGACACGGGCCTGAAGCTCGACCACAAAGACGCACGCCGGAACATCGTCACGCGCGACGTGCCGCTGAACGACCTCGTCGGCCAGGACTTCCAGGTCGGCGACGTGGCGCTTCGAGGCCTGCGGCTGAGCGAACCCTGTGCCACCCTGGCGTCGCTGACCGATGATCGTGTGCTGCAGGGGCTGGTTCACCGGGCCGGGCTCAAGTGCGAGATACTGAACGACGGCGTGATCCGCGTCGGTGATGCTGTGCGTCCGTTGGTAGCATCGTAATACGTGTACGCTCGCGATCCTGCGTGGCGGGTGTGGCGTTCGACCTGCCGGACGAGCTGATCGATACGTTCTGGGACGAGCTGTAGGACTGACACGCCTCGTCAAACTCGTTACAATAGGGGAGCCATGAAATGGCGGGTGTTCGCCGTCGTCATCGCGGCCACGATCGGGCTGGCAACCGCGCTCGTCCTGACGCTCTTGTTCGGAGGACGGAGCGAGTCACAGGTCCAAGCGCCAGAACGGAGTGTTCAGTGGCCAGCACTGCTATCAGATCTGCCTGCGCCAGTGACAGACATGGCCGTTGACAGCAATGGTATCCTTTGGTTCCTTGCGCTGACACCAGCTTCTGGCGAGGAGAGTCAACCGACAAATGCACTGGTGAGTTATGACCCAAGCACCGCCCTTGTGGAAGAGACTACTCTGCCAAGTGATGATGTCAGTCCGTTCATCGCGCGGATCGAGGTGGGGAGCGGTCGCCGCGAAGGTAAGGTTCTGGTAGCTTGGGAATCGACGCTTCTGGAAGTGGATAGCGTGACGGAGGCAATCAAGCGGATAGATGTGCCGCTTGATCCCAGGAAGATCGAAACAGGGTCAGAGCCACCTACGACTCTTATCTACGACATCGCAGTCGACCAAGAGGGAACAGTGTGGGTGTCACGGGATCATTACCCGTACCTGATCGCCATCAACGCCGACGGTTCATCGGATGAGTTTGCCTTGCCGGAAGAAGCGGGTAGCCCAGAGCGGCTCGCGGTGGATGGTGGAGGACAGATC
>JBAROU010000152.1:0-2867 GCA_049642385.1 Dehalococcoidia bacterium | reverse complement strand
AGTGCCCAGATATCCACTCGCGGCCCGGAGCGCCTTACCGCCGTCGTGCTGGCAGCGGCGTTCGTATTTGCGCACGGCGCCCCGCACCAGTTCGAAATCGGGCACGTCGTCGTTGCGTTCGCCTGGGCGTTGACCGCGCTGCCCACATATGCGCTCGCGCGCGGCGTCGGCTTGCAACGCAGCGCAGCGCTGATCGCGGCCGCGCTGGCCGTGCTCGGACCTTGGGCCGTGTTCGGCATCACGTTCCTCAACACGACGCTCGGCTACCTGACACTCACCGCGCTGCTGTATGCGATGTGGCGCACACTCGTCAAACCGCACTTTCTCGCGGACCTCGCCGTGCTGGTGCTGTTCGTGCTCGTGATCGCCGCGCGTGTTGGCCATGCGCCGTTCGTGCTGGCGCTGGCGCCGGCGGTCCTCGTGATGCAGTGGCGCGACCGGCCGGCGGGTGAGCGTTTCGGCCGCTGGCTAGCAAAGGTCCCGGAACGAGCCTGGAGCGATCATATGCTGCTGGTCGTCGCGGCGGCGGCGGGAGTCCTTCTGCTGGCCTACAAGGGGGAGCGCGGCCTGCTCGGCGACTACGGCTCGACGATCATCAGCCAGCACATCTCGCTCTCGGTGTTCTGGGACAAGCTGCGACTGATCACCGCGCGCGTAGCCCAGGGCGTCGCCGTGGTGCCGCTGCTGTTCGCGATCCCCTGGTTCGCTCACGAGCTGGTGCGCCCGCGCAGGCGCGAAACCGGCGCTCTCGCGGTGCTCGTCACGGGTTTTCTCGTGATCTTCTTCTTCGTGTTCTTGAACCCCAACGTCGAGGATCGCTACATGGTCATCCTGGTGCCGCCGATCATGATTGCGTTTGCACGCGCTTTGCTGCGCAACGAGGTCTCCTGGGTCGCCGTGGCGCTGACCGGGGTCTTGATCGCGCGCGCGATCTCCACCGTTGGCATCTACAAGACGGACGAGCCGTTCGCCTACTTCGTTGCCCCGAGCAGTGAGTTTTTCAAGCACGCCGTGCTCGACAAGGTAAAGGCCGTGCTTCCGGCCGGTGACTCGCACGTGTCGACGGTCGTGCTCTGCGTCGTCGTCCTGATCGCCGTGGTGCTCGCGCTCAGAACGCGCTTGCCGAGGCGACTGCCGGCGTTGCTGCCGGGCGCGGCGCTTGGTGTCCTGCTGCTCTATTTCGGGGTCGGTGCCGCCTACACGATGCACAAGTTCACACACGAGACCCGCTCATCGAGCTTCACCTTCGAGCAACAGGCCTTCGTCGATCGCAGCGTCGGCAAGACCACAGCCGGAATGCTGGCGCTCCCGATCGACTCGTCTTACAACCTTCCCGCTCGCTGGTTGGACATGAGCTACTTCAACCAGTCGATCTCGTCCAGCGCTGGGCGGCTCGGGGAGGGAGTCAACCTGTGCTGTCCCGATGCTCCGCGCGTGCCGGCGCTGTTCGAGATCGATCGTCGCTCGGGCACGATCACGCTGGTAGCTGGCGCGATGCCGCGCTACCTGGTTGTACCGACCGGCTGGCTTCCCTACGGCTTGAACGGCTCGCCGGTCAAGACCGGCTTCGACGAGATGCAGCTGGTGCGAGTGCCTCGAACCTTGCGGGCGAGCTTCATCGACCGCTCCGGCGAAGCGGTGTTTCCCGACGGCTGGGGCAAGCCCGGCGCCGAGCAACGCATAGACGTCTTCCCCGCGGCGGCCGGGCAGCGGCCGGCATGTCTGACGGCAAGCTACACCCTCCCCAAGGACGGAACGTCTGTGAGAGTCAAGCTTGCGAGCGGCGCGGGACAGATCACGAGGTCGGTTCCCGCGCGCCGGACGATTGCGGTGAAGCTTCCGCTGGCGGACGTCCGCCGCGATCGCGTCACGTTGGTCGCTCGCGTCACCGGGCACGGTCCCAAGAGCCACCTCAACGGTGGACGCCTTGGAAACGTGCGCGTCGTGCCGTGCACCACGCGCGCCTGAACTTGCCGCGTTGGAGCGCCTGACGGCTGAGCCAGCGCCGCTCGCCGGACACTCGGCTACGATCCTGGGTTCTAGCGCAACTTTCCCGCTGCTGACGCGTTAGTTACCTGGACCGATGGGCACGCCTGCCACCACACTCGACCCGCTTCGTCAGCTCGAGCCCACGCTCGATGTTTCCGTCGTGATTCCGTGTCTCAACGAGGTCGAGACGATCGCGACCTGTGTCGCAAAGGCAAAGCGGTCGATGGAAGACGCCAACCTGCGCGGCGAGGTGATCGTGTCGGACAACGGCTCCGACGACGGATCGCCTGAGATAGCCGAAGCGGCCGGCGCACGCGTCATCCGCACCAGCGAGCGCGGTTACGGCAACGCCTACCACGCCGGCTTCGCCGCCGCGCACGGGCGCTACATCGTGATGGGTGACGGTGACGACACCTATCCGTTCGAGCTGACGGCCGAGTTCATCGAGTCGCTCGATCAAGGCGCCGACCTGGTGATGGGATCGCGCCTCAAGGGCAAGATCCACAAGGGCGCGATGCCCGCGCTTCACCGTTACGTCGGAAATCCCATCCTGACGGGGATACTCAACGTGATGTACCGCAGCGGCGTAAGCGACGCCCACTGCGGCATGCGCGCTTTCCGCCGCGAAGCTCTCGAACGTCTCGATCTGCGCATGCCGGGCATGGAGTTTGCCTCGGAGATGGTGATCCGGGCGGCCAAGGAAGGCCTCGACGTACGTGAGATCCCAATCGAATACCGTCCGCGCAGAGGCGAATCGAAGCTCAATTCGTTCCGCGACGGCTGGCGTCACCTGCGCTTCCTGCTGGTCCACAGTCCCACTCACCTGTTCCTGTTGCCGGGGCTGATCCTGTTGGCGCTGGGAGCAATTGGATTGATCG
>JBAROU010000137.1:0-5190 GCA_049642385.1 Dehalococcoidia bacterium | reverse complement strand
CATCAGCTCGGCGCGCTGGTCGGGCAGCAGCCCGCGCGACGCTCGTCGTGGGTGACTCGCCAGCGCCATCGGAGCTCGACTACTTCTTGCGCTTCTTCTTGCCGGGCTGCTTCGGCGGCTTCTTCGCATTGAAGGCAGGCACGGCACCGGCCTTCGCGATGATCCGGCCCGCGGCGTAGCTCGTGCGCACCCAGTCGCCGAACTTCGTGGCGGCCCGGTTCGGGTTCGTCGCGGGGAGGACGATCCAGCCGTAGCGCGAGAGCGGGTACTTCAGCGTCTTGATCGCGCTCGCCTGGCACGGCTGGCCGTTGAGCAGGAGCCGCTTGACGCCGCTGCCCGGACCCGAGTTCGCAAGCCCGACGTAGCCGATGCCGGCCTGGTTCTTCGAGACGGCCACCGCAACCTCGCCGTCCTTGTCGAGTGAGGTGACGTTTGAGCTCTGCGTCACGCCGCCGAGCACCGCGCTCTGGAAGAACGTGTAGAGCCCTGCGGTCGAGAAGCGCCCGAACGCCGAGATCGGCGAGCGCAGGTTTGAGCCGACGGCCTGCCACTCCGTGACCGTCCCGAGGAAGATGTCCTTCACCTGCGAGACCTGCAGGCGGTTGAGGACGTTCGACGGGTTGACCGCGACGCAGAGCCCGTCGAGGAACAGCTTCGAGTAGCTCAATCCCGAGTCGGACGGAAGCGGGGGACGGGTCTGGAGCGCGAACTGGCTCTTGCCGTCCTGCACGTCCTTCGCCCCGGCGTTGCCGTTGTTCGCCGTGTAGACGAACTTCACGTTGGGCGCGACCTTCTTGTACTCCTTCGTGAGCGCCTCGAGGTAGGGCACCATCGCGCTCGATCCCGATCCGAAGATCGTCGTCGTTGCCGCGTTGGCCGTCGCCGACCCCGCGGCGAGCGCGAGGGCGAGCGTCACCGCCCCGAGGATTGCCCTGGTTCTCCTTGCCATCTGGTCCCTTCCTGCGTCGGGTTTCTGTATTAATCCTACCGATTTTGTCCAGATTAGCATTCGGGCGGTTCGGCGGGCAACCGAGAGGGAGCTCGCCGACGCTCGGCAAACCAGGAAGGAATCCGATGAGACTCACCCACCAGATGCGCGCCGCAGGCGTGCTCGCAGCGCTGGTGCTCGTCATCCCCGCGAGCGCCTCGGCCGTGCCGAGCGTGTCGACCGTCATCGCCAAGACCGGCGACGCCGGCGTGACGTACCTGACCGATCCGACCGGGGCCGCGCTGACGACGACGCAGAAGCAGTACGTCGTCTCTGCCGACGGCTACGTGCTCGCCTTCAAGGAGGACAACGGGGTGACGGGCGGCGGCGTGCTCGACTACTCGGTGCTGCCCAGCGCCTACCGCGCGCCGATGACCCCGGAGGAGAAGCGGGCCTACGCACCCGCGCAGACCGACCTCCAGCCCCATGCGACCTGCTCCGGCGTCGCGGCCCTGAGCAGCGGCCCCAACATCCTCGCGTGGCAGGCGGCCGACCCCGCCTACAACTACGTCCCCTGGCAGAAGACCACGGCCGGGCTCGGCGACGATCCGACCAAGTGGATCCCCGTCGTCAAGACGGCGACCGGCGTCGACCTCGCGACGCTGTCGAGTGTGGCGAGCTTCACGACGGCGTGCACCGGTCTGGGTGGCACGTACCACGCCGCAGATACGTCGGCACCCATCGCCAATGCGTTGATCGCCAACGCCCTGGCGCCGCTGCAGACGCAGCTGACCACGCTCCAGAAGGCCAAGGACAAGTCCGACGCAACCGGTGCAGCCGACAAGGCCGCGCGCAAGGTCGCCGAGGACGCCTACAGCGCGTTCTTCGTGCGTCCGATCGCCATCACCCTCGCCGCCAAGCGCTTCGCGCCGCAGAACGGCGTCGTGATGGTCACCGGCTCGGCGACCGATCCGGTGACGGTGACGCTCGACGTGACCAAGAAGCAGAAGTCCGCACTCGGTCTCTCCTCGCGCGTGCTGGCGGAGGCGAACGGCACGATCGGCGCCGATGGCGCGGTGCTCCTGACGCTCAAGCCGGACCGGGTGATCGCGAAGCGTCTGACGAAGCGGCTCGCCACGTCCAAGCGCCCGATCCCGGTCACGATCCTGGCCGTCTCGGGCGGCAACGAGGACTCGGCCACCGCGACGCTCACGCTCGCTCGCTGAAGGTCGGCACCGCGGCACTGCTCGCCCGCGCGGCGGGCGGTGCCGCGCCGCTGAGCCTAGGCGGGGAGGAGGTCGAGGTGTGCGCAGTGCCGTGGACGCACAACGCTGAAATGCCGGCGGTCAACCGTGGCGACCTCGGTGACACCAAGGCGTTCGGCCGCTGCGACAACCGAGGCGTCGACGGAACCGAGCGGGAGGTCGTGATAGCTCGCCACCAGTTCGACCATGCGCAGGGCATCGGCAGGATGAATCGGTTCCAGCACGAACGCGCCGTTGGCGAGGTCGCCGAGGAAGCGGGCCTCGGCCTCCCAGCCGAGACGCGTGCCCAGCAGGTAGGCGACCTCAGTGATCACCAACGTCGGAACGATCAACGGGCCAGGGTGCCTCTCCAGCAGTTCGAGGCACGCGGCGTGGTGCGCGTCGTCCGCGTCGACGTACGCGTAGAGCGGGCCTGCGTCGACGATCAGCGCGATGGCGCCGACTCCGCGCGGATGATCTCCTCGATCCGCTCGGAGACGTCGCTGCGTCCGCTGCGCCCTGCGGCGGCCGCTCCCAGCCGACGACGCGAGCCGCTGGCGCCGAGGTGCGCCTCGAGCGCCGTGCGCGTGATCTCGGCGATCGTCGTGCCGCGGCGCCGCGCCTCGTGGCGGAGGCGGGCGTCGAGATCCTCGGGCAGCTTCACGGTCGTGCGAACCATTGGGATGCCAGCATACCAGCGCGTGTCGCTCGCCGCGACCGGCGAATCCCGCAAGCAGCGAAGCACTCCCCGCGGATCCGGTTGTCGATCTTTACCCGACCAAGCTGGATCGCAAGGGGATCCCAGCAACCCTCCAAGTCCGCCCAAACCTTGGTGATGCCATCGAAGGCTGGTGCGCGATCCAGCAAGGTGTCGTGGGCGTTCTGTATGCCGCGAGGAGACTGAGCGGGCTAGGAGCTCACGCTCCGAACGACCGTGATGACCTGGCTACGCCGCCACGTACCCCGGGAAGCTCGACGGCTGCGGGATGGCAAGTCCTTCTGAACGAAGCACGTCGACGTGAGCCTCTACAGCCTCGTGCATCAGCTGCTCGACCTCATCACGGGATGACCCGACGGCGGTGCAGCCGGGAAGGGTCCGGGGAGTACGCGCCCCAGGAGTCGTGGCTGACGGTCGGGTTCCCGCCGACGACTTCCTCGATGCCTGCCTGCACAAAGTCGAGGCAACAATTCTCGCCGTCCTTGAGGCCGTCCGTCGCGCGCCGCCGCCCGCGTTCAGCGGCGGCGGGAAATGAGAGGTGATGCACGGGACCATGGGTGGCTATCACGAGATCCGTGTCACCGGGCCGGGCCGGCGGCAGTATCGCCTGTTCTGCCGCCTGGACAGTGGGAGTCATGAGCAACTCGCCCAGCGCGGATTTGCCGAGCCGCAGATCGTCGTCATCAATGGCATGGACAAACCGCCGAACAGCTTCGTCAGTAAGCCGCTTGGGCGGCCAGGGTGCCGGCTCCGCATACGGCTACACCTGTGACACCCACTCAAGGATTCCGCTCGCGCGCTCGATGGTCACGGGCTCTCGATAGTCGTGGAAAACAGACCTGGAAAAGAGCCGGTCCAAGTACGAACGTCGAAAGAAACGCCGAGCACTCATCGGCCTCGCCAGCGTTCAGGGGTGAGGCGTCGAATTTGATGGTTAACCGCCGCCTGTCCTTGGTAGGCACCGAGGAAGACTTGGCACGATTCGGTTGGCCGCCCCCTGCTCGCTGCGACACGACGATAGTGAGCTGCGGTGATCGGCTCGTAGGCGTCGAGGTGGAGCATGCCTAGGGCCAGCGCTGTTTGATCGCCCATCCAGCTCCTCACGGTGCCTGTGAACCCCGAGTTGCGTAGGGTCGTTGCGATGGCCGAGGCGCTCGACGCCGACGTTCGCATCGTGCCGCGCAAGCGGACTGTGCTACGACGCAAGACACAGACTGCGTAGCGGCCCGCACGTCCGCGCGGCTGCCTACTTCGGTCCGAGGCCTGGGGCGTCGTCTAATACAGGAGCGCAGGAAGTCCCGCTCCAGCTCAGTCGCGCGCATTAGCGCGCGCATGCTGGTCTCCTGGCCGCGTTGCGGACGGCATGGAGCACAGGCATGTCTTGCCCAGCCGGCGGCCGCCTCGATCACCGCGAAGCGGCCAGCGGTCATCGCCTCCAGCTCGGCCAGCTCGCGCTTCGGCAATGCGCTGATGCCGTCTCAGGGGCGAGTTCAGGGTGGGCGCCCCATGGCGGTGTGACGCCGGCGCCGATATTCCTCACACCTAAAAGGAGCCTGCCATGAAAAGGTCTATTGAGGTATTGGGCGTCGTGCTGATGCTCGTCGCGATCGGTGCGATGGGGGTGTACGGGGTGAACGGGATCGCGAAAGCCGAGCCCGTTCAGCAGTTCGCGTTTCAGGTGACCGGTCCCCACCCGGACGATTTCACCGTGCGCCTGCACCTGCGACGGTTCGACACGACCGGGGCGGTGCCGCCGACGCCGACTGCGTTCGAGCTGCGACTGCCGGCCGGCGTGAGGCTGAATCCGGCGTTCCTGACCGCGCGCTACAGGTGCGACGGCGACGCGCTGCGCGACGCGCTCGACGCGCGACCCTCGCGCACGCAGTTCAACGCGCGCGTTGCGCATCTCGACGCGTTCGCACGCGAGCTGGCGCGGAGCCACTCCAAGCGCGACCGCGCGGTGCTCGCGAACGTGCGCGCGTGCGAGCGCGCCCGTGTTGGCAGCGGCAGCGGGCTGATCGACGCGCGCGACGCGGTCAGCGTCCTGACGGACCCGATCCCGTTCCGTTTCGCGCTCTTCCTGAGCGCGGGCACGATCCCCGGCGCGGTCGCAGGACTCACGGCGCTCGGGGCGGCGGACGCGCGATCGGCGATCGCGCGCAAGTACCCCGTCGTCGGCGGCGTCCACGCAGTGGAGCAGGAGAACTTTTTCTCAGACCCCTCACCCGACGGGCTCTACGGCCTCAAGCTCGCGATCTACACCGGCCCGATCAACGGTTTCCAAGTGAGCCGCGCCGAGG
>JBAROU010000129.1:0-4439 GCA_049642385.1 Dehalococcoidia bacterium | reverse complement strand
CCGTACCAGGTGTCCCTGTCGTTCCGGGCGTTGCACTGCCACCACCGTTGTCGTCGCCACACGCAGCGATGATTGCGATGCCGGCCGCGCCCGCGCCCGTCGACGCGAGCAGCCGGCGACGCGATATCCGCTGCCGTTGTAGTCGATGCCAATAGCCGTTTGTTGCCATGTAGGGTTCCCTCCTCCTTACGTGCTCTCCTCGCAGGCAGGGCGACCCCAAACAGCCGCCCGGCCAAGTTCGCCCCTATTATACTCTCACGCCGTTCTGTGTAAACCTACTCGCGAGCAACGGAACCGCCATAAATGCGAACGCTTGTACCAAGTGCTTGCAACAGTCGCACGCTATCACTGCATCTGGCCGAGGCCTGCCAGGAGCGTCATCGTCCACCAGCGAATCCACCTTGCTTCCGCGACGCTGTGGCTGATAGTCTGCGTTCGCTTCGATCATGGCATCCGTGTCCGTCAACGGCATCACGCTCTACTATCAGGCGCAAGGCCAAGGTCCGGCGCTCGTGTTCGCACACGGCGCGGGCGGCAACCACCTGAGCTGGTGGCAACAAGTCCCGTACTTCAGCCCGGATTACCGATGCGTCACCTTCGACCACCGCGCGTTCGGGCGATCGCTCGATGCCCCCGAGGCCCCAGGGCGTCGCGAATTCGCAAACGACTTGCGCGAGCTGCTCGCCCACCTGCGTATCGAACAGCTTGTCATCGTCGCTCAATCAATGGGTGGCAGGACAGCCGTTGGCTTCACACTCAGGAACCCCGGCCGTGTGCGAGCGCTGGTGCTAGCCGGCACAACTGGCGGCGCCGTCAGCGACGAGCTTCGTGAGGCGCAACAGGCCCATCAGCGCACGCCGCTGGGACGGCGCTCGCTCGCCCAGCGCGCCGTCGCGCCGCGCCTGCGCCGGGAACGCCCAGACCTCGCCTATCTCTACGGTCTTATTGGCAGGCTCAACCCGCCGCGCCCGCGCGATTTCCTCGCGCCGATCCCGGGCTATAAGGGCAGTTCCGCGGGAACGCTCGCCGCGTCCGGCATACCGATCCTGTTCCTCGTGGGTGAGGAAGACGCGATCACGCCGCCACACATCGTGCGGATGGCGCACGAGCAGGTACCGGGCTCGAAATTTGATGTCATTGCGGGCGCGGGCCACTCCGCCTACTTCGAACGCGCCGAAGCGTTCAACGAGCGCGTGGCGTGCTTCCTAGCCGGCGTCGGCTGGCGAGCAGAAGCCTAAGCTCGAATACTGTTGCCACCGTCGACAATGATCGTCTGGCCGGTGACGAAATCCGCGCCGGCAATGAGGCTCAGCACCAGCTGCGCCACATCCTCCGCTGTCGCCACCCGCTGCAGCGGCGTCTGCTTCGCCGTCTGCTCGCGGGCCGGCTCGAAGAAGTCGCCGAGCCCTTCACGCAGCCAGCGCGTGTCGATGAAGCCTGGCGCCACCGCGTTCACGCGCACCTGCGGGGCCAACACCCGCGCCAGCGCCACCGTCATGTTGATCAGCCCCGCCTTTGAGGCGGCATACGCGATGGAGCTACCAATCGACCGTACACCGGCGATCGACGCCACGTTGACAATGGCGCCCTCGCCTGCCGCCCTCATCGACTCGGCAACAGCGCGAGCGCAGAAGAACGGCCCCTTTAGATTGACATCAAGAATCCGGTCCCAGTGCTCCTCCTTCAAACCTTCCAGGTCGGCAAAGTTCACGAACGCTGTTGTCGCCGCATTGTTCACCAGCACGTTGACAGCGCCGAACGCCTGCATCGTACGCTCCACCATTGAGCGCACCTCGGCATCGTTCGAAACATCCGCGCGAACAAGCAGCGCCTTCGCCTGCAGGCGTTCCACCTCGGCCACGGTCTCCTTAGCCTCGGCCTCTGAGCGCGAGTAGTTCACGACGACGTTCATCCCTCGCCGCGCGAGGTCCAGCGCCGTTGCGCGCCCGACGCCGACCGCCGCGCCCGTCACAATTGCCGTCTTTCCGGCTAGCTCCATGGCTTGCTCCTTTCTAAGATTGACCTGTCGTATTAGCCACGCGCGCTGTTGACCTTGCGGCCGGGATACCGTCCGGCAGCAGCAAATATTACGGCTGTTCTCCAGCGCGGAGCCATTGCATTTCTAGCGGGCGATCCGCTAACCTAGCAAATGCGTGGGGACACCCCTGCGCAGGCTCCGAGTAGCCGCCACTGCTCGGAGCCTCTTTCTTTCTTCGGGCTGTTGCTGCGCCCGAAGCCAAGCGGTAGAATCGCGTGCGAAGTCGGCAAAACGGAGAAGCTATGGCTCAAGCGAACCCGAAGGCCTCGCTGAAAGGCCTTGTGCTCGCCGGAGGCAAGGGTACCCGCCTCCGGCCCTTCACCTACACCGGCGCCAAGCAGCTGGTGCCCATCGCCAACAAGCCGGTCATCTTCTATGCGATCGAAGAGCTCGTCGCCTCGGGTATCTCCGACATCGCCATCGTCTCCGGTGAAAACCTGGAGCAGTTCGTCGAGGCCGCGGGCGACGGTTCGCGCTTCGGCGCCCACCTCACGTATATCCATCAGCCACTGCCGCTCGGCATCGCGCACGGCGTCAAGATCGCCGAGGACTTCCTCGGCGACAGCCCGTTCGTGCTGTTCCTCGGTGACAACTTCATCAGGGAAGGCATCCGCCCGTACGTCGAGCGTTTCCAGGAAAAGTGCCACAACGCCATGGTGCTCCTCTGCCCCGTCGACGACGCGCGCAACTTCGGCGTGGCCGAGCTTGACGGCGACCGGCTCGTCCGGGTGGTGGAAAAGCCAGCGGATCCTCCCTCCGATCTGGCCGTGATCGGCATCTACTTCTTCGATCATCACGCGGTCGAGGCGGTCAACAAGATTGAGCCTTCGGCGCGCGGCGAACTCGAGATCACCGACACGATCCAGTGGTTGATCGATGCCGGGCTGGACGTCCACGCGGAGACAATCACCGGCCGCTGGATCGACACGGGCAAGCACGATGACCTATTGGAGGCGAACCAGCTCATCCTCGAAAGCCTGGAGCCGGCACTCATTGGCCATTACGACGAGTCCAGCAAGATCCAGGGGCGGGTCGTGCTCCAAGAGGGCGCGGAGGTGACGAACAGCCGCATCCAGGGCCCCGCGATCATCGGCGAGCGGACGCGCGTCGTGAACTCGTACATCGGGCCCTCTACCTCGATCTATCACGACTGCCTCATCGCCGATACGGAGATCAGCGGCAGCGTCGTGCTGGAGCACACACGCATCGAGGGCGTGAAACATCGCATCACCGACAGTCTAGTCGGCAGGAACGTCGAGCTGCACGGCGACGAGCGTCGGCCACGCGGCTACACATTAATCTTGGGCGACTTCAGTCAGATGCAAGTGATGGAGTAGCGTGCGTACCATTGTCGTCACGGGCGGCGCGGGCTTCATCGGCAGCAACTTCATTCACTACCTGCTGGCGAACTCCGACGACCGCGTGATCAACTTCGACAAGCTTACGTACGCCGGCAACCTGGACAACCTGCGCGATGTCGAAAACGACCCGCGCTATCGCTTCGTACAGGGCGACATCTGCGACGCGAACGCCGTCGTGGCGGTCATGGCGGAGGCGGACGCGGTCGTCCACTTCGCTGCGGAGAGCCACGTCGACCGCTCTATCGAAGATCCCGGCGCATTTATTCAGACCGACGTGTACGGCACGTTCGTGTTGCTGGAGGCCGCGCGTACCAACGGCATCGAGCGCTTCGTGCACGTCTCGACCGACGAGGTGTACGGCCATTCGCTGGGGGACCAACGCTTCGTCGAGAGCGACCCGATGCGCCCGCGCAGCCCCTACGCTGCGAGCAAGGCCGGCGGGGAGCTCCAGGTCCACGCGTTCCGCGAGACGTACGGCCTGCCTGTCGTCATCGCGCGGCCTGTAAACACCGTCGGGCCGCGTCAGTACCCCGAGAAGGCGATCCCGCTCTTCGCCACCAACGCGCTCGATGACCAGCCGTTGCCCGTCTACGCCGAAGGCCTGCAGGTGCGCGACCGCATGTACGTCGACGACCACTGCGCGGCGCTCGATCTGCTGCTGCGCAAAGGCGAGCTCGGGGAGGTGTACAACATCAGCGCGGACAATGAACGCACCAACATCGAGGTAGTCGAGACGGTCCTGGCGCTGCTCGAGAAGCCGCGCAGCCTGATCCGCTTCGTCGAGGACCGCCCCGGCCATGACCAGCGCTACAACCTCGATTCGTCGAAGCTGCGGGCGCTGGCCTGGTCGCCGGCGCACGACTTCGCGGCGACGATGGAGAAGACGGTCGCCTGGTACCGCGACAACCGCTGGTGGTGGGAGAAGATCAAGTCGGGCGAATACGGCGAGTACTACCAGCGCATGTATGGCCGCCGTCTGGCCGAAGCGAAGCCTTACCAGGGCTGACACGCCGTTCGCGCGTCACACCGATACTGTCATG
>JBAROU010000109.1:0-8202 GCA_049642385.1 Dehalococcoidia bacterium | reverse complement strand
CCTCGGGCCTGGTCATGGCGGCGGCCGCGAGCGTAAGAGCGGACCAAGGGACCAGGCCGCCCCGCCGCTCGCGCAGGTAGAAATACGCGCCACCGGTGAGGAGCGCCATGAACAAGGGTGTCTCCATGCCGGAGAAGCCCCAGAAGGCAACTCCATCGGTCAATGCGAGACCGAGAAAGACGGCGACCGGGATAACGGGACTGGCTACGCCACTCTCTGGGTCTTCGTCGCTCCAGAGCTTCCAGATGCTGAAGACGGCGGCAAACGTGCCGAGGATAGCGAAGAACTCAAGCACGCGAGATGCGTCGACGAGATCGAAACCGAGCTTCCCGATGCCACCGAGCGTCGCCATCCAGAGGAACGTCGTGTACCCCTCGACGCGGTCGTCGCTATTCCAGTTCGGGCCCAGGCCGTCGGCGAGATGCCTCGAGTAGCGAAGGGTGATGTAGGCGTCGTCGTGGTAGAAGTCGAAGTAGACCGGCCCATGGAAGAGAAGCAGCACCGTAGCGCCGACGAATCCCGCTGCGACCGCCAGCCACCTTCTCTCTGACAGTATGAGCGTCGCCGCCATCGTGGCGACGGCAAGGGCGGCGCTACCGACGGCGAACACAGGGAAGTCCATCCGCGGGTTAGTGTAGCTCCGCCGTCACGCGTTCGGATAGTGAGGCGACAAGCGCCGCGAGCGCCTGGTGCTCCGGCTTCGAGAGGTCAGGGTCATCTTCGAGGATCTGCGTCGCCTCCGTGCGCGCGAGTTCGATCAGGCGGGTGTCGAGCAGGCTGGCGACGCGAAAGTCGGGCAGGCCGGACTGGCGGGTACCGAAGAACTCGCCCGGACCGCGCATCTGGAGGTCGGCCTCGGCGAGGCGGAAGCCGTCCGTGGTCTCCTCCATCAGCCGCAGACGTTGCTGCGCTTCCAGCGACGGGCTCTCGCTGAGCAAGAGGCAGTACGACTGGTCGGCGCCGCGTCCAACGCGACCGCGGAACTGGTGAAGCTGCGCCAGCCCGAAGCGGTCAGCGCCTTCGATCATCATCACGCTTGCGTTGGGCACGTCGATGCCCACCTCGACGACCGCGGTCGAGACGAGGATCTGCGCCTCGCCCGAGCGGAAGCGCGTCATCGCCGCGTCTTTCTCGCGACCTGGCAAGCGCCCGTGTACGAGCTCGAGCGTGAGATCCGGGAACACCTCGCGGCTCAGTCGCTCGTGCTCCTGCACGGCTGACTTCGCTTGCAACGATTCGGACTCCTCCACCAGCGGGCAGATCACGAACGCCTGGCGTCCAGCGTCGACCTGCTGGCGCAAGAACGCGTAGGCCTCGTCCCGTTGGTCCGGCGACCACCAGCGCGTGACGACCGGCTTGCGCCCGGGCGGTAGCTCGTCGATCACCGAGACGTCGAGGTCGCCGTAGAGCGTGAGGTAGAGCGAGCGCGGAATCGGTGTCGCCGTCATGACGAGCATGTGTGCGGAGCGCGCCGACTTTCCGCGCAGCGCCGCGCGTTGCATCACGCCGAAGCGGTGCTGCTCGTCCACAACGGTGAAGCCAAGGCGCTCGAACGAGACGCCCTCCTGGATTAGCGAGTGCGTGCCGACGGCGATGTCGACCTCGCCGGCCTCGATGCGCTCGGCGATCTTGCGCTTCACGCTCGCGCGCAGGCTGCCGGTGAGCAGCGCGATACGCAGCGGGCGCTCGAGGTAAGGGAGCGTCGCTTCCGCGAATGGGCTGTCTTCGCCGTCCGCTGCGAAGAGCTGGCGTAGTGTGCGCAGGTGCTGGTCGGCAAGGATCTCGGTCGGCGCCATCATCACCGCCTGATGCCCGTTCGCAACGGCGGCGATGAGCCCGCATGCCGCGACGACAGTCTTGCCGCTGCCGACGTCGCCCTGAAGCAAGCGGCTCATAGGAACATCGCGCGCCAGGTCGGCAAGCATGCCTTCGATCGCTCTGTCCTGCGCGCTGGTGAGTGCGAAGGGCAGCGATTCGACGAAGCCGCGGCGCCCCTCGTCCGCTAACGGCAGCGCGTCGGCGGTGCCTGGCTGCTGCCAGGCGCGACGGCGCAGGAGCACGGAGATCTGGAGCGGCAGCAGCTCGTCCAGCGCCAGGCGGCGGCGCGCCTCCGCGAGTGACTCGTAGCTGTCGGGGTAGTGCGCCTGACGAACGGCGTGCTGCGCGTCGGGCAGGTGGAGGCGCACGCGGAGCGACGGCGGCAGCGGGTCGGGCAGCGTCTCAAGGTAGTTATCGAGCGCCTGGCGGGTGAGACGACGCACGGTGCGGCTCGATATGCCTTCGGTGAGTGGGTACACGGGCACGAGGCGGCCGGTGTGCGTGAGTTCCTCGTCCGGGTCCCAGAGCTCCCATTCGGGGTTCTCGAATGTTGGGCGGCCCTGATAGAGCCCGACGCGACCAGCCACCACGATGGTGGCGTTCGTGCGCAGCTGGCGCGCGATCCACGGTTGGTTAAACCACACCAGGCGCATGGTGCCCGAAGGATCGCCGATCGTTGCGTCGGTGCCGCGCCGGCGGCCAAGCTGGCGTTCCTCGGCGCTCCAGACCTCGCCGCGAACGGTCTGCTCCTCGCCCGGCGTCAGCTCGGCGATCTTGCGCATGTTGGCGAAGTCGTTGTGGCGGCGCGGGAAGAGGTAGAGCAGTTCGCGGATCGTGCGCACGCCCAGGTTCTCCAGCCGCGCCGCCATCGCGGTCTTGACGCCCTTAAGCACCGTAACCGGCGCTTCAACGCCCGCTGCCTGCGCGACAGGCTCTGCGCGACGTGGTTGCGCTGGGCGCTTGCGCACAGGCGCAGGCTGACCGGTTGCGGCCGCCAGCGTTGCGTCCAGCCAGCCTCGCCGCTCGGTCGTGGGTAGTGCGCGGTAGCCGCCTGCGGGGAGCGAATCGATCGCCTGCGAGACGGGCGAGTCGTTGGTCAGGCCGTCGTGTTCGCGCACGGTGCTCAGGAAGCCGTCGAGGCCACCGTAGACCGCATCGTCCTTGCAGCCTTTCGTTCGCTCGAGCTGCAATATCTTGCGTAGCTGCTCCAACGCCTCGACGCCCGGCGCGACGCGACGGCCTGCCGGTCTCGGCGTTCCGCCCATCACGACGCCTCGCGTTGCTTGTCGTTCGCGAGCACGACGGCGACCCCGATCAACCCCGGGCCGCCATGCGCGCCCAGCACCGGCCCAAAGCGCCCGATGTGGATCCGCGCGCCCGGCCAGCGGTGCGCGACCTCGTCGGCTAGCCGGCGAGCGTCGTCGGGTGTGGTGGCGTGCATGATCGCGGCTTCTTCGACTGGCCGTCCCTCGGTGCAGATACGCAGCACTTCATCGAGCGCCTTGCGGCGCGTGCGGACGCGGCTAATCGGATGCACCTCGCCGTCTCGGATGGAGAGGATCGGCTTCAGCCGTAGGATACCGCCTAGGAACGCCTGCGCGCGCCCGATGCGACCTCCCCGGCGCAAGTACTCCAACGTGTCGAGCGCAACGGCGATCTCCTCGCGCTGGAGCACGGAGCGCGTGACCGCGGCGCAGGTCGCCAGATCGCTCCCCGCGCGCGCGGCGCGTGCGGCGGCCATCACGGCGAGGCCCATCGCCATCGAGGCCGAGCGGGAATCGAGCACGTCGATCTCGCAGCGGCCGATGAAAGGCAGCGCCGCCTGGCGCGCGGTCTCGACGGTACCACTCAGTCGCGACGACAGGTGGATCGAGAGGATGCGGTCCGTTTCCGCCGCCAGGCGTTCGTAGAATTGCTGGAAGTCGCCTAGCGAAGGCTGGGACGTGCGAGGGTGCTCCTTGGAGCTCTGCAGCTGCTGGAAGAACTCCTCGCTCTTGAGGTCGACGCCGTCGCGAAACGTCTCTTCGCCGAAGATCACCTGGAGTGGCACGACCGAGATCTCCAGCTGCTTGGCGATCTCCGGCGGTAGGTCGGCGGTGCTGTCCGTAACGATACGCACCTGTTTCGCTGCCGGCCGGCCTTTGGGAATCAGCCCCCGCAACCTGCGAAAGATCGTCATTCGAGCGAGATGAGGTACGGATAGTGGGGCTGGTCGCCGAGCACGAGCTCGACTTCCCATTCCGGGTATCGGCCGCGCAGCCTTGTCGCGAGCGCTTCGGCGTCTTCTTGCGTCGTGTCTGTGCCGGCATAGAGCGTGAGCAAGGTCAGACCGTCCGAGCGCATCTCTTCGACGCACTGCTGGACGGCGCTTTCGATATCGTCGGCAACGACGCGCAGCGAGCCGTCCACGAGGCCGATTGCCTGGCCGACGGCGATCTTGCGCCCCTCCATGGTTGTACCGCGGACGGCTCGGGTGATCTCGGCGGAGCGTATGCCGCCGCGCGCCTGTTCCATCGCGGCGACGTTTTCTTCGAAGGTGAGCTCAGGGTCGAGCGACAGTGCGGCGGCGATGCCCTGCGGTATCGAGCGTGAGGGCACAACCCTGACGTGCTTCGTCGATTGCGTCGCAGCCTGCTCGGCGGACGCGATCACGTTCTTGTTGTTGGGCAGCACCGCGACGTCGTCCGCGGCGCACGACTCGATCGCTTCGAGGATCTCGCCCGCGCTCGGATTCATCGTCTGGCCACTGCGCACGATGCGCGTGACGCCGACGCCACGGAACGCCGCCTCGATCCCCTCGCCTGCTGCGACGGCGACGATGGCGATGCCCGCGGGCGTCGCTTCGGGCGCAGGGAGATCGGAGACGAAGCGTTGCACTTGAGAACGAAGGTTGTCCACTTTCACCTGCGAGAGTTCGCCCAGCGTCCGGCCGTAGGCGAGCGCGTCGTCCGGACGTGGCGTGTGGAGATGCACGCGCAGCACCTCGCCGCCGCCGACGACGAGCAACGAGCTGCCCATCGCGTCTAGCTGTTCGCGCGCTGGCGCCGGGTCGAGTGCGTCGCCGCGGACGATGAACTCGGTGCAGTAGCCGGTTTCACCGGTGGCGCCGTTGTGCAGCGACGCCGCTTCGCTCTTCCATTCCGCCTCGACGACTACGTCGGGCGCGAGGTTCACGTCGAGCGATTCGCCTCTGAGGGAGCGGAGCATGCCTTCGAGGATGATCGCCAGCCCCAGCCCGCCCGCATCGACGACGCCCGCTTCTTTGAGCACCGGCAGTAGCTCCGGCGTGCGCGCCACGGCGTCGTGCGCCGCAGCGACAGCCTGCGCGAGCGCGTCCGCAGCGTCGACCGGAGGTTCCGCGAGCGCTTCCGCCGCTTCGCGCGCGACGGTGAGGATTGTGCCCTCGACCGGCTCCGAGAGCGCGCCGCGCGCTGCGGTTGCGGCCTGCGAGAGCGCGCCAGCGAGCGCGGGCCCGTCGGCCTGCTCCAGGCCGCCGAGGCCGGCGGCAAAGCCGCGTAGGATCTGGGAGAGGATCACGCCGGAGTTGCCGCGAGCGCCCATGAGCGTGCCCTGTGCGAGCGCCTGGGCGACATCGGAGAGGCGCTCGCCGCGCGTTCGATCAAGCTCCTCCAGGCCCGCGCGCAGAGTGAGGTGCATGTTCGTGCCGGTATCGCCATCGGGGACGGGAAAAACGTTGACAGCGTTGAGGGCAGCCACGTGGCGCTGGAGCACCGTGCCCGCTCCAGCGACAACCGAGCGCAGGGTGGGCCCGTCTATAACCTTCATCTCGGCACGCGAACCCGACATCGCCTGCCTCGTTCGTGCGGCGGCGGTGCGGTCGTCAGGTTGTGCGCCCATGCGCCACGTATAGTTGTCTCCTGACCCGGGCCCTGTTACTATTTGGTATTGAATTCTACCCCGCGTCCGCGCGACGCGGCAAGCGAGAGGACAGCTACGTGCCCGCTCAATGCCAAGCCTGCGGCAAGCGCACCGCCTTCGGTCGAAACATCCGCCACAAGAGCTCAGGCCGGTGGCAACGCAAGGCCCATCGAACTGGCCGCCAGTTCCGGCCGAACCTCCAGCGTCAAGCGGTCTGGCGTGATGGCAAGCGCGTGAAGCTCAGGATCTGCACCCGCTGCCTGCGCACCACGATGAAGGTGGCTGGCTAATCCGCACATGCGGGAGGTTCCCCCGCGCTCCGGCCTACACGCTCGTCGATGTCTGTCGTGCGTGACCTGACGCTCGACGTGCAATGAAGCGCTCGCGACGGAAGCCTCCGTTCGCAGTACGCCGCTCGCCCATCCATGGACGCGGCGTGTTCGCGACGCGGCGCATCCGCGCCGGCCAGCGCCTCATCGAGTACACGGGCGAGCGTATCGGAGACGAGGAAGCGGCCTGGCGCTATGACGATGACGCGATGGAGCGCCACCACACGTTCCTCTTTGAGATCGACGACGACACGGTGGTCGACGCGGGGCGTGGCGGCAACGACGCGCGCTTCATCAACCACGCGTGTGACCCCAACTGCGAGGCTGTGCAGGAAGGCGACCGCATCTTCATTGAGGCGATCCGGAACATCCAACCGGGCGTGGAGCTCGCGTACGATTACTCGCTCAACAGGGGCGGACGGCTGCCGGCGGACTGGAGAGCGCGCTACGAGTGTCGCTGCGGCGCGGCGAACTGCCGCGGCACGATTCTCAAGCCGCCTCGGAAGCAGAAGCGCAAGCAGACCAAGAGGCGCTAATCCATGTGGGACAGGCTTTAGCCTGTCGCTGTCAGGCTGAAGCCTAACCCGCAGAGTGGAGCGCCTGGCGGAGCGCTTGCATGTTGTCCGCCACGGACGCTTGGTCGTTGAAGACGGAAGACCCCGCGACGAGTACGCATGCGCCCGCCTCGACACACGAGGCGGCGTTGCCCACCTTCACACCGCCGTCGATCTCGATCTCGGGCGCGATGCCGCGCTTATCGAGCATCGAGCGCAGCTCGCGCACCTTCGGCAGCGTCGACGGGATGAACGCCTGGCCACCCCAGCCGGGGTTGACGGCCATCACCATCACCTGATCGACTTCCTCCAGCACAGGCGCGATCGCGGAGAGCGGCGTTGCCGGGTTCAGGCAGACGCCCGCGCGTCGGCCGAGCGACTTGATCTGCTGCAATACGCGGTGCAGGTGCGGGCACGCTTCGACGTGGACGTTGAGGATGTCGCCGCCGGCCTGCGCGAACGCCTCCAGCTGGCGCTCCGGCTGCTCCACCATCAGGTGCACGTCAAGCGGTAGGCTGCTCGCCTTGCGCAACGCCTCGACGACGAGCGGGCCGAACGTGATCGGTGGCACGAAGCGACCGTCCATCACATCGATGTGCAGGTAGTCGGCGCCCGCCGCCTCGACGGCGCGAGCCTCCTCGGCCAGCCGGCCGATATCTGCGGTGAGGAAGGACGGGGCGATCTTCACAGTACCCATCATACGTCGGCGGGCTGAGACGCGGCTATGGTGACAGGGCCCGTGACGGCAAACGGAAACTGCGTGCCGATGATGCCGCTCTCGTGCAATAGCACCCGGGTAATGTCGCCGAGGCGTGTGACGTCGATCTGAACTTGCGCTCCGCGCGATTCGAATGACAGGCTGAGCGACTTGCCTTCAGCGAAGGCCTCGCTCAGCTCGCGCGAGACTTCTCCGTTGACTTGAAAGTATCCGTGAGCAGCCAACAAACGCTCACGGATCTCCTCGTCCAGGATTGATGATGGTGGATCGATCGCCTCAAACGTCACTTCGTGGAAGGCGTCAAGCTCGACCTCGTCCCCGGCCAACAGCACGTGGCCGGCTAGCGGCGGCTTCGCGATCGTCCAGGCCATGCGGTGTGCTCCTCGTGTCTCAGTTGGTGATCGGCTCCGCGGGTTCGAATCCAAGCTTTCTGTACAGCTGCTCGGCAGGATGATTTCCTACCGTGGCCATTAGGTGTAGCACGGTCAATCCCTTCGAGGCGAGCGCGTTCATGCTCAATTGGATCAACGCGCTCGCGAGACCTTCGCCTTGGCGTTCCGGCGTCGTGTATGCCTGCGCAAGCAGCGGCTCATGTTCATCCATCGAAACCAACGTCGCGCTAATCGGCTGCAGGTCATCCAACGCGACAAAGCTGCAGTTGAGGAGCGGATCGCCGAACACCCCAGCAAAGAACTTCGCCACGCGATCGACGGTGTCAGCGCGCGTTCTGCCGTCATCATCGATCGTGCCGCGATAGGCTGCGAACATGAGCGCACCCAATGATTCACAGTCGCCGGCTGGGGGGTTTCGGTACGCGATGCTCAGCTGCACCGGCCGGCTGATAACGTTCGCCCTCCACTGCCGCCGCCTCCGTTCAGTCATCGCCTTCGGGCTTGGTTTGCCG
>JBAROU010000100.1:0-10017 GCA_049642385.1 Dehalococcoidia bacterium | reverse complement strand
CCGCCGCCTTCGATCAGCAACGTGAGCACGTTCGAGGTGCCCAGCAGCGAGAGCAGCGCAGAAAGAGCGACGCGGCCCGGGTCGTCCGCGGGCAGCACGACCACACGTGCGCCGGTCGATTCGATCTCGGCGCGCCAGCCTGCGGCCGAAGCATCGGTCGTGGCGATAAGCGTCTTCGCGCCGCATCCTAGCGCCTGCGCGTTTGGCGGCGTCCGCCCGCGCGAGTCGATGATCACGCGTAGCGGCTGGCGTTCGGCCAACCGCGCTTGCCCTGGGCCTGTCGAATGGTCATCTGTATCTTCGATGCGCGCAGTGAGCTGCGGATCGTCGACAAGCACGGTGTTCACGCCGACGGCGATCGCGTCGATGCGCGTGCGCAATTCGAGCGACCAGGCGCGCGTGTCGGGCCCGCTCACCCAGCGCGAGTCGCCGCTCGTGGCGGCGATCTTGCCGTCGAGGCTCGCGGCGAACTTCGCGACGACGAACGGCAGGCCGGTCGTGCGGTGCTTGAGATACGCCTCGTTTAGGCGGCGCGCTTCCGCTTCTCCCTCGCCGACGACGACGCGGATGCCCGCAGCTTCCAGTCGCGCTTTGCCCTGGCCGGCGACGCGCGTGTCCGGGTCGAGGTGAGAGAGGTGCACTTCGGCGGCCCCGGCGGCGAGGATCGCCTCGACGCAGGGAGGTGTGTCGCCGCGGTGGCTGCAGGGCTCTAGGGTGACGTACAACGTGGCGCCGAGGGCGTCCTCGCCGGCGTCCGCCAGGGCGGCCGCCTCGCCGTGCGGCGAGCCGGGGCCGCGATACGCCCCCTCACCAACGATGCGCCCGTCGCGCACGACGACGGCGCCCACGGTCGGATTCGGACTTGTCCGTCCGGCTTGCTCGCCCGCCAGCTCCAGCGCGCGCGCCATGAACATATCGGGGTCACTCATTGCCGCCATCTTTCGCGAACATGCCCGCCTGCACGCCCTTATGGAGCTCCTCCTCCTCTAGCTGGTCGTCCAGCTCTTCCCAGACGCTGCTGGGCAGCGGGCCGCTCTGGCCCTGGTACTTGCTCTTGCCAGAGCCGTACGGCCGATCGACCGGCGACGACATCCGCTCGAACGTGAACATGCAGATGCGCATGCGTGGATAGAGCGCGACGGGCATCACGCCCAGGTTGCCCAGCTCCATCGTTGCTGTGCCGTCCCAGCCGGGGTGGAAGATGCTGGCGGTGCTGTGGACGATGATCCCGAGCCGCCCCAGGCTGCTCCGCCCCTCGAGGCGGCCGAGCAGGTCGTTCGAGATCGTCAGCCGCTCCAGCGTCGAAGCCAGAACCAGCTCGTGCGGGTGAATGATGAACGGCTCACCCGTCTCGATGGTAATCTGGCGCGTCGTGCCCTTGGCCGTCGCCTTACGCCTTGGGTCAATGTATGCTTGCTTGTTGCGCTCGAAGACGAGGAAGTGGTTGCCCAAACGGAAGTCGATGCCGTCTGGCCCGATACGCCCGTCCAGGCCGTCGGCCGGTTCGATCTTGATCTTGCCTTCTTCGATGACCTTGCGGAGATCGCGGTCGGAGAGGATCACGGGATGAGCGCTCCAGAGGCTACACTATGGATGCCGCACGCGTCGCGGTACCTGATTCTACCCTGACCGTGAGGAGCGGAACAAACGAAGCGAATTGACGTACGTAGCTGGGAGGGCGACATGTCTTACAAAGTCACCGTCGAGCGGAACACGCTGCGCTTCGCCGCGGCGCACTTCGCCACGTTCGAGGGCCAGTGCGAGTCGCTGCACGGCCACAACTACGACGTCACGGTCGAGGTCGAAGGCGAGCTGACAGAGGACTCCTGGGTGGTCGACTTCAGTGCGCTGAAGGCGATGACGCGCGCGCTCTGCCAGGAGCTGGACCACAAGTTCCTGCTCCAGCGCGAGAGCAGGGCGCTGGAGATCGACGAAGGCGGGAGCAACTGGAAGGTGCGCTTCCTGGAGCGCGGCTGGGTCTTCCCAAAATCGGACGTGCTGCCGCTGCCAATCGATAACACGACCGCTGAACGTCTCGCCGAATGGTTCGCGCACCGCCTGCGCGCCGCGCTCGCCGCTCGCGGCGCGACGAACGTCTCATCCATCACCGTCGGCATCGAGGAGATGCCCGGGCAAGCGGGCTGGTACACGGAGAGGATTGCTGACCCCTTGTAGGGGGCGCATGGCTGTGCGCCCCGGCGATCGCAGGTCGCCGCTACGGCAACCCCAGCGCGTAGAACGTGTTGTCCGGCGTCGTGAGGAAGTAGGGGACGCCGCTCCCGAAGTAGACCCGTCCATTCGCGATCGCCGCACCGCTCGCGATCGTCCCGTTCGTGTCGAACGAGAACAGCTTCTCGCCCGTCGCGACGTCGAACGCCTGCAGCTCGCTCTCGGCGGAGACGAAGCCCACGCCGTTCGCGAGCGTGACCGGCGCCCAGACCCACGCGGGTAGCTGGCGCTCCCACGCCACCGTGCCATCGGCGGGGTTCAGCGCCGTCAGCACGGACGTCGGGATGCTCGCGGCGCCCAGCGGCTCGCTCTCGCCGTTCGCCGGCTCGCCGCCCGGCGCATCGCTCGTGGCGTTGTTGCCCGCCATGATCAGCCGCTCACCATCGAACGCGCCGTTGTTGAACACGCCGCCGATGAGCGGGCTGCCGTCGCTTACCTGCACGTTCCAGACGACCTCGCCCGTCTCGCGGTCGAGCACCCAGAACATGCCTGACTTCTGCCCCGCGCCGACGACCGGGCGCATCGTGCCGTCAATCTCCGCCTTGAACAGGATCGGGTTCGTCCCGAAGTCCGTGTCTTCGCTCTGGGGATTGCCTATGGTAAACACGTCGCCCTCGGTCAGTTGTGTGTTCCAGAGCACATCGCCGGTCTCGAGATCGAGCGCGAAGATGGAGTCCGATGTGTCGCTCGCCTCACCCGTGTAGTTGTTGCCGGTGTCCCCGTAGACAACGTTCGCGTCGAGATCGACAGAGGCCGTGGACCACATCGAGACGCCGTTGAACGGCGGCGCGACGGTGTAGTGACGCCACACCTCGTCACCGCTCTCGCGGTCGTAGGCGACGAGCGCGCCCCGGAACGTTGCGTCATTGATCGCGCCCGCCTCCTCCGACGATGAGCTGCCGATCAGCACCAGGTCGCCCACGACGACGGGCGACGAAAAGCCCGACGCGCGCGGATGCGGGTCGATCTCGGCCTGCCAGAGCACGTCGCCCGTCTTCGCATTGAGCGCGTAGAGATCGCCACCGCTGGTCGAGACGAAGAGCGTACCGCCGGCGTACGTCGGTGACGACGTGCCGCCGACGTCGCTGTTGTCCCAACGCACCTCGCCGGTGTCGGCATCGAGCGCGTACGTCCCACCGCCGGCGAGCACGTACACCGTGTCGCCGACGACCGCCGGCGTGCCGGTGACGGAGCCTGAGGTCTCGAAGTGCCACAGCTCCGTGAGTTGCCCCACGTTCTCCGTCGAGATCGTGGTCTCGTCCGCGTTCTGGAAGTTCGACGAGACGTCGTGGGCCAGCATCGGCCACGAGCTGCCCGCTGCGACATTCGGCGGCGTCGTCGGCTCAAGCGGCGTGAGCGTCACAATGGCGCTCGGCTCGCTGCCGCCGCCACACGCGGCGAACGCGCTGAGCAGTAGCGATGCGAGAGAGACCAGCAGCAGAGCAAACGTGGAGCGCGTCACCATCGGAATCAGCGAATCGTAGCGATGGCTCGTCCTCACGGTCAAGGGCGTTGACAACCTGCTCAATCCATGCTAGATTAGTGTATATAGTACACTAATTACAGGTCTGGGAGGCAGCCATGACCACGATCACCAAACTCGACGAACTGACCGTCCTGCCCGGCATCGCCTGCGAGGCCGATAGCATCGTGACCGTGCCCCTCACCGAGGAGCGCTCGTTCGCCTACTGGCAGCAGGACATCCCGCCGGCCTACTGGGACCTCCACGCTGACGAGATCATCGAGCGCATCGCCGCCGCGCGCGCGCGCCTTGGCGAGCGCTGCGTCGTGCTCGGTCACCACTACCAGCGCGAGGACATCATCCAGTTCGCCGACCTGCGCGGCGATTCGCTCAAGCTCGCCCAGTGGGCCTCCCAGCAGCCCGACGCGGAGTACATCGTCTTCTGCGGCGTGCACTTCATGGCGGAGGCCGCCGATATCCTCAGCGCCCCGCACCAGAAAGTGGTCCTGCCGAACATGGCCGCCGGCTGCTCGATGGCCGACATGGCCGACCCCGAAGATCTCTACGCCTGCTGGGAAGAGCTCGAAGACGCTGGCATCGCGGACGAGACGGTGCCGGTCACGTACATGAACTCCGCGGCGTCCCTGAAGGCGTTCGTCGGCGAGCACGGCGGCGCGGTCTGCACCTCCAGCAACGCCGCGAAGGTGCTCGAGTGGGCGTTCGCGCGGAAGCGACGCGTGCTCTTCTTCCCCGACCAGCACCTGGGGCGAAACACCGCGCTCAAGATGGGCGTCCCGCTCGACGAGCAACCGATGTGGGACTACACGAAGCCCTACGGCTCGCTCGGCGGTATGAGCGATGACGATCTCGCGCGCGGGCGTGTGCTGCTCTGGAAGGGCCACTGCTCCGTCCACCAGCGCTTCACCGTCGATCAGATGACCGCCGCGCGCGAACGCGACCCGAACGTCAAGATCGTCGTTCACCCAGAGTGCCGGATGGAGGTGGTGCAGGCCGCCGACTGCGACGGCTCAACCGAGTTCATCGCGCGCACGATCACGGAGGCGCCGCCGGGCAGCGCCTGGGGCGTGGGCACTGAGATCAACCTCGTGAGCCGGCTGGCGAACGAGAACCCGGACAAAACAATCTTCTGCCTGGACCCCGTGGTCTGCCCCTGCTCCACCATGTACCGCGTCCACCCCGCCTACCTCTGCTGGGCGATCGAGAGCCTGGCCGAAGGCCGCGTGGTGAACCAGGTCATCGTCCCCGACGACCACAAGCGCTGGGCCAAAGTCGCCCTGGACCGCATGCTGGAGATTGTGTAGCCACCCCCGCCCGCTCCTCGACCTCGATATCGCGAGGTTCACGCATCATCTCCTGTCATTCTGAGCGCAGCGAAGAATCTCGCGTGCCGATAGGGAGACGAAACCCTTCGCCAAGGTTGTCCTGAGCCAAACGAAACGCGCTGGCTGACATTCATCGCGCGGCGGCCGGGTCCACCCTTCGGCTATACTGCCCTCGCGACGAAAGGGGGCATGACATGGCTGACGAACAGATCCCCGAAGCCTGGGTGCAGATGCCGGACCGCGATGAGTTCCTCGCGCGTGTGAGACAGCTCGGCGAGGGCCACCCCTACGACTTCGGCTTCTTCCCCGCGATGGCGCGTCTGATCATGGCCCACGGACGTCTCGGGCCGCCGCTCGCGCAGCTCTTCGGGCAGATCATGTTCGCGCCCGAAGGCCACCTTGACCGTCGCGAGCGAGAGCTGGTCGCCGCCGTCGCCTCGGCGGGGCAGGACTGCCATTACTGAACGCAATCGCACGCAGAGTTTCTGCGTACGGAGGGCGGCAACGCTGAGCTTGTGGAGGCGATCAAGGAGCGTCGCTGGCGGGAGCTCGATCTTTCGCCGCGCGACCGCGCGCTCTGCACCGTCGCCGAGAAGATGAGCGCCACCTCGACGCGCATGGTGCCGGAAGACTGGCAGCTCCTGCGCGACCTCGGCTTTGACGACGAGGCCTGCCTGGAGGTGGGCCACATCGTTGGGATGTTCAATTACCTCACCCGTATGGCCGACGGCTTCGGCCTCCTCCTCGATCCGCAAACCGAAGCCGCCGCGCGAACGGGCGAGGCGCTGAAGAGGGCGGGGGGAGTGAATTAGTGGCAGCCAATGGCGGAGAGAAAACCGAAGGAATAGATCTGCTAATCCCCATCTACATTGATACCAATGTTTTGTTGGACCTGCTCGCATCATTGGAAGGTGGCTTTAGCATTGTTGAAAAAGTGACTACCCGAAGTGCAAGTAGCCAGGAGTCCGAGCGAGGAGCCAGAGTTGAAGGAGGTACGGAGTTTGGGATCCTTAACGTCCTGAATCTTCTCAAGATCAACGTTGGCGGTTCGCTTGCTTCCAAGAAGGGTCACGAGACTGGAGAAGAGCGGGAGGCAGAGCGTTATCATACTTATGGGTCACTTCTCTATCGCCTTCGAACCACCCTGATTCAGCAGGGCTTGGTTAAGCAATTTGATAGGAGTGAAGATAGCTGGCAGGGGTTGCAGCCCTCAGATTTTGTCGAGCTTCGCGGTGTATTTCGCCCCAACCCGCTTGCGGACTCGCTTGGCTTAATGGATCGGCTATTAGGCTTGATGCTCATGTTGTCCGAGGCTCAACTGGATACGACGACACCCACGAAGAAAGCCGCACAATCCCAGAAAGGCGAGGCCCGTCAATTCAAGCAGTTGAGCCAGTTCTTGAAGGGGATATTGGCGGATATTGAATCAAATGAACTTCGTTTGTTGGTGATTGATCTGCCTGGATCGCCACTCCGAACGGCTGTCGTCACGTTGTTCACCGAATATCTAAGAGATCAATCGATGACTGAACTAGCCCATAACGAATACTTTCTTCTGGGAAAGGTCGTGCGGAAGATTACTGACCCAGGAAGCGGTACTATCCCGTTATTGCGAGGAACTGCTTTGGGAGGCGTAGGGGACGATACCCTTAGTCAGCTTTCCGGTGCATTAAACGAAATCGAAGGCATGGATCTTCCGAAGGTGGAGACAAAGGTTAATGCGCCTGCGCTCCAGGTCGTCCCGATTGCCATCTATGTGTGAGATTGGTTCTCGGCGTCGGCTCACCCCACCACCCTGACCACGCCCGCGCTGCCGTCCACCTCGATCAGCTGGCCGTCCGGCAGGCGGCGCATGGCGTCACGCGCGTTCAGCACGGCCGGGATGCCGTACTCGCGCGCGACGATCGCCGTGTGGCCCAACACGCCCCCCACCTCCGTCACCACCGCGCTCGCGATGGCGAACAGCGGCGTCCACGCCGGCAGCGTTGAGTTCGTCACGAGCACGTCGCCCGGGCGCAGGCGGTCCGCCTCGGCCAGCGTGGCGACGATGCGCGCCGGCCCACGCGCCACGCCGCCGGACGCGGGCGTGCCTCGCAGGTCGGCGTTGTCGCCTTCGTGCCGACGCGGCGACGCAGGCCGCGGCGCTTCTTCCGGTGGCGCAGCGCCGATGTAGGGCGGCGGCGTCGCCGAACGCCAGTACGCCATCTCCTCCCTGCGCCGCAGCGCCGTTGCGCGCGCGCTGTCGGTCTGGCCGCGCAGCGCCTCCAACAGCTCCGTATCGTGCAGGAGGAACACGTCGGTTTCGCGATCGAGCTGCCCGGCGGCGACCAGGCGTCGCGCGGCCGCGAGTACGAGCCGGCGCGGCATGGTGTAGAGCCGCTGATCGATGTAGTAGTTGTGGTCTTCGGTCATGCACATGACGTCCTTCACGACGTCGAGCGTGTCGCTGAGCCGCTGGCGCGCGGCTCCCTCCAGCTGCGCCAGCGTGTCACGCACTGCGATCTCGCGCTCCTCGCCCAGGCGGCGCTGCTCCGCGACGTGGTCGTAGTCCTTCGCCTCCATGTACGCGCGTAGCATGGTGAGCGGCACGCTCGGGTCCTCCGCCCATGTTGGCGCTCCGAAGTCGCCGCCCGAACGCCAGCCGAACTCGTCGAGGTAGGTACGAAACGCCTCGACGAACGCACCCGCGCTCGGGTCGCGCTCCAGCTCGTCGAAGTGCTCGCGCGCGTTCGACGCGTCGATGTCCGCTAGTCGCTCGGCGACGCTGGGAATCGAGACCGCGAGCTTGCTCAGGCGCCAGAGTCCTTCGCCCGCCTCGACGCTCTTGTTGCCGTAGCCCTGCACCAGCCGCAGCGCGTCGAGGTCGCCGCCGCCGGTCAGCTCGTTGTACGTGTCGATTAGGTGCTGCATCGCGATGTAGGGCGGCGTAACGGACAACGTGTGCAGCCGCCCGCAGTGGTGGCGGAGTTCCGGCAGCCGTTCGATCTCGGCGGCGAGCTCCTCATCCGGCATGGCGTCGAAGTCGGTCGTCCGAAAGCGGTCGATGTGTCCCTGCACTTCGGGGAGGATCTCCTCGCGCCAGCGCCGGCCGCCTTCGCGTAGCCGCTCCAGCGTTTCTTCAGATGGCGGCGGTGGCGGTAGCGGCTGTGCGTCGCCGGGGAGCTGCGCTCTGACCGGGTAGAACATGTAGTAGTTCACCCAGAGCGCCTTCGACCACCAGCCGAAGCCCTCGACGAACGGCCGCATGGCGAGGTCGCACGCAAGCGGTGAGATCGCGCCGGGCGTGTGGACCGGATCGTACTGCCAGCACGTCTCGGCGTCAGCGGGGTCCTCCCACTCGACGACGAACTCAGGCGCTTCGTTCTGCTTACTCATCGAACTCGAACTTCGAACCTTCGAGATCGGTCACTCTCCGGCGTATCCTGCGATCAGATCGCCCACTTGCGATGTGCCCATGCCCATCCGGCCCGCCGCGACTGATTCGATCTTGCCGGAAGCCAGCGCGCGCTCGATGGCCGATTCGATGCGCTGTGCCGTCGCGTCCTCGCCCAGCGTCTCCATCAGCATCTGCGCCGCGCCGATCGCTGCGATAGGGCAGGCGACGTTCTGGCCCGTATACTTCGGCGCGCTGCCGCCGATCGGCTCGAACATGGAGACGCCCTCCGGGTTGATGTTGCCGCCCGCAGCGACGCCCAGGCCGCCCTGAATCATCGCGCCCAGGTCCGTGATGATGTCTCCGAACATGTTGTCCGTCACGATCACGTCGAACCACTCCGGGTTCTTCACGATCCACATCGTCGTCGCGTCCACGTGGGCGTAGTCGCGCTCGATATCCGGGTAGTCCGCGTCGCCCACTTCGTTGAACGCGCGCCACCAGGTGTCGTGGACGAAGGTGAGGACGTTCGTCTTTGCACAGAGTGTCAGCTTCTTCGCTCGATCGCGCTTGCGGCACGTCTCGAACGCGTAGCGAATGGCGCGCTCGGCCCCGTGCCGCGTCGTCATGTGGATCTGCGTCGAGACTTCGTGCGGCGTGCCCTTGTACTGGATGCCGCCCATGCCAGAGTAGAGCCCTTCCGTGTTCTCCCGCACAACGATGAAATCGATGTCCTCCGGCCCCTTGTCCTTCAGCGGTGTGTCGACGCCGGGATAGAGCTTGACCGGCCGCAGGTTGATGTACTGGTCCAGGTCGAAGCGCAGGCGGAGCAGCAGGCCCTTCTCAAGAACGCCCGGCGCGACCTCCGGGTGGCCGATCGCGCCCAGGAAGATCGCGTCGTAGCCGCGCAGCTCTTCGAGCACCGAGTCCGGCAGGATCTCGCCGGTGCGCAGGTAGCGCTCGCCGCCCAGGTCGAACGTTTCCAGCTCGTAGCGCACCTCGGTCTTGGCTGCGGCCGCCTCGAGCACCTTCAGCCCCTCGCGCACGACCTCAGGGCCGATGCCGTCGCCAGCGATCACTGCGATTTTGTATGCCATAGGACTGGTTCCTCCAATGTGCCGTTGCGCCCACTCCGACCGCCGGTCACGTTCCGGCGCATGGGAGGAAGTGGGTATGGGTTACGTACGTTCGGAGACTAGCGCCACAGTATAGCGGGCGATTGTCACCCTGAGCGAAGCGAAGGGTTTCGCCGCTCATTAGATTCTTCGGTGGTATCCCTCAGGCACGGAAACCCCTGGTAGACTAAGCGGCATGGAAGATCGCATCCGAAGCGAGCCGCCGCGGACTAACGATACCATGTTGGCTTATTTCCGCTGGGCGCTTTCGGAAAGCATCGATCGATGGAGCAGCCGAGTGGACGCATATATTGCTCTTGCTACGTATGCCGTTCTCTTGGTGGGAGCCAGCGTTATGCCGTTTGTCGGAAAATGGGATGCGAAGATTGATGTAGGGTTTCATGCCATTGCCGTGGCTCTTGCGATTTTCGGTGTGGCAACGTTCCTATATCACATATGCCTGCGAACACCCAAAAGGCTTTGGATAGCGTTAAA
>JBAROU010000087.1:0-4958 GCA_049642385.1 Dehalococcoidia bacterium | reverse complement strand
GTAGGGGATAGCGATGTTCTCACTCGAAGGTAAGATTGCGGTCATCACCGGCGCGGCCGGTGGCATCGGTAGCGCTACCGCGCGTCGTTTCGCCGCCGCCGGTGCGAACGTCGTGCTGGGCGATCTCGCCGATGCCAGCGCCGTCGCGCTGGAGACGGGTGGGTTGTTCGTGCAGACCGATGTCTCGGACGAGGCGCAGGTGAAGGCGCTGATGGACGCCGCAGCCACCCTCTCCGGCCGGATCGACATTGTGATCAACAATGCTGGCGCTCCGGCCGGCGGCGCGCCGATCAGCGAGTCGGCTGCGGAGACGTTCCACCATGGCTTCGATACCAACACGCTCGGCGTGGTGTTCGGCATCAAGCACGCCGTCCCGCACATGAAGTCCGGCGGCGCGATCGTCAACACGGCCTCGCTCGCGGGCGTGCAGGGGCACTACGGCAGCGCTCCGTACGTCGCGTCGAAGTTCGCCGTTGTCGGCGTGACGAAGACCGCAGCGCTGGAGCTGGCGTCCGTCGGCATCCGCGTGAACTGCGTCTGCCCGGGCAACATCGATACGCCGATGGGCGCGCCACCGGGCTTTGCCGCCATCACCGATGCGATGACGCCGCTCGGCCGTCCCGGCCGGCCCGAAGAAGTCGCGGCGCTGATTCACTTCCTCGCCTCGGACGACTGCGCCTACATCAGCGGCCAGGCGATCCACATCGACGGCGGTATGACCGCGGGTCCCTACCTGCGGCTGGGCGACCTGATCAAGAGCCAGTCCAAATCGTAACGGGACGAGGGTGGTGTTGCTACGCCTGCCGTCGCACGAGCCGCCAGGCGCCCCAGGCGGCGCCGCCCGACCCCACCATCGCGAGCAGGGCGATAGCGGCTGTGGACCTCGCGCCGGCGAACGGCCACTGCCAGATGCTGTCGGACTCTTCGGCCGCCTGCGCTGCGGGGGCGCCACCGCCGCCACCTGCGGGCGCCTGCTCGCCCACTGGCACTGTGAACGTCGCGCGTACATCGTCCGCGTTGCGCCGGCGCACGTTCGCCGTCACCGTCCACTCGCCTGGCAGGCTCAGGTTGCTGCCGTCGGCGCTGTAGCGCGCGCTTCCGGAGAGGGTCATCGGTAGGCGCGACTCGCCGATATCGCCGCCCTCGTGGACGAACTCCAGTCGCACGTCTGTAATCTCGCCGACCGATCCACCTTCCGCACCGAGCCCGAGCTCGAAGGCGTTTTCGCCCATATCCGCCGGATCGATGCGCAGCAAGAAGATCACACTGTTGACCTCGGTGTCCTCCTGGTAGCCCTGCTCGTCTTGCGAACCGGCAGGCTCCGGAGTGGCCGCCGCAGCCATTTGCACGCTCTCGGCCTTAGCCGTTGTGCGGGGCGACTGGAGCTGGATTAGCACACCGACGGCGACCAGCACCATGATGCCCAGCACCGCCTCGGCGCGCACCGTGTTCGACAGCAGACGCTGGAGTTGGCTCACGGCGGACGTCACGCCACCGCTGTCGTCGCCGTCGGCGCCGCCCGCCATCTGCGTCGACGCTTGGACGACGCGCGGCTGCAGAATGAACGCGTTCAGCCCCGCGACAGCAAGCAACGGCATCATGACCGCCATCTTTCCGATGAGGGACCAGCCGTAATTGGTACTCCATAGCTCGTCCCAGGCCGTGAACTGGACGAGCGCGCTCAGCACGCCGCTCGCAAGGAGCACGACGACCGAGAACGCCGCCAGCACGGAGAAGCGCCGGAACGATTCTGCGGCGAAGAGCGTGCGCGGCGCGCCCTTCAGTTCATCCAGCCATCGCGGCATAGCAAGACCGATGTGGATCAGCGCGCCGATCCAGAGCGCGGCAGCGCTCAAGTGGAGCAGGTCGACGGTCGTTGTCCAGAACGCGCCGTCGCTCGCCGCGGAGTGGCTCACCAGCGACTGCGTCAGCAGCACCCCGAAGGACACCAGGAACAGCAAGCCCAACGCGAAAACCTCGCCGATCGTGTCGCGCAGCCTCCACGCGAGGACCACCGCGAGCAACGCCCCGCCCAGCAAGGCCTGCCGCGCGACGAGGTAGTGACCAAAGCGCGTGTCGCGCAAGAGGTTGTCCGCCCTATCTAAGCCGCCCAACCGGTTCGCCTGCACGACAAGCTCGAGCAGACTCCCTTCGAGCACGAAGAATGCCGCGATGGCGACGGTGATCAGCAGCACGGTGCGCGAGAGTTTGCGCAGCGTGTTTCGCGTGTCGGTCGAGAGCACTCGCGCGGCTGGCGCTGCGACGAACAGCACGTACGCCGTGCCCCCCATCATGACGGCGCTGCCCAGCAGCACCACCCAGCGCGCGACAGATTCCAGCGTCGATGGGTTCGTCGAAGGTGCCTGGGCGATATTTCGCAGCTCCGGCGAGACTGATCCCCCCGGCACTGCGCCGCCCGGGCCGAGCATGGTAAACGGGTACGAGCCCGACCACGTATGTCCGTCCACGGTCGAGAGGTTGCGCCAGATCACGGTATAGATGCCCGGTTCTAGCTCGCCTGGCACCTGAATAGACATCTTGTCGGCTGCGGGGAAGTCCAGTGCCCCCAATTCGATCGGGTTCGCGGACTGGTCCCAAAGCTGGATCGTGCTCACCGAAGGCTCGATCGCCTCACTGAATGTGACGCTGATCGTGGCCGGCGTCTCTGAGAGCTGTGCGTTCGGCGCGGGGTCAGCGGCCACCTGCACACCGTGCGCCTCGGCGCGGCCGGCTGCCAGGAAGCCGAGCAGCCCTACTGCCAGAGCGGCAGAGAGCGCCAGCAGGAGCGTTCTTTGCATGTTTCCGAACCCCATCCTTGACAAACTCGTCGGATTCCGTATGATTACCGGTAGTAAGGCACTGAATCCCGTTCAGTTTCGCAGGGAGTGTATACGATGGCTCGACCTCCGTCAAAGTTCCGGCTGCTTCCCGTGCTGCTCCTCATTGCGGCGTCGGCGCTCGTCATCCTCACGGTCATCCTGAACGCGGTACTCGATAGCAACGATGGCTGGACGCAAGCGGTCGCCGCAGTGGGCGTCGTCGCGATTGTGATCGCCGTGAGCGTGCTGCTCGCGACGGCGCAGGGCTGGGCGAACGGCACGCGACTGTCACTCGCCGCTATTACCACCGCTGTCGTTGGCTTCGGCGCGCTGGGGCTCACCGCCGTGACCTACCTTGGTGGCGCGAGCGACCTAGGCGCAGACAGCACCAACGTCTCACAAAGCGCGCCGAAGAGCCCCGCTGCCGACGCACAGGCGTCGCAGGAGGGGATTGCGCTGAGTCAGCAGGAGTCGCACAACGAGGTACAGCCGCCAGGCTACTCCCACGACGTGGGCTCCCACCCAACGTTCAACGAGTTCATTTCGATGGACGACGCCACCGTACTGCGCAACACGCCGGGCGGCACGCTGCTACCGAATGAGGTCGATCTCCTCCGACAGCAGCTTACGGATGCGCGCGCGTTCGCTGAGACGGTGGACACCGTCGAAAAAGCGCGCGCCGCTGGATTCAACCAGTACACGAACGATGTGCCGTTCATGGGCGCTCACTTCCTCAACATGAGCTACGTGATGGACGGCGTCTTCGATCCAGGCAAGCCGGAAGGGCTTCTCTTCAGCCAGCTCGGCGACCCGAACGGTGAGTGGACGCTCGTCGGCGTCTGGTACCTGCTCTTCCCCGGCATCAACTCCGGTGTCACGGCCAGCATTCCGCCCGACGGCTTCGCTGGTAACCTGGAGCTGTGGCACGAGCACAACGGCCTGTGCACGCGCGCTGGTATCATCTCCGAGAACAACACGGCCGATGGTTGCGCCGCCGACAACGGTAACTTCATCGGCGACCTGCGCTGGATGATGCACGTGTGGGTCTGGCCGGAAGTTGCGGACAACCCCGAAGGCGTCTTCACATACCTCAACGCCAACCTCTACGACATGCAGCAGGCAAACGTGCAGGGTGAGCCTCTGGGCGGTCGCCCGCTGCCCGATTAGTTGCCAAAACTGACGCATGTTGCGAGACGCCCCGACACGTCGGGGCGTCTCTACGTTCTGCTGCTGCTTCGACACGGTTCTGCGACGACTGCTGCCACTACCCCCGCTTGAACCGCAACTCGCGCGATAGCTCACGGAACCCGACTGACTCGTACAGCCGCTTGGGTATCGGGTACTCGGCGTCGCCTCGGCATCCGACGATCGCATGCGTCGCGCCCGCTGCGTGAAAGCGCTGCAGACCGAACAGCATCAGCGCTCGACCGATGCCTTGTCGACGGTGGTCCGGGTGCGTCCCTACCGGCTCGAATTCAGCAACGCCGTTCTCCTCGTCGTACCAGCCGATCGCTGATGCCACCAGTGAGCCGTCCGGCGCCTCGAGCACAAAATCGAGGTCATCGCGGTAGGGACACGTACTCATCACATCCGTGTAGCTCGCCACGGTCAGGCTCGAATGCCCCCACGCCGCCCGATGCACCTCCACGCGCCGTGGCACGTCCGCGATCTCACGCATCGTCTTGAGCCGGTAACCCTTGGGCAGCTCAGGCTCTTCTATCTCTCTGAGATCGCGGGTGTTGAGCAGGCTCCACGGTGCGGCCTCGTCACGCACGTAACCGTGACGCTGCAACCGCGCAATCGCTTGCGCATCGCCCTCGCGCGCTGACGTCTGTCGAGCAACACCCGGCGTCTCAGCCTCGAACCACTCCAGCACCGCATCCAGTAGCTCGGCGTGGTCAGAGTGCACCTGCCACACTAGCGTCGTCGGTTCGGAACGGGTCGTTGTCGCAGAAAGCGTCGTTGTCATCGGAGCGAAGATCCAGCCCCACGCGCTGGTGTCACTCTCGTGGGTCCAGAGGTGGTGCCTCCATGTCGCCCCGGCGGCGCGGTGCCCAGCGCCCCAGACCCACGCGAGCTCGCCAACGGTTGCATCGGCGTTGACGAATGATGGATGCCGTCGCCATGTCTCCTGCGCAA
>JBAROU010000072.1:0-2070 GCA_049642385.1 Dehalococcoidia bacterium | reverse complement strand
AGTGCTGGTGCTCCTCAGTCTGACTATCGTCGTTGTAGGGCTAGCGGCGCTCTTCGTCGTTCTCCCGCTCGCGCTGACGACAAGCCGGCAAGCGGTGACCGGCATGCTGCCATTCGTTGTCTTCTTCTGCGCCATCGGGCTCGGCTTCCTGCTGCTGGAAATCTCGCAGATGCAGCGACTGATCATCTTCCTGGGCCATCCTACGTATGCCTTGTCCGTTGTCCTGTTCTCGTTGCTGATCTTCAGCGGGCTTGGGAGCCTCGCCACGGAACGGCTGGTTCGACCGGAGCATGGCTCGAGTCTGCGGATCGCCGTCCTGTCGCCGCTCGTGGTCCTGCTCCTGGTGCTTGTCGCGTTCGGCGTGCTGACGCCGGCCGCGGTCGACCAGTTCGAAGCGAGCACGACGACGGTGCGCATCATGGCGTCGGTCGCCGTGCTGGCGCCGATGGGCCTGATGATGGGGATGCCGTTCCCGCTGGGCATGAAGGTGGCGTCGCTCAGGCCGGATGCACCGACCGCGTTCTTCTGGGGAGTGAACGGCGCGACATCGGTCTGCGCTTCCGTGCTGGCGATCGTGATCTCGATGGGCTGGGGTATATCGATCGCGTACTGGGTGGGTTGCCTGAGCTACGTGGTCGCCGCGCTGGCGATGGGCGCAGTGGTAGTGCGCGGTCGCATCTAAGGGGCAACGTACCCGTGGTGTGGTAGGATCGAGGCCGGTGGCGATAGCTCACGCCAGGAAGGAGTCGAGCCATGACACAGGCAGCGGAACCCGTCCTGTTCAACCCACTCGATCCGAGCTTCCGCATCGACCCCTACTCAGTCTACGCCAGGCTGCGAGCAGAGGACCCGGTGCACGAGTCGCCGTTCGGTGCACTGGTGTTCAGCCGCTACGCCGACTGTGTGGCAATCCTGCGCGACCCCCTCTCCAGCAGCGACCAGCGTAACGCTGAGGTCTATCAGCAAGCCGTCGCTGACGGGGCGATCGAGGTAGACGAGCGAGTGATCGATGCTGAGCCGTTCTTGTTCCTCGACCCGCCCGACCACACCCGGCTGCGCGGTCTCGTGAGCAAGGCATTCACGCCGCGAGTCATCGAACGGCTACGCCCGCGCATCGAAGTGTGGGTTGACGAACTGCTGGATGCCGTCGCAAAGAAGGGGTCGTTGGAGGTGATCGAGGACATCGCCTACCCGCTGCCGGTGAACGTGATCTGCGAGATGTTGGGCGTGCCGTCCGAGGACCACGTGCGCTTTCGCGATTGGTCGCGAGAGGCGGCGCGCAGCCTTGATCCCGTCGAGCTACTGCCGCCGGAGGCGCTCGAGGCTCGCACGCGCACGATCGAGTCGTTCCGCGACTACTTCAGCGAGCTGATCGAGAAGCGCCGAACAAATCCACGCGACGACCTGCTGAGCGCGCTCATCGCTGCGGAAGAGGCGGGCGACAAGCTGAACAAGGAAGAGCTGCTCGCCACGTGCATCCTGTTGCTTGTTGCTGGCCACGAGACGACGGTGAACCTGATCGGCAACGGCATGCTGGCCCTCCTGCGCAACCCTGATCAGCTCGACCTGTTGCGAAGCGAGCCTGCGTTGGCGCAGAGCGCGGTGGAGGAGATCTTGCGCTACGACCCGCCGGTGCAGATGACGGTGCGTTCGGCGCTGGAGGACATGGATGTGAGGGGCCTGACGCTCCCTAAAGGAACGCAGTCGGTGATCCTGCTCGCGTCCGGCAATCGTGACGAAGCAGAGTTCCCGAACGCGGAGCGCTTCGATATCAGGCGCGCTGATAATCATCATCTCGCGTTTGGGTTTGGCATCCACTACTGCCTGGGCGCACCGCTCGCTCGCGTTGAAGGGGAGATCGCGCTGCGTTCGCTCGTCCAACGCTTCGAGAACCTACAGCTCCAGACCGAGGCGCCGGAGTACAAAGAGAACATCGTGCTGCGTGGGTTGGCCTCGCTGCCGGTCGCGTTCTCCGGCGTATCCTAGTTCAAACTCGAGAGGAGGTTCGCCATGCCGAACGAAGACGTCGCGTTTTTGTCTGGCTCCGAGCTGATCGGGCTCTACCGTAAG
>JBAROU010000067.1:0-5051 GCA_049642385.1 Dehalococcoidia bacterium | reverse complement strand
CCGATCTGCACGGTTTCAACTGGCCTGAAGCTTGTCCTGACGCGTACTGGATCCCTGACCAGTTCTTCATCGCCTGGCTGAACAACACATGGTTTGGTCAGGCGCGGTCCAGCGTTCAGTTCAGCAGTTTTTCAGGCTATTACCAGTACTTCCGGCATGGGATCATGTTTGCCTCAACATTTGGTGGAACCCCGTACCAAATCACCTCGCAGCCTATTACGAGCTGCTCGCCGTAGTCACTTACGCCCTTTGTTCCGCGCCATCGGTCACTCCTAGCTTAGTGCCCTGCCCACCGGCGTCTCCCTTCCGCGCCTTGCCAAGCCTCCCCTTCTCGCGTAAGGGTGAGAGAACGTCTATGAAGGGAGGCTCTCATGGTTGTTGCAGGCATCAGCGTACACGTGGATTGGGAGCGTTGGGGGGAGACCGCCTGGACCGTCAGCGCCCGAGTGCTCGCGGTGGTGGTGCTGATCTACATCGTGATGCGCATCATTCAGCGCGTCATCGGCCCCGGCATTCGGAAGGCGATCGCGACGCAGATGGTGGGCGAACCGCAGGTCGAGATCGACAAGCGCGCCGACACGCTCTCGCACGTCGCCTATCGCACAGTCTGGGTCGTGGCGATCACGCTCGGTCTGCTCACGATCCTGCCGGAGTTCGGTATCAACACCGGCGCGCTGATCGCGAGCGCGGGCATCATCGGCATCGCCGTCGGCTTCGGGGCGCAAAGCTTGGTGAAGGACTTCCTCAGCGGCCTCTTCGTCCTGATCGAGAACCAGTACAGCAAGGGCGACGTCGTCAACATCGCCGGCATCGGCGGGCTCGTCGAGGACGTAAACCTGCGCCGGACGGTCCTGCGCGACCTCGACGGCGCGGTGCACAGCGTCCCGAATGGCGAGGTGACGGTGGCGAGCAACCTGACGCGCGCGATGTCGCGCGTGAACATGGTCATCCGGGTATCCTACAGCGAAGACCTCGACCACGTCTTCGCCGTGATCGATCGCGTCGGGCACGAGCTGGCGGCCGACCCGGACTGGTCGCACGACATCATCGACCCACCGACGGTGCTCGGCATCGAGGACTTCGCCGACTCCGGCATCGACATCCGCATCCTCGGCGAGACGCAGCCCATCCGGCAGTGGGACGTCACGCGCGAGCTGCGTCTTCGGCTGAAGAAAGCGTTCGACGCGGAAGGCATCGAAATCCCATACCCGCATCGAACGCTGGTCAGTGCGGGCCAGAAGGCGGCCGACGGCCTTGTCCTGCGCACCGAGCGCAACGCCGCACCGAGCTAGCGGCTGCTCAACGGAACAGGTTGACGGAACGAGTAGCTCGTGGTGTATAGTGAGGTCGATATTCGGCGCGTACTGACAGGGGTGGTGGGGTTAGCACAGTTGTTCCGCCACCTTTTCTTGTGAGGCACGGATGCCGAAACGATTTGTAGTCTTAGCCCTCCCGATGCTCGTCATCGCGCTCGCGATGGCCTGCGGCGACGGGAACGATGGTAACGACGGGCAGCCGGCGTCAACGCCGACCGCCACGGCCGGGGAGCTACCTGCAACACCAACCATGCCAGCAGTATTGACGCCCGCCGCTACGCCCACGAACGCCGGGCCCGATGCCGACATCCACGCCGTGGACCTGGCGACTCGCCCCGAAGTGGAGAACTTCGTCGGCAGCTACGGCGGCGAAGCGGATGTCGATCGCATCCGGTATGGCGATCTCACGGGCGACGGCCGCGACGAAGCCGTCTTGCCTATCGATTCGGGTGGTTCGCTGGGCGACCTCGCGATCTTTGCGTTTGGCTACGTGGATGGCCAGCTCAAGCAGCTCGTACTGGCGCTGCCCGCGCAGCCAAGGAGTGGCGTCTCAGCCCGGATCCAGAACGGCCGCTTGATCACGACCGAAGCCTACTTCGCAGACGACGATCCGCTCTGCTGCCCGAGTCAGATCAGGCGGGTGACCTATCGGTGGAATGGCAGCATCCTCGTCATCGATGGCGAGACGATAGATCCAGCACCGTAGCGCAAAGGACAGCACTAGGTGGCGACGCCTCTCGGACATAGCATCGTCGGCTACACCGTAGCCCGACTCGCGGGCGTGAACTCGCGGCGGAGCATGATGCTGAGCGTCGCCGCGGCGAGCCTGCCCGACGTTGATTTCCTCATGGGGCTGGTCGCCAACGGCGACCCACGCTCCCTCCACCGCGAAGCGATTACACACAAGCGCGTCTTCCCGCTCCTCGTCGGCGCTGCGACAGGTGTCGCCGCTACGGCGTGGGCGCTCTTGCGCGGCCATCGGCCGACGGCGCGCGAGGTGCTGCGCCCCGCCGCCCTCGCGACAGCGCTGGTGGGCAGTCATGTGATCATGGACCCGCTGCCACTCCCATACGACAGCACGTCTGACCTGTGGGGGACGTCGGGCCAGATCGTGGCCGGACAGGCGTGGAACGCCGTCATTGACCTCGCGGTCTACGGTGGTCTTGCGATGGCGATTCTCAGGGAGAACGGCCCCGCCGATGTCGCACCCGACGCCTGGCTGACGAACTAAGCTTCCCTAACCCCTAAACGAAAATCTGACCACCGTCCACGACGAGCGTGTGGCCCGTAATCATGCGCGCCTCGTCCGAGCAGAGGAAGACGAGCGGCCCAACGAGATCCTCGGGGTGCATCTCGCGCTGGAGCGCGCGATCGCGTGCTGTCTGTTCGTAGCGCTCGTCCGTCACGGCGGCGCGCCCCGTGCGCACGAGCCCGGGCGAAAGCGCGTTCACGCGCACGCCGTACGGTCCCGCCTCGCGCGCGAGCGTCTTCGCCAGGTTTTCGACCGCGGCCTTCGCGGCGCTGTAGTGTGCGCGCCCCGCCGGCGCGATGTGCGTGTTCACGGAGCCCATGAAGACCAGCGCTCCTGAGCGCTGCTCCCGCATGGGGCCGAGCACGGCGCGCGCGGCGAGCTCGGTGCCGGTGAGGTTCACCGAAATGACGCGCTGCCACTCATCCGGGTCGATGTCGAGCAGCTCCTTGCGCTCGAGCGTGGCGTAGATCGCTGCGCAGGTGACGAGGATATCGATGCGGCCGAAGCGGTCGAGCGCGAGCCGCGCCATCGCTTCCGTCGACGTTGGGTCGGCGACGTTGACGGCACAGGCGGCGGCTTTCGGCCCGTTCTTCTCCAGCTCCGCCGCGGTCTGCCGCGCCGCCTCCTCGTCGATGTCTGCAACGACGACGTGCGCGCCTTCGCCTGCGAGACCGATGCTGAAGGCTCGACCGATGCCGTTCGCGCCCCCCGTGATGATGGCGACCTGATCGTTGAGACGTTGCATTATTGTTCTCCTGTCGTCTCCTGCGCCTGCCCGTCCGGCAGGCGGGCCCAACCGCGCGCACGTTCGACGGCGTGACGCCAGCCCGCGTAGCGTTCGTCTCGTTCTTCGGCGGCGAGCTGCGGCTCGAACGTCCGGTCCGCGCGCCAGCGCTTCGATATGTCATCCAACCCTGACCAGAGGCCGACGCCCAGCCCGGCCAGGTACGCCGCGCCGAGCGCTGTCGTCTCCGGCACAGCCGAGCGCACGACCGGTCGTCCGATGACGTCTGCCTGGATCTGCATGAGCAGGTCGTTGCGCGACGCGCCGCCGTCGACGCGCAGTTCTTCCAATCGGATGCCCGTCTCCGTCTCCATCGCGTCGAGCACGTCGCGCGTCTCGAACGCGATCGCCTCGAGTGTCGCGCGGGCGATGTGCGCGCGCGACGTTCCGCGTGTGAGCCCAACGATCACACCGCGCGCGTACGGGTCCCAGTACGGCGCGCCGAGGCCGACGAACGCCGGCACAAGGTACACGCCGTCGCTCGATGCAACGGACGCGGCGAGCGCTTCGATCTCCGAAGCGTCGTCGAAGAAGCGCAGGCCGTCGCGCAGCCACTGCACGGCGGCGCCGGTGACGAAGATACTCCCTTCCAGCGCGTACTGAAGCCGCCCGTTCAGCTTCGATGCGACCGTGGCGAGCAGCGCCTGCGACGCGCGCGGCGTCTCGCCCGTGTGCATCAGCAGGAACGAGCCTGTGCCGTAGGTGTTCTTCGCGTCGCCCTCGCGGAAGCAGGCCTGCCCGAAGAGCGCCGCCTGCTGGTCGCCGGCGACGCCCGCGATGGGCAGCGCCGCACCCAACAGTGCTGCGTCGCACTCTGCGATGACGCCGCTGGAGTCGACCACGTCCGGCAGCATCGAGGCAGGGATGTCGAACGTGCGCAACAACTCGTCGTCCCAGACGCCGTCGCGCAGGTTGAGCAGCATCGTGCGCGAGGCGTTCGTTCCGTCCGTGGCGTGGACGCGGCCGCCGGTCAGTCGATAGATCAGCCAGCTATCGATCGTGCCCAGCGCGAGCTCGCCCGCCTCCGCGCGGCGCTGCGCGTCCGGAGCGTTATCCAGCAGCCAGCGCGCCTTCGTCGCTGAGAAGTACGAATCGATGACGAGACCGGTGCGCTCGCGGATCATCGGTTCGATGCCCTGCCGGCGTAGCTCATCGCAATAGCCAGCGGTGCGCCGGTCTTGCCAGACGATCGCGTTCGCGATGGGCCTGCCCGTCGCGCGCTCCCAAACGACCGTCGTCTCGCGCTGGTTCGTGATGCCGATGCCCGCGACGTCGCCGGGCGAGACCTTCGTGTTGCGCAAGAGCGCCTGCGCCACCTGGAGCTGCGACGACCAGATCGCCTCGGGGTCGTGCTCCACCCAGCCCGGCTGCGGGTAGATCTGGGGGAACTCCTGCTGCTCCGTCGCGAAGGCCCTGCCCTCTTCGTCGAACAGCACCGCCCGCGAGCTGGACGTCCCCTGGTCGAGCGCAATGACGTACTTGGCCACGAGGCGATTCTACATGAGATCAGCTTCTCGCCGTAGCGCGCTTGAACGCGAAATAGCGCCTCGTTAGCATGGCTGTGTCGATGCTGCTCCACATCGCCGTCTTTGCCGTGCTGATCGTCGACCTGATCTTCGGGTCGTCTCTCGTCCACCAGTTCGCTGGCCGTTGGGCGTCCTTTGGGTTCGAATTCGCGCTGATCTTGGGCTACATCATC
>JBAROU010000059.1:0-12793 GCA_049642385.1 Dehalococcoidia bacterium | reverse complement strand
CGGATCGTCGCCTACACGCTGGATCCTGCGACAAAGAACGTCACGGGCACGCAGGTGATCGGCTCGAGCCTGGACGACGTGATGGGCATCGCGTTCGACCCAACGGCGCCGGCCTCGCCGGTGAAGGTCTACGCATCGAGACGGGACCGCAGCGCGACCGACGGCTTCGAGAGCAAGGTCAGCGTCTTTACCGGGCCGGCCTGGACGCGCACGGACATCATCACAGGGCTGCCGACGGGACGACCATTGCTCAACCATCTCACGAACGGCCTGGCGTTCGACAGCACCGGCAAGCTCTACATCGCCCAGGGCTCGCAAACGGATTCGGGCATCGTCGAAGGCGGGAACTGGCCCGAGACGCCGCTTTCGGCCGCGATCCTGGTGGCCGACGTGAGCGCTCCCGGCTTCAATGGGGCAATCACGTACAGTCCGGCGGGCGTGCCAGCAGATGACAATGTGAACAAAACCGGTGGCGACGTAAGCGTGTTCGCGCCCGGGACGCGCAACCCCTTCGACCTGCTGGTGCACAGCAACGGCAAGATCTACGCGACGGATAACGGGCCGAGTGGGCCGAACCCTTCAGCGACGTGCATGACGAGCGTAGGCGGCGTCAGCACATCGGATGAGCTGAACCTGATCGAGGCCGGCAACTACTATGGCCACCCGAATCGCAATCGCGGCCGCACGGACGCGCGCCAGTGCACCTATCACCCAGGCGAAGAGGGGAACGGCCTCGACTTCACGGGCCCGATCGATCTCTTGCCCGCGCACTGCTCGTGCGATGGGATCACGGAGTACATTGGCACGGCGTTTGGCGGCTCGATGCAGGGCGATCTGCTCATCGCCGGATTGCAGACCAGTCAGGTCTATCGGGTCGAGCTCTCGGGCGACGGCAGCTCGGTCGTGTCGGACACGTCGCTGGCGGGAAGCTTCAACGCGCCGCTAGACGTGACCACGGGCGCCGACGGGACGATCTACGTCGCGGAGTTCGGAGGCGACAAGATTACGTATCTGGCGCCCGACACCGACCACGACGGCTGCGCCGACAGTCGCGAGCTGGGCACACAGGGCTCGCTCGGCGGCGCGCGCAACCCCGATTTCTTCTGGGACTTTTTCGATACGCCAGACGCGACCAACGTGCGCGACCGGATTATTTCCGCAGGGGATATCCTCCGTCTGGTGTTTCGCTTCGGCTCGACGGGGAATGCCGCCATAGATCCACTTTCGATGCCGCCAGGGAGCGGGTACCACCCAGCGTTCGACCGAAGCGCGCCGACCCCTGGCGGCGACCCATGGGACCTGAACGCAGCCGACGGGTCGATCAGCGCGGGCGACATCCTGTTCGTGGTCAAGCAGTTCGGGCACACTTGCGCGTAGTAGCTTCGACCTAGATTCAGATACGATCTGACACAGGCGGCGCCTCTCCGCGTTATCAGAAGGGAGAGGTTCCAGCATGCACCTCAGGTTGTCCCCGCCGCTCCTGGGCTTCGGCGCCATTGGCGCGCTTACGCTCATCCTCCTCACCATTTCGATGGCGACGGGGGGCGTCGAGCACGCTCAGGGGGCCACAACGAACGGCGGTGAACGGTCGGCCTCGGCAGGGCCCACGGTCTTCGAGGATACCCTGAGCGGGCCGTTTGCGATTCCGGACGCCGACTACCTCACGGGCATCGAGGACACGATCGCCGTCGCCAACGCGAGCCCGATCCTGGACCTGAACCTGGCGGTCAATATCAGCCACACGTATGTCGGTGACGTCATCGTCATTCTGACGCACGTCGACACGGGCACCAGCGCCACGCTGATCCACCGGCCAGGCTCGCCGGCGATCATTTTTGGCTGCGGCGGTGACAACATCGATGCCACGTTGGACGATGAAGCGGCGGCCCCGGTCGAGGACGAGTGTGCAGGCACGGTACCCACCATTGGCGGGGTGTTACGGCCGAACGAGCCGCTCAATAGGTTCGACGGCGAGAGCATGGCGGGCACCTGGAAGCTCACCGTGTGCGATGTCGCTGTGGAAGATCTTGGCTCATTGAATGGCTGGTCGCTCATCGCCGGGCTGGTGGACAAGGGTGCGCCAACGCCGACCGACGATCCGAACCCAACAGCGACGCCGCCTGTGTTCTCGTGCCCGGAGATCGTGCCGACGCCCACGCCCAACCCGAACACGCCGACGTCGACGCCGACCAGCACGCCAACTCCGACGGCGACGGCGACCTCGACACCGACATCGACGCCGACGGCGCAGGCCGGCCTCGACAGCGACCTGGACGGATGCTCAGACGAACGGGAGAACGGATCGAACCCGGCACTAGGCGGAGGCCGCAACTACTTGAAGTTCTGGGACTTCTTCGACACGCCAGACGGGAGCAACGCGAAGGACAAGATCATCAGCGTCGGCGACATCTTCCGAGTCGTCGGGCGCTTCGGGACGAACGGCAATGCAGGCATCGACCCACTCCTACCACCACCGGCGAGCGGCTACCACACGGCGTTCGACAGGAGCCCGCCAGCCACGGGCGGCCATGCGTGGGAAATAAACGCGGCTGACGGTTCGATCAGCGTCGGCGACATCCTCTTCTCCGTCAACCAATTCGGCCACAGCTGCTCATAATTCCCACAGGCCTACAGCCATTTCGCGCATTTGACCAAGCACCTAAACGCTCGCTAGCTTGACGAGGATTAGCCGAAGTGAAGGTGCGGCGGGCCTTCGCAGAGGTAGAGAACGATCGGGAGGCTCGCTGTGGGCAAGACAGTAGCGCTCGTGCTCGCTCTAACGGCCATTGCTCTGGCGCTGGGCAGCCGCCACTCCCCTACCGCGATCGCTGAGGCGCCCACGGAAGGCATCGGCGACTATGGCCAACACTCGCCCGCAACGCCCAAGCGACAGTGGCCCGCGCGAGAAGGAACGACCCTGCTAGCGCCAGCCGGTTCAGACACCATCATAATCAGCGGCGTTCCACCGGCGACGTTCCGCATTCCCGATCCGACGGGCGATACATTCGGCGCTGAAACGTTCCAGCCCAACATCACGCTCGTCTCGGGCTCAGTCGACGCGACGACGCTGTACCTCACCGTGCAGTTCAGCAGCCCCATCTCTCCGGCGGACGCCGGAAACGGCATGGAGGTGCTCGGCTTCATCGACTTCGATACCGACCGCAACCCGGCGACGGGCTCTATTTCGGGAGCGGACGCTTTTTGCGTGGACCCGCCCGGCATGCCGGGCAGCGATGTACTCGCCGCCCTGGGCAACGTGGCAGGCGGCCAGCTACCAATGATAGATCCAAGCGATGCGAGTACGATCGACACCGTGCCGATCACCTTCGGAGGCACATCGTTTACTGCGGCTATCCCGCTCGCGGACCTGGGCGGCGACCGTTCTTTCGACGCGAACATGGTGCTAGGCTCGTTTGACGAGCCGACGGACTGCGCGCCGAACGGGATGAACATGGAGTGCGCGGGCGGCTTCTGCACGGTGGGACCGGACTACCCCGCGTGCGCGCCGATCGGGAAGGACGGCTTTGAGACGGGTATCGTCGGTTCCAGCGTCGTCCCGTGCTGGACGGGGATCGCTTCGTCCACGTATGCCGGTGGCTGGTGCAACCAGACCGGCGCAGTACCACCGGAGGGCGACTGCGCCATCAATGGTGGCAGCGGCGCGGTCGTGCAGGCGCCACCGCAGGGGCTGCAAGCCGTCATGGCGAATGGCGATGGGCCCGGCTCCCACGTACTCTACCGGTGCGGGATACCGACCAAGAACACCGTCGGCTTCGAGCTTCACCTGCACAACCTGGCGGTGGATTACGCCACACCCAATTCGCTTGATTCCGCCTTCGCTGGCAATAACCAGCAGTTTCGCGCCGATATCGTCACCGTGGGAGGGATCACGAGCGATCCCTTCACGGTAGCGCCATCTGACATTCTGCTGAACCTCTATCAGACCGATCCCGGAGACCCGCTTGACGCGGGCTACACGACGGTAACGGCCAACATTGCCAGCGTCGCCGGACAGAACGTCTGCCTGCGCTTCGCCGAGGTGGACAACCTGTTCTATTTCAACGTTGGCATCGATGACGTTCGCTTCGAGGTGAAGGCCCGGGTTGCGGATACCGACAGCGACGGCTGTGAGAACGCGCTCGAGAACGGCACGAACGCCGCGCTGGGCGGCCGGCGCAACTACCTGAACTTCTGGGACTTCTTCGATACGCCGGGGCCCGCCAACGTGCGCGATCACGCCGTCTCCGTGGGCGATATCTTCCGCGTCGTCGGGCGTTTCGGTGCCACGGGCGACCTCAGCATGAGCCCGCTCGCGATGCCGCCTGCGTCCGGTTACCACACAGCCTTCGACCGCTCGTCGACGGTACCGGGCGGCGATTCGTGGGACCTGCAACCGCCTGACGGCGTCATCGCGACGAACGACATCCTCTTCTCTGTGATCCAATTCGGGCACAGCTGCGCGACGCCCTAGGGCAGCAAAGGCCGGACGCCGGGTTAACGACGATTAGCGACGGGAGCTGATACTGGCTTGCCGGTGGGCGCGCCTTCCCACCCCGCCCGACGGGCGGTCTCCCGCTCTCTGCCATCCTGGAGCTCGCGGTCCAGGGAGCGGAATGAAGGGATGAAGGCGAAGATGGCGAGCACCGAAGTCATGAACAGGCCGGCGCCGACGGCCACGACCGGCGCGACGCCGACGGAATCGGCAGCGATGCTGGCGGGTACGGCGCCAAGGGGCATGAGGCCGAAAGTCATCATCATCACGCTCATGACGCGGCCACGCATTTCGTCCGGGATGATCATCTGAATCGCAGTGTTGTTCACCGTCATCACGAGCATGGAGGTAAAGCCGATCCCGATCATGAAGACGAGGGCAAGTGTGAACCACGGCGCGACCGCGAACAGGAGCAAGCAGGCGCCGAACGCGATCGAGCCACCTAGCAGCAGCCGGCTCTTGCGCGGATACGAGTCTAGGTTGGCGACGATGAGGGCGCCGATGAGGCCGCCGACGCCACCGACGCCCTGGAGGGCGCCGAAGCCCACTTCGCCCACGTGCCAGACGTCCTCGGCGAAGAGCGGCAGGAGCGTCTGATAGGGTAACGCGAACATCATGGGCACGGTCGCGAAGAGCAGCAGGCCGAGCAGCAGTGGTGTGCGCCTCATATAAGAAATGCCGTTGGTGAAGTCCTGGACAAACGAGAACTCGCGATCACGTTCCGGCGGCATCTCGGGCAGGGCCATCGTCGTCACGAACGCGCAGGCATAGAATCCGGTAGAGACGACGAACGACGGCCCGAGACCCATCGTTGCGATCATGACGCCGCCGAGCGGAGGGGCGATGATGCGGCTCGCGTTCATACCGGCGGTGGTGAGGGCGATCGCGTTCATCAGCTTCTCGCGCGGCACGAGCATCGCAACCAGCGCCTGACGGCTGGGCATGTTCAGCGCGAACGCAGAACCGGAGATGAACGACACCGCCAGCAGGTGCCAGAACTCGATGGTGCCGGTCAGAATGAGTGCGGAGATGATCGCGTTGGTGCCGACGAGCGACGCCTGACCGACGAGCATCAGCTTGCGCTTGTCGACGCGGTCGGCGATGACGCCACCGACGGGCGCGAGAACGAGCATTGGGATGGCGACGACGCCCATGATGTAACCCAGGTAGGCGGCGTTCTCCCACTTCTCGACGACGAGCCAGCCACGCATGATGATCATCGTCTGCATGCCGAAGAAGAAGCCAATGTTGCCGATGAAGAGGAGTCCGAAGTCGCGGTTGCCGGAGAGAGAGCTGAACGTCTGCCGCCAGCCGGCCGGCGGGTGAGCGGCATCACCGTTGCGGTCACCCAAAGGCGCCGGAGCTGATGGCGCTCCTCCGTTCACTGCGTCTGACATAGTAGATACGTCAGTGTACGGCCAAGTTAACGTCCACGTCAAGGTTAGATTAGCCGGCGATCAGTCTCCCGCTGACCCGACCGGCATGGCCTCAGCTACCAAGACAGCGCCTTCCTGCTCGCGGAGGCGCCGGTAGCCGGGCATGAGCGCCGCGATCGCGATCAACACCACGACGAGCACAGCGCCCACGACAGCTATCGTGGTCTGAACACCTATCTGGTCGACGAGGGCGCTCTCTGGGAATGCGACGAAGGGCATGACAGACCAACTCAGCATGTAGATGCTCATCACCCGTCCGTGGTACTCCACGTCGGCGTTGCCGAGCACCATGGTATTGTTCAGCGCCCAGTAGCCGTTCGCAGTCAGGCCCACCAGCAGCAGCGCGGCGAGGCCCAGCGGTAACGTCGGCGCAGCGGCGAAGACGATGAGGGACAAGCCAAATCCGACGCCCAACACAGCTTGCACAAGCGAGCGTCTGGATGTGTTCGAGAGCGAGGCCACCCCCAACGAGCCGACAACCGCTCCCACCGCCATCACGGCACCCATCGCGCCCAGCCAGCCCGAGCCGACGCCGTACACCTTCTCTTGGAACACCGGGAAGAACGTCCGGTAGGACATGCCGAGCACGATCGGCACGAAACCGAAGAGCAGGATCGCCGGCAGGACGGCGTGGTTACGGACGTAGCGTACGCCGTCCATTAGCTCGCGCACGGGATGATCGTGTTCGCGCGCCGTCGACGGCTCGCCGCCGGGGATGCGCAGGAGTAGGAGTACGACGATCACGAAGAGTGCCGCCATCAAGTAGTACATGCCAGCGAGTCCGATAAACGGCGCCGCGAGCAGGATGCCCGCGAGCCCCGGTCCAACGATGCCGGTCGAAGTGAAGGCGGCGCTGTTGAGGGCGACGGCGTTCATCAGCTGGTCCTGCGGCACGAGCTCCGGGATCCACGCCTGGCGGGCAGGCACGTTGAACGCGAAGACAGCGCCCGCGACAATCGCTAGCAAGAAGATGTGCCATACGGCGATGACGTCGAACTGGATCAGCAACGCCGTCACAGCCGAGACGACGGCCATGGCGCCTTGACTGATAATGATCAACCACCGTTTGTGCAGCCGGTCCGCGGCGACGCCCCCCACGAGCGACATCGGCAGTTGGGAGACACCCCAGCCAAGCGAGACGAAGCCGAGCGCGGTGGCGGTGCCGGTGAGCCGAAACGTGAGGACGCCCTGGGCCAGGAAGGTCATCTGGATCGCGGTGAATGAGAAGAGCATGCTGATCCAGAGCAGCCGGAAGTGCGGGTTCTCCAGCGAAGAGAACGTGCGCGAAACGCCGGTCAAACGGGGGGACGGCGTCGCGATCGGGGGCGAGCCCGCGAGCGATGGTTCGGTCGAGGAATGCATCGAAGAGGGTGGGCCTTTATGCCCACAGTACGGCAAATTCGAATGCGAGGTCAACGTAATCAGTTGACTTTCGGCGCGTCTCTTATAGAATCAGCCGTAGCGCCATGACCGACGACTCCCCTACCGCCCTCGGCGACGTCCGCGTGCTCGACCTGACGGGCGAGATCGGCTCGTACTGCACCAAGCTTCTCGCCGACTTAGGGGCGGACGTGATCAAGATCGAGGCGCCCGGCGGCGACGCGGCGCGCGACGTGGGGCCCTTCTACCACGATGAGCACGGCCGGGAGAAAAGCCTCTACTTCTTCAATCTAAACACGAGCAAGCGCGGCATCACCTTGAACCTGGACGACCCACAGGGCCGCGCCGCCTTCGAGAAGCTTGTCGCGACGGCGGACGTCGTTGTCGAGTCGTTCGCGCCCGGCTACCTCGATAGCCTCGGTCTCGGCTACGAGGGGCTACGGGCGCTGCGCGGAGACCTGATCCTCACTTCGATCACCGGCTTCGGGGAGAGTGGGCCGCACGCGGGCTACCTCGCGCCGGACATCGTCGGCGTGGCGATGGCGGGCATCATGTGGCTCGCGGGCGACCCGCAGGACCCGCCGAACCTGCCTTACGGCTACCAGGGCTACATCTCGGCCTCGATCCAGGCCGCCGCGGGCACGACGATGGCGCTCTACCACCGTGATCTGACGGGCGAAGGCCAGCGCGTCGAGGTGTCAATGCAGGAGGCGCTGCTCATCGCCGAGGAGACCGCGATGCAGACCTACGAACTGAATAAGAGCGTGCGCGGTCGAGCGGGCGCTCGACTGGCGCTGCCCTTCCCCGTACCGGGCCTCGGCCCGTACGAGGCGAGCGACGGCTGGGTGTGGTCGTACGTCGGCACGCCGGCCGGCGCGCCGTGGGCTGAGTTGCTGCGCTGGATGGAGGAGGAGGGCAAGGCCGAAGACCTGGGCGAGGCGCCGTATCGAGGCGTGATCGAACAGCTCGACCTGCGCTTCCTCACGAGCCTGGCGCTGGACGCCAAGAAGCGCGAAACGAACGCCCCGATCCTAAGCCACATCGACGAGGTGAAGCGACGCTTCTTCGCCGCCAAGACCAAGTGGGAGCTGTACGAGCAGGGCCAGCACCGCCGGTTGTTAATCGGCATTGTGAGCACGCCGGAGGACCTCGGCGAGAACCCGCAGCTCAAGGCTCGGAACTGGTTCCAGGAGATCGAGCACCCCGCGCTCGGTGACACGATCCGGTACCCGGGACCGCCCTATCGCCTCTCGGAGACGCCATGGCGCATCGTGCGGCGAGCGCCGCGGCTGGGCGAACACAACGCAGAGGTGCTACACGAGGTCGGCTACACGGATGCAGAATTAGAGGCGCTCGTCGCCTCGGGGGCGATGTAGGATGGCAAGCAACGGTCGCCAGGCACTCGCGGGCATCAACGTCGCCGACTTCTCGTGGTTTGGGGCAGGGCCGATCTGCGCGGAGGTGATGGGGCTTTACGGCGCGACGGTTGTGCGCGTGGAGTCAGAGTCGCACGTCGATGGGCTGCGCGGCATCGGGCCGTTCCCGACGGGCAAGACTGGCTACAACGTAAGCGGCTACTTCAACAACTACAACGCGAACAAGCTCAGCATCACGATCGACCTGAACACGGAGAAGGGACGTGAGCTGGCGCTGAAGCTCGTCGCGTGGTCGGACGTGTTCCTCAGCAATATGACGCCACGCATCATCGAGCGGTGGCGGCTGACCTACGATGAGCTGGTCAAGGTGCGACCGGACATTATCGCGGCGTACCAGCCGATGCAGGGCTACGACGGCCCCCATCGCGATTTCCTGGGCTTCGGGGCGGTGCTGGGCCCGATCACGGGCTTCAACCACCTGACTGGCTTCCCGAACCGCGCGCCTGCGGGCATGGGCACGAACTACCCGGACTACGTGATCAACCCAATGCACACGCTGATCGCCATCATGGCAGCGCTGCGATATCGCAAGCGCACGGGCAAGGGCCAACGCGTCGAGCTGGCGCAGATCGAGTCGTCCGTGGCGGCGCTGGCGCCGGCGCTGCTGGACTACACGGTGAACGGCCGCGTACAGACGCGGGCGGGCAACCGCATCGCGCACGCGGCTCCCCACGGGGCGTTCCGCTGCCAGACGATCAAGACCGAGACGCCGTTCGGCGAGCGCGACGAGGAGCGCTGGTGCGTCATCGCGTGTTTCGACAAGGAGCAGTGGGCTTCGCTGCGCAGCGCGCTGGGCGACCCGGAATGGGCGCGCGACGAACGCTTCGCGACGCACGCGGGGCGCAAGGAGCACGAGGATGAGATCGAGCGAGGCATCGAAGAATGGACGTCGCAGCGTCTGGCGGAGGACGTGATGGCGATGCTGCAGGCCGCGGGCGTGCCGGCGGGAGTCGTCCAGAACGGGCGCGACACACTAAACGATCCACACCTTGCCGAACGGAAGTACTACGTGCAGCTCGATCACCCGGAGGCCGGGCTAACGACGTACGACGGTCCCGGCTTCCGGCTGGAGAAGACGCCGGCGCAGTACCGCACCGCCGCTCCGTGCCTGGGCGAGCACACGCACCAGGTCTGCAAGGAGATCCTCGGCCTGTCGGACGACGAGATCGCCGACCTGCTGGTAGAGCAGGTGCTGCACTGATCCCGATGTTCGACGTTCGACGATCCCCATGACCACCCTGGCTCAGCGCGCCGAGGCCGAGATCGCGAATTCGCTCCTCAGTTATCTGCGCGGCAAGCTGCAGAACCCGACGCTGACGTACTCCCAAGCGCCCAAAAAGATCACGGGCGGCTTCGATACGCAGATTTTCGGCTTTCGGCTGGCGGGCGCGCCAGAAGAGCTTTCGGGACCGCTCGTCGTTCGCGTGTTCCGCAAGAGCACTGATCCAGAACACGCGCTTTGGGAGCGCGCGGTCCACACAGGCATCGTCGAGCTGGGCTTCCCAGCGCCGAGCGTGTTCCTGGCCGAGGCAAGGGCCGAGATGCTGGGCAGCGCGTTCGTGGTGATGGAGCGCCTGCCGGGTCGGATCATGCTCGACATGTTCTTCCGCCCATCGCGCCTGTTCTTCCGGCTCAGCCGCATCCTTGCCGAGCTGCACCTGCGGTTGCACGCACTCGATACGACGGCGTTCAGCACGACGCTCGATCGGGAGGGATTTCCGGCCGCGCAGCTCAGCGTGGAACGGTGGAACCGGCAAGTGCTCGGCGAGGTGCTGGATCAGCTTCCGCTCGATGGGCTGCGACCGGGCCTCGACTGGCTGAGCGAGCATCGACCGCCCGATCCGGCGCGCCTTTCGATCTGCCACGGCGACTTCCATCCGCTGAACATCCTGATCGACCGCGGCGAGGTTTCGGGCGTGATCGATTGGGACTCCGTGCGGATCGCCGACCCGGCATACGACATCGGCGCGACGCGCGCCCTGTTCGCGCACGGGCCGATAGACCTACCCAGGCTTTTCCAGGGGCCTGTGAACGCTGTGCGCCGAATGCTGGTTAGGCGGTACACGAGCACGTATCGTGAGCAACGACCGCTGGACGACGAGCGCATCGCCTATTACGAGGCGATGCGCTGCTTGGGCTTCCTCATCGAAGGGAGCGAACACCTGCTGGCCGACGGGGGTGTCATCGAGCGACCCGACAAGCACACCGCGTTCGCGTCGCGGCGAGCGCTCGAGGACATCGCCGCCCACTTCCACGAGCTGACGGGCGTCGAAGTCCGCCTGCCGGCGCAGCCCGAGCCAGTGTCCCGTTCTTGACACCCCATCGGGCGTGCCGCATCATAGCTGTGCTCATTTGGCGGCAATCGACGAGGACGCGGCCGATTGAACACCGCTGTCAGGACGACATAGGCTGAAAGTACAGGAGACACGTCATGTGGCCTAACGAGAGGGTCGCTCTTCTCGCCATCCACGGGATAGGCCAGCAGGATCCGTTTGAGATTCTCGATGGCTTCGTCCAAAGTCTGAGGAAGACTCTGGAGGCGCAGAACCCCGGCAGCACGATTGCCGCGAGCCACATCCTCCGCGACGAAAACGGCTGGACGGAGAGCTGCCTGTCGCTGACGAAGGACGGTGATGAGGAGACCGCGATCGACTGCTACGAGTACTACTGGGCGCATGAGACCCAACGGCGCATCGACATGGGCGAGGTGTTCGACTGGGTGTTCAAGACGGGCCTGGCAGCCGAGAAGTACTACGCTGAGAACCAGGAGCTCGTGCGCGCGTATGAACAACGAGGCGATGACGCCTTCAGCGGAGGTCGCTTCAAGAAATACTGGTACCTGAAGCATCTGGGCAAGGCGGGCTGGTTCGCCCACAAACTGCTCACCGCGGCGCCCCTCCTCTTCTCTACGTTTCCTCGCGCTGCCAAGCCGATCCAGTTCCTGATGCGCGTCATCGGATCATTTACGAAGCCGTTCATCGCCGACTCGCTGGGCGACGTCACAATCTACACGACGACGGACGTCAAGTCTGTGCACTTTCCGATACGAAGGAACATCCTGAACGGCGCTGTGCAGAAGGTCGAGTGGCTGCTCCAATCCGAGCGGCCGTCGTACGACCGGATCGTGCTCGTCGGCCACTCGCTCGGGAGCGTGATCGCGTACGACACGCTCAACCGAGTAAACAACCGGATGAACATCGGCCCGCTGGCACCCGACGTTGGCAAGAAGATCAAAGGCCTTGTAACGTTCGGCTCTCCGCTGGACAAGATCGCATTCTTCCTGCGAGAGCGGGCTAAAGGCAATCAGGAGGTCAGAAGGCAGATCCTGGACCAGCTCTACAGCTTCAAGACCAAGACCTGGAACCCCGACTGGGTGCCGTCCGCGCCCGTGAAGAATGAGATCCGGGCGTATCTGGATGATCACACGCGATGGATCAACTTCTGGGACAAGAAGGACCCTATTAGCGGCCCGCTCGACTTCTATAAAATCAAGGAGGGCGACAACCGCGAGCTGCTGCAAGGTCAGCCGTGGCTGAAAGCCCACACAACGTACTGGCGCCACACCGAGATGTGGGAACAGGTGATCAACGACCTCCTGTAGCTCCACGCGCCAACCGCTCGCTTGACACCTTCAGAGCCGTGCGGCATCATGCCTTCCGCACAACGTCAACCTACGTTTCGACTCAAGGAGCACAACCCATGGGAGAGATCACCGGAGCACAGCTCATCGCGCGCAGCTTGAAGCGCCACGGCGTGGACTACATGTACGGCATCGTGGGCGTGCCCGTCGTGCCGATCGCCTTCGCGGCGATGCAGGAGGGGATCAAGTACTACGGCATGCGCCACGAGCAGTCGGCGGGGTACGCAGCTCAGGCGACGTCATACCTGACGGGGCGGCCGGGCGCGTGCCTGGTCGTCTCCGGGCCGGGGATGACGAACGCGATCACAGGCCTCGCCAACGCGTGGTCGAACTGCTGGCCGATGGTGCTCCTGGGCGGCTCGTCCGACATGAAGCAGCGCGGGATGGGCGCCTTCCAGGAGACGCCGCA
>JBAROU010000053.1:0-35935 GCA_049642385.1 Dehalococcoidia bacterium | reverse complement strand
AGATCGAATCGACCGGCGCACGTGTGGTCGTGCTGCCCGCGGACGACCCGGGCCGCGTCGCTCTTTCTGCGCTGCTCTCGCTGCTGGGCACCTCGAACGTGCTCACGTTGCTGATCGAAGGCGGCGGCGTGCTGCTTGGCTCGTTCTTCGACCAACGCCTCGTCGACAAGGTGCACGCCGTGATCGCACCGATGATCATCGGCGGCGCGAGCGCGCCGACCGCCGTCGCCGGCCGCGGCGCGGAGCGCATGGCGGACGCGCTGCGGCTGCGAGACGTGACGGTGGAGCGGCTGGGCGAGGACGTGCTGATCACGGGATACACGCCCAGAGCGTAGGCAGCGCGGTGACAAGCAAACGCGCGAAGCCCGGCGGCTATGCACGGCTCATCGACGAGCTTGCCCCGGGCGGGCGGCTCGTTCGAGCTCGCCGGCTGCGCGGTGGCGTCGGCGCGCGCATGCACGTCCTCGACATTGAGCAGTCGGACGGGACGCGGATCAAAGTTTCGTTGCGGCGCTTCCCGCGCGATAATCGTTCGTCGCGTCCCGAACACGTTCTGCACGAGTACAACATTCTGCGGCTAGTCGAGAAGGTAGAAATCCCGGCACCGCGGCCACTGCTTCTCAATTCAGAAGGCGATATGTTCGGCGTGCCGGCGATCGCGTTGACGTATCTGCCGGGAGCCCCGCTGTACCGGCTGGGAGACGTGACCTCGTGGGCGGCGCAGCTCGCGCGTGCACTCCTACGTATACACGCGGTGACGCCAGCACGCTTCGATCTGTCGTGGCTGTCTGTCCAGCTTTCTGATGGCATACGCGAAGAGCTCGAGCAGCGACGTGCGTATGCGCAGAAGGGCGGGGCTTTGGCGCGCAAGGTCCATGCGGTTCTCGTCGAGGAGATCGACCACATCGATTGGCCAGAAGCGACCTTCGTCCACGACGACTTCTGGCCTGGCAACACCGTCTGGCGTTTCGGCAAGCTTACCGGCATTGTCGACTGGACACACGCTGAAGTCGGCGACCCGCGCACCGACGTATCGCAGTGCCGGATCGATCTCGCGCTCATCATTGACCTGGATGCAGCGGATGCCTTCTTGGCGGCATACCAGGAGCTGGCACCCAAGCAGCTCCCGCGGGTCTGGTACTTCGACCTTCTCCGCGGGTTACGCGCGCTCTTGTCCTACAAGTTCTGGTTGGCGGGATATCACGATGCCGGGCTCTCTTACGTGACGGCGCCATACTTCCGGCAACGGATCAGCGCGTTCGTACGCCGGGCGCTGGAAGATAGGCGTCGAGAGGCGCGGAGCGGTTAGACTATAGGGGCCATGTTCACCGGCATCATCGAAGAGATCGGCACCGTCCGCGAGATCAAGGAAGGGAAGCTGATCGTCAACGCGCAGAAGGTGCTCTGGGGCACCAACCTGGGCGATAGCATTGCCGTGAATGGGGTTGATCTCACCTGCACGTACCTGGAGGAGGCGGGCTTCCACGCCAGCGTGATGCCGGAGACGTACCGCCGCAGCAACTTGGGCGAGCTGAATTCTGGCGACGAGGTGAACCTGGAGCGCGCGATGACGCTGGCGCAGCGCATCGGCGGGCACCTGGTACGCGGCGTCGTGGAGGCGACGGGCACGCTCGAGTCGTTCACGCCGGAGGCGGACGCGATCATCGCCCGCTACACAGCGCCGCCCGAACTCCTGCGCTACATCGTCGTGAAGGGCCCGGTCACGATCGACGGCGCCAGCCTAACCGTCATCGACAAGACGGCCGAGGCCTTCGCCGTGTCGCTCGTCGAGTACACGCAGCAGCATACGAACCTCACTCGCAAGCATGTGGGCGATCGGGTAAACTTAGAGTCGGACATCATCGCCCGCTACGTGGCGCAGTTCGTCGAGGAGCGCCTCGCGGCGGAATAGGCGGGGAGACACAGCCATGGCACGCAAACAGAACGGACAGACGGGCCTCGCGACCATCGAGGAGGCGATCGAGGAGTACCGCAGGGGTCGCTTCGTGATCATCATCGATGACGAAGCGCGGGAGAATGAGGGCGACCTCACGATGCCAGCCCAGTCCGTCGATGCGGACGCGATCAACTTCATGGCGAAGAACGGACGCGGGCTCATCTGCATGCCGATGACCGCCGACCGCGTCGACCGGCTGGGCTTGCCAATGATGGTGGGGCGCAACGACTCCCACTTCGGTACGCCGTTCACCGTTTCAGTCGAAGCGCGCGACGGCGTCAGCACGGGCATCTCGGCGGCCGACCGCGCGCGCACCGCGCAGGTATTGATTGACCCGAAGACCCGCCACGAGGACATCGTCATGCCGGGCCACATGTTCCCGCTGCGCGCGCGCGACGGCGGCGTGCTGGTGCGCGCCGGCCAAACGGAGGCGGTGGTCGACCTGTGCAAGCTCGCAGGACTCTATCCCGCCGGCGTCCTCTGCGAGATCATGAAGGCGGACGGCACGATGGCACGCCTGCCCGACCTGAAGCGCTTCGGTACCCGTCATAAGCTGAAGATCATCAGCGTCGACCAGCTCATCTCCTACCGCAAGCAACACGAGAAGCTGGTGGAGCGCGTTACGGAGACCGTGATCCCCACGGAGTTCGGCGAATGGCGCGCCATCGCCTACCGGAGCAACATCGATGCGGACGAGCACGTGGCGCTGGTGATGGGCGACGTGACGACGCCCGATCCGGTGCTGGTGCGCGTGCACAGCCAGTGCCTCACCAGCGACGTCTTTGGCAGCCAGCGCTGCGACTGCGGCGAACAGCTGCACAACGCGATGGCCATGATCTCAAACGAGGGGCGCGGCGTTGTCGTCTACATGCGCCAGGAAGGCCGCGGCATCGGGCTGCACAACAAGCTCCGCGCCTATGCGCTGCAGGACACCGGTTTGGACACGGTGGAGGCGAACGAGGCGCTCGGCTTTCCGGCCGACCGGCGCGACTACGGGATCGGCATGCAGATCCTCGTCGATCTGGGGCTCAACGACATCCGCATCCTGACCAACAACCCCACGAAGCGCGCCGGCCTCGAAGGCTTCGGTCTGCGCCTCATCGAACGCGTGCCGATTAAGACCGAACCGACGGCGCACAACATCCGTTACCTGGAAACCAAGCGGACGAAGCTGGGCCACGATCTGGACCCGCCCAAGAAGGGCAGCCTGTAGGACCAGCCGATGGGCCAAACGTTCCAGGGGGAGCTGCACGGCGAAGGCCTGCGGCTGGCGCTCGTCGTCTCGCGCTTCAACGAAAGCATCACCTCCAAGCTGCTAGCGGGCGCGCAGAAGGCGCTGGGGCGCTACGGCGTGCGTGACGACGACATCGACATCGTCTGGGTGCCCGGGGCGTTCGAGCTGCCGTTCGCCGCGCTGGTGCTCGCTGAGAGCCGCCGCTACGACGCGATTGTCTGTCTGGGCGCGATCATCCGCGGTGAGACCGCCCACTTTGAGTTCGTGGCGGGTGAGGCGTCGCGCGGCATCGCCCGGGTGGGCCTCGACACGGGGGTGCCGACGGTGTTCGGGGTGGTCACTCCCGACAGCATCGAGCAGGCCCTGGACCGGGCGGACGGCTCGCGGGGCAACAAGGGCTTCGACGCCGCCGTCACAGCTATCGAGATGGTGAGCTTGACCCGCCAGCTGCGCCCGGACTAGCCCCTTCCCCAGACGGCGCTGCCGGTGGTACGCTGACAGCTGTCGAGCCCCGTTATTCACACTGGAGGACCCCGCCATGGCCCGCGTCGAAGAACGCCCCACCATTACCGAAGAAGAGACCGACGATCTTTGGGATAACATCGAAGGTGAAGCGCCCGACAGCGCGACGGCGCAGGCGCTGAAACTGGCGCACCGCGCGTCGGAGAAGTTCCCGCGTCTCACCGGCAAGTACCACACCTTCGCCGGCCCGGCCGTCATCGCTTCGGGCGCACTCGTTGCGCTCGCCGGTGTCGCTGTGGCGCGACGACTGCGACGCGGTCAGCAGCCCGACGATATCCTGGACGAAATCACGGAGGACGAAATCGAACGGGCGGCGACGGCGACGAGCCGGCATAACAGGATCTGGCGCATGGTGGTGCGCATCGCGCGGAGACGGCGCGACCAGCAGGAAGCGAGCGCCGGCGATTCGCCGTGAAGCGCAGAACATACATCTGGTACAGCGACCAAGAAGAGGAGCCGCCTGAGTCGCGGCTCCTCTCGCTTATCATTCGTTTCGGCATCAACGCCGTTGCCCTGTGGCTCGCCGCGGCGTGGATACGCGGTATCGACATCGAAGGCTGGCAAGCACTGCTCGCGACGGCCGCGATCTTCGGTGCGGTGAATGCGGTGGTGCGACCGGCGGCGCAGCTGCTGGGCTGCCCGCTCACCTGCCTCACGCTGGGCGTCTTCGCGATCGTGATCAACGCGGCGATGCTGGGCCTCACGGCCTGGATCGCCGGTCAGTTCGACCTGAACGTCGACGTCGATGGCTTCACCGCGGCGTTCCTGGGCGCGTTGCTGATCAGCTTTGTGAGCACGCTGCTGAGCGCGTTCGCCGGACGGCCGCTTCGACGGATGCTTACATAACTTTGGAGACGACGTCGCCATCGCGGCAGCGTGCAGCCACCATGATGCCGATAGCATCGCCAGCTTTCGCTTCCTCCACCTGCTCGTGCTCGATCTGCATCGACTTCACGGTCAATTCGAGGTCGGTGGTGTGGCCCTTGATGTGGATCGTGTCCCCGACCCGCAGCATGCCCTCGAGATCGATCCCGGCGACTCCGATCTTGGCGAAGTAGCCGTTCACCACACCGATGCGCTCCTCAGGCATAACACGCCTCCTTCCCGCGGTGGTTGGGAGTGTAGCACCGCTCTCACAGAGCTCTCAACGCTTCGTCCAAAGCAACTCTTGACGCCGTGGCCGGCGAATTCACGTACTCTTGATGGCACTGACAAGAAGCACCATGCATCATGGTTGACAACAGAGACGGTCTACATCCTCATGCATCTTGTCATCCTGGTACCGGCGGTCTACTATCGCTTCCAGTACTCCGCCGGAGCCAGGGAGGGAGGTGGCGGATGAGCCTCAGCTACGTAATATTGGCGCTACTTAGCAAGAGTCCAAACTCAGGGTACGGTCTTGGGCGGCTGCTCCGCACGGACGTGAGCCACGTCTGGGAGGCGCGCCTGCAACAGATATACAGTGAGCTTGCCAAGCTGGAGACCGAAGGCCTGGTAAAGTTCAAGTCGGAGCCGCTGCCGAACCGCCCCGCCAAGAAATGCTACAGCCTCACTCAGGCCGGTTATGAGGAGCTCGACCGCTGGCTGGCCCAGGCGCCCAGCATGGCCCCCGCGCGAGACGAGCTCTTGGTGCGGCTGTGCTGTTTCGACCGACTACCACGCGCTGTGATCGGGAAGCGACTGATAGAGCATCGCGAACTTTACCAGGAGCGCGCCCACGATCTACGCCAGAAGATCGCCCGTACGCGCCCAGTTGGCCCGGCGGAGCTGGGGCACATTGTCACGCTGGAATCAGCCCTCACCCAGGCCGAAGCCCACATCGTTTGGGCCAACCGCGCGCTCTCCCTGTTAGAGGACACACAGTACGGCCCCGAGATCGAGGAGCTGGCGCAGCGCGCCGCCGCGAATTGACACCGTTCTCCCGCCTCCGCTATAGTTAGCACATTCATTCTTGTCGAGGTGCCGCGGTGCCGGCCCGTCGCATCATCATGCACGTCGATCTCGACGCCTTTTTCGTGGCAGTCGAGCAGGCGCGCGCGCCAGAGCTACGCGCAAAGCCCGTCATCGTGGGCGGCGACCCGGACGGCCGCGGCGTCGTCGCGACCGCTTCTTACGAGGCGCGCGTCTTCGGCATCTACTCCGGGATGGCGTTGCGCACGGCGAAGCGTCTCTGCCCGCACGCCATCTTCGTCCGCGGCAACTATCGAGAGTACGAACGCGTCTCGAACGACTTCCACGCCATCCTCCGCGAGTTCTCGCCGCTGGTGCAGTCGATGGGCCTCGACGAAGCGTTCCTGGACCTCACCGGCTGCGAGGCGATCGTCCTGAAGCTGGGCGCTCCCCAGCCCGGCGAATCGATGGCCGTCACCGCCGCGAACGCGATCCGGCAGCGCGTGCACGACGATCTCGGCATCACCGCGTCGGCGGGCATCGCAGGCGGCAGAACGGTAGCGAAGATCGCATCAGACGCCGCGAAGCCGAACGGCGTGCTCGAGATTCCAGCGGGTCATGAAGGGTCGTTTCTTGCGCCACGACCGGTGCGTCACCTGCCCGGCCTGGGGCCGAAAGCGGAAGCCGAGCTGGCGCGCCTGGGCGTGCGCACGCTGGGCCAACTTGCGGCGCTGCCGACTGGCACGCTGCGAGCGCTGTTCGGGTCGTGGGGGCCCGCGCTGGGCGAACGCGCACGCGGCATCGACAACACGCCGGTTGCCCACGAGCGCGAGCCGGCGAAGTCGGTCGGACGCGAGGGCACGTACGCCCATGACATCGACGACGTGAACGTCCTGCGCGCGTCGCTGCGCGGGTACGCGGAGAGCGTGGGCGCGGAGCTGCGCCGGATCGACCGGCGCGCGCGCCACATCACGATCAAGCTGCGCTACGGCGACTTCACGACGGTGACGCGTCGCAGCACGTTCGACCAGCCGACGCACTCCGACGATGAGCTGTACGTGGCCGCGGTGGATCTGCTGGCACAGCAGCTTCAACGAGACGGTCGAGCGGTACGGCTGATCGGGCTGAGCGCCTCCGGCCTCGTCGACAATGCGGTGCAGCTCGACCTGTTCGAGGCGCGCACAGCCGACCCGCGCCCAGTGCGAGAGCTGCGCCTGGAGGCACTGGCGCACAGCATCGACGCGCTGCGCGCGAAGTACGGCCATCGCGCGGTGCAGACCGGTCTGACGCTGTTCGATCCGTTCGTCAGCGCGGCGGACTGGGAGCCGCACCGGCGCACCGGCCTCTCGTCTCAGGTTGGGCTGAACAAGCAGGACGACGAATAGGCGTCGTACGCTGGCGGCATATTAGCGCGCTGGCGGATAATAGAGGCACGTCCAGCGCCATGCATGTCGCCGCTCTCCACATCGCCGTCATCGCCTCGGGACCGCCGCCGCAGCTTTGGGCCGGGCTGCTGATGGCAGGCTTCGTCGCGCTCTCGGTCTTCGTGCTGGCGCTGGCCCGCATCGCCGTGCGCGAGCCATCACCCGGCGAACGCAAGCCAACCGCGCGCACGAAGGAGACCAAGCGCTCCGACGGCTGGGCCGTGTTGCGGTTCGCGCCCGACCAGCTCACGGCTGAGATGTGGATCGCGCTCCTGCGCGACGTTGGGATGCCTGCGACGATCAAGCCATCGGACGCGGTGTCGTTCCTCGGCACGTCCGCGCTCGGTTGTCGCGTGCTCGTGCCAAGCGAACGTCTGGAAGAAGCGCAGGAACTGCTGGCGCAACGTTTCGGCGACGATGAACCGTCCGCCAAGGGTTAGACCACGACGCTCTAGCTACTCCGGCTTCTGCTTGCTCGACGGAAGTCGGAAGAGGCGCCGGAGCAAGCTGGCGCGCACTGTCCGCCAGGCGCTCTCTAGCCGACCGCGCTCGTCGTCGTCCGGCTGCCAGCGACCGTAGCGGTGGCGCACGTACGCGTCGGCAAGTAGGTCGACGCCGTCAGCGCCGGGCACATCACCTCGCAGCTGCCGCGCGAACTCGTACGGCGTCTGGGCGCTGTCGACCGGCAAGCGCGCCCACGACGCGAGGCGTTGCGTTTGGCCCCACAGCCTGGCCGGCTCATCTAGGCCACCGATGCCGCGCACCCAGGCGTAGCGCAGCCCACCGCCCCCGGAAACGACGGCGAGGCCGAGGCCGAGCAGCACGCCCAGGAGCACCCAGAGGCCGTTACCGCCACCGCCGGCCTGCGGTAGCGCGCCGCCCTGCGCTCCTTCGCCCTGTGGGAAGCCGGCGCCCAGAGCGCCGAGGTCTACCGGCGGGTCGTCTGGCCGGGCGTCGTTCGGCGGCACATTGACGGCAGCGCCGCCCGGGCGCTGGATCGGCCCGAGGCCGGGCGCGGGCGACGGGTTGAACTCGACCCAGCCTAAACCAGGGAAAAAGACCTCCGCCCAAGCGAAGGCGTCGGCCTCAGTCACCACGAAGCTTTCGCCTTTGGCGCCGCTTTCGCCGTTATTCAGCACGTAGCCCACGACGAGGCGCGCGGGCACATCGAGCGAACGGAGGAGCACGACCATCGCCGAGGCGTGGTAGTCAAAGTAGCCCTCTTTCGAGTCGAACAAGAAGAAATCGATCGCGTCGCGATTCAGCGGCACCTCTGGCACGTCGAGCGTGTAGTCGTAGTTGTTGCGCAGGTACGTTTGGATCGCGACGGCCTGGTCGTAGGGATTGCCTTTATCGCCGGCGATACTGCCCGCAAGGTTGATGACGCGGAAGGGCAGCTCATCCGGCAGATCGGTGTAGCGGTCCTTCACCCAGCTAGGGTAGTTCGTGCCAGCGGCTCGCAGGTCATCCTCCGTCGCGGCGGACACGCTGCCCGTCGCCGTGTAGTCCTGCCCCGATTTGAGCCGTCCGCTCTGGTTCTCCAGGCTGATCACGTCGGCCAGGTTGTTCGTGCCGGCGCGCGCCTCGCTGCGCCGGTCAACGCTGCGCGGTTCGCCGACGGTGAAGAGCGTATCGCCCGTGTTGCCCTGCGGCACGACCTGCACCGTGATGTCGTGACGGAACTCATCGCTCTGAAGGCTGATGTCCTCTCCGGCGCGCGGGTGGAGGGTTTGGTCGGAGTCCTGGAACCAGCCTTCCGGGGTGTAGATCTGATAGACATCGCCGCGCAGATAGTAGGGCTGATCGAGCTCTTCGGTGAGAATGCTGAGGACTTCCTCGTCCGATAGGTCGATCGCGCCGCGGAAGGGCACGACGTTGCCATAGCGGCGCAACAGCGCCTGGCCGCCACCGCCATGCACGGAGACGAACAGCCGCCCGAACTCGCCCGTGCGTTGGATGACGGGGTCCGTCGCGCGCGCCCACGCCGACTCGAGCGGGCCGACCTCGTTCGCCTTCGGCATGATCCAGGCGAGGCCGAGGAGCAGGAACGCCACCCAGAACGTCGCGTGCAGCACCGAGAGGCTGAGCAGCGGCGGATACGGCGTGCCGCGGTCGCGCCAGACCTTCGTCTGTTGGACCAGGTGCATCCGCGTCAGCAGCAGCGCCGAGGCGAAGAGATAGCATACGACGGCGACGCTGAACCCCGCGGACTGGAAGCCGAGGTTGACCAGCAGCGCCGAACCGCCGGGAATCAGCGCCAGCCAGGCGTTCTGCCAGCGGAACACCGCCCACGCCGACATGAACGCCGCGAGCCACGTTAGCGACACAACGACGATGATGAAGGGCAGGCTGTCGTTGCTGATGCCGCCCGTGAACGCCGCGTCGAACCAGGCACCCATACGCGTGGTGATCGCCTGGAAGCGATCGACGGGGTGCGGCCCCGAAACGATCGCCAGGAGCTGCGCCAGGATCGCGGCGGCACCGATGGGCAGGGCGAGCAGATGGATGAAGCCCTCCGGCCAGCGCAGGCGCGCCAGCAGCGCACCCACCAGCAAGCCGAACAGCGCGATGGGAATGAGCGGCGGCATGTCGTCCACCCAGTCCGAGGCCTGGATCGAGGCGGCGACGCTCAGGAACAACACGCCGAGCAGGCCGAAGCTCAGCCAGTCCTCCCACCAGAGCAGCCGGCGCCAGCCGGTCGGCTCAACCGGCACCTCCGGCACGAGGGTAAGCACTTCGCCGCGCGAGACGAACATCTCGTTCCAACTGACCTGCCTCATGCGCTGCCTCTGCCGACAGGCGCCGGATGCCCGCTTGCGCTGAGCACGACCGAGAGGTCGTCGCGGCGCTTGACGAGGTAGGTCTGGACGTCGGACGCCGTGAGCGCGCCGTAGACGAACAACGCGTCGCGTTCGCCACCGTAGGTGCGCGGTTCGAGCACGATCGCGGCGAGCTTCACGCCACGGCCGGTGAGCATCTGAAGGCTGACCACCCAGCTCTCGTCCGTGGACGGTGTAATCACGACGACGGTGGTGTGCCGGCCGAAGCGGCGGCTTTCGTGATTGAGCAGATCGCCGAGGGGCACATCACCTTCCGCGCGCGCAAGCGCGAGCGCCTCCAGGATGCGGGTGTACTGCGAGACGCCGCGCTCCGGCTCTTCGATGTGGAAGCGCTTGCCGTACGCCATGAAGCCCACGTTGCGGCTGGCGGTGAGGAAGAAGCGCGCGACGGACGCGGCGATGCGCACCGCGTGCTCCTCGGTGCCATCATCGCCCTCGCCGGCTTGGGCGGGGCCATGCAGGTCGAGCACGACCCAGATGTCGCTCGACGGGTCGAGCTCGAACAGCTTCACCATCAGCTCGCGCGTGCGGGCGGTGCTGCGCCAGTGGATGCGGTTGAGGCTATCGCCGGGGCGGTAGTCGCGCACGCCGGAGGCGTTCGGCGTAACCGCGTTCGTCGGGCGGCGAAAGCGGCCTTCGCCGGGCAGGTGCGCGGGCGGCACGGAGAAGTTCGGCAGGTCCAGCGCGCGCGGGTAGACCAACACGTGCTGTGGCTCGCCGTAATGACGCGAGACGCGGAACAGTCCGAAGGGGTCGCCCGAGGTGACCCGCACCGGCCCCATGCTGAAGAGCCCACGCCGCTCGCAGCGAGATACCGTGCGAAAGCTCCGCGTGCTGCGCGCGCCCAGGCCGATGATCCGGCGCGCGTCGTGGCCAGGGAGCTCGGACGTGTCCTCGACCTCCAGCCAGAGCTTGGTAAACCAGCTTCGGTTCGTCACCGTAATCCGCTCCTCGAAGTAGCCGCCCTCTTGCAACCGGTCGACCGGGCGCTGGACGGACACCTCGAGGCCGCGCAGATTGATGCGCGACCAGAGGAACGCGAGCGGGATCAGGAGGAGCATCATGTTCGCCGTGCGCGCCATGATCCAGTAGCCGTTCGCAAAGGCGAGCGCGATCGAAGAGAGGAACACGATGGTGGTGAAGGTGAGCGCCCGGTGCCGGACGAAGAGGAATCGGACGATGCGGGCGAGGCGACGCATCGGCGTCAGGCGGACCCACCGAAGAATGCCGCTGCAGCGCCGGTCTCGGGAGGGCGCAGGCCCAGCTCGGGATAGCGTTCCCCCGACTGCAACTCGACGTACACGTCTACGTCCGAGAAGGCGAGCTCCTTCCGAAGTTCGTTGGACAGTCGATTGAGGAACTCCTCCAACGCATCTTCGTAGTCCGGGAGCGCGTCTTCGTCGTCCCAGATGTCGTCCACTCGCTCCTGGTACGCCTCGACGCCCTCGTCCTCCAAGCGCTCGAACTCTCGAACGAACGCAGCGTCGTCGACAACCAACCCTGGCCTGGACGGATCGTGCTCGACGGCGTAGGTAACGACCAGCGTATGGCTGAAGTCGTCGTCTTCGTAGAGCAGCATGAGCGACAGATCGTTTTCATCGCGGGCGGCGGTGAGCGCGCTCCAGTGATCGTCGATGACTTCGGCGAGGGGTTTCGTTTCGCCATCGCCGCTCTCGAAGACCTGCTGTTCGCCCAGCCAGAGGTAGGCGACGTGTTGGATGGCCAGCTTCTCGAGCGCGTAGGCGATCCGCTGCAGCGCCTTGTCGACGGTGAAGTCTTCGCGCTTGCGTTCTCTGGCACCGACGCCGAGGAAGCCACCCTCACGGACCACTTCTCCACCTGCGAGATCGGCAAGGATGAGCCCTGAGTACTTCATATCGGAAGCTCCGCTACTTGCCGGGCGTTCGGGCGGGGCTGCCGCCCGGCACCGGCATGCGCTGGAGACAGCTGTCCACGATCTCGGCCGGGCCGATCTCCTTGACGCGCGCCGATGGGCTCACAATGAGCCGGTGGCCGAGCGTGGGGTAGGCGAGGTCCTTCACGTCGTCCGGCGCGACGAAGTCACGGCCATCGAGCAGCGCCTGCGCCTGGCAGGCGCGGTAGAGCGCGAGCGAGCCGCGCGGCGACGCGCCGAGGTAGACCGACTCGTGCTGGCGCGTGAGGTCGACGATGCTGGCGATGTAATGCTTGATCAGCGGGTCGACGTAGACTTCGCGCACGGCGCGCTGGACCTGGAGGATCTCGTCCTGGTTGCTCACCTGCTCCAGCGATTCGATCGGGTGTGCCTTCTGCTGCGCCTCCATCATCGCCACTTCGTCCGTCAGGTTCGGGTAGCCGAGGTGGACACGCAGGAGGAAGCGGTCGAGCTCTGCTTCGGGCAGCGGGAACGTGCCTTCGTATTCGATGGGGTTCTGCGTGGCGAGCACGATGAAGGGCTGCGGGAGCGGGTACGTCACGCCGTCCACCGTCGCCTGGCGCTCCTCCATCGACTCGAGCAGGGCCGACTGCGTTTTGGGCGTCGCGCGGTTGATCTCGTCGGCGAGAACGACCTGGGCCATGATCGGCCCGGGGCGGAACTCGAAGTCCTCCGTCTTCTGGTTGTAGATCGAGACGCCGGTGACATCGGTGGGAAGCAGATCGGGGGTGAACTGGATGCGTCGAAAGGAACAGCCTGTCGAAATCGCCAGGCTGCGGGCGAGGATGGTCTTGCCCACGCCTGGCACGTCCTCGATCAGGACGTGGCCCTGGCACATGAGGGCGATGAGCGCCAGGCGCACCGGATCGCGCTTGCCGATGATCACGCGCTCGACGTTGGCGAGGATTCGTTCGGCGATGCTCCTGGGATCTTCCACCAACCACCTCGAGACGAACGCATCCGAGAGGACACCGATACGTTATTCGCGCAGGGCGAGACGCATTATAGCAGACGCGGCTAGGCCTGGTAGGCGGCGAGCGTGGTATGGTGCTCCCGCAACATCGACAAAGGAGGCAACACCATGCGGCTCGCGGGGAAGGTAGCACTTGTGACGGGCGGCGGCTCGGGTATTGGGCGGGGGATCAGCGCGCGCTTCGCGGGGGAGGGCGCCGATATCGCCATCGCCGACGTGAACCGCGCTGGTGCTGAGGAGACGGGGCAGCAGGTGCGCGGCCTCGAACGGCGCACACAGGTCATCGAGGCGGACGTGACGAGCAAGGCCGACTGCGAGCGCATGGTACGAGAGACGGTCGAGGCGCTGGGCAAGATCGATATCTTCGTAGCGAATGCTGGCATCGGGCGCGCCGCGCCGTTCCTCGAGTTCTCAGAGGAAGACTGGAACGCAGTGATCCAGACGAACCTGACAGGCGTGTTCCTCTCGTGTCAGGCAGCGGCGCGCCGGATGGTGGAGCAGGGTCAGGGCGGGCGGATGATCACGATCGCCTCGCTGGCGGCGGAGCAGGCGTACCCGGGGATGGCGCCGTACAACGCAGCGAAGGCTGGTGTACGCATGCTGACGCGGGTGATGGCGCTGGAGCTGGCGGCACACGGTATCACCGTGAACGCGATCGGCCCGGGATTGATCGACACGCCGTTGACGGCGCCGCTGATGCAGGCGGTACAGGCTTCAGGTAGACAGGTGGCACCGCTGGGACGCACAGGCGAGCCGAAGGACGTGGCGGATGTCGCGCTGTTCCTGGCATCCGAAGACGCCGGCTACGTGACGGGCGGCCTGATTTTCGCCGATGGCGGGATGGCGGCGGGCAGGATGCGCTGAGCCGTCACTCCCCTACCCGTTCGGCAGCCACGCGCCCGCCTTACGCAGCGCGGCTTGTAACTCCGAGACGTCCACTTCCGGCAGCGCAGCGCTGCGGCGCAGGGCGAGCGTGGCGGCGATGCCGGCCGCCTCGCCGGTGGCGAAGCAGGCCGGGATCTCTTTCGTCGCGTGGTGGGCGCGGTGGTCGACGCTGATGCAGCGGCCAGCCGCGAGCAGGTTCGTCGTGCGCTGCGGCAGCAGGCTGCGATAGGGGATCTGGTAGGTGCAGTCGTACTTGGTCCAGTGGCCGGTGACGGCGATCACGTCGTCGAACGGCTGATCGAGGTCTTCGCGGCGCAGGACGTAGCGCCCAACGAGCCGGCGCGACTCCGTGATACCGAGCGTGAGCGCCACGTCCGTGAGGTAGGCGCGCTCGAAGCCGGGTACCTGCGCGCGTAGCCGCCCGACCTCCTCCATCACCATGCGCCGGCATTCGATCTCCGCGTGCGTGAGGTCGTCCGGGTTGGTTGCGTCGATACGTCGATCGATGCGCTCCGCGGCGCCCCAGGGCATGAGCGCCTGGCCGGGGCGCACTGTGCGAAAGAACATGCCGCTACGCGTCGCCTGCGCCGCGTCGATGTCGTCAACGCCGGACATGCGAAACCAGAGCCACGGATGCACTTGCTCCAGCTCGAACGGCTCTTCGGCCAGCACAAAGACGTCGCCATCGCCGGTAGCATCGATCACGGTGTCACATGCGATCGCCTGGTGTCCGGCTTTCGAGGTGAATACAACGTGCGTGATGCGGTTGCCGTCGCGCACGATGTTGGACGCCCAGCGGTGGTACATGAGACGAACGCCGGCGTCGGCGACCCACTCGTTCGCGACGAACTTGAAATCCTCCGGGTCGTAGGCGACGGAGTAGCGCACCTTGTGCGGCGCGGAGCCCCAGACCAGACCTTGACGTCGATAGCGCTCGACCAGCTCATCGTTGGGATCGCCCCACTCGGCGCGGGGCGGGTAGGAGCAGGCATCGCGCGCCTCCAGACGCTCGACCAGCTCCTGGCAGAGGCCAGCGACGACCTGGCGACCCGTACCGTCGTCGAGCGTGAGCAACAGCACGATGAGCCCGCCCGAGGCGAGGCCGCCCAGGTAACCGTAGCGCTCGACGAGGATGACGTCGGCGCCCTGCCGTCGCGCCGCGATCGCGGCGGAGAGGCCCGCCGAGCCGCCCCCAACGACGAGCACGTCGCAGCGAGCGACGACTGGCACGCGCTCGACGGGCAACTCGACGTAGTCACGATCCGTCATGCGCTGACCTCAAGCACAGTGGTGGGCGCGCTGGGCACGATCAGGATCAAGGCAGCAGCGGCCAGCCCAGTGACCGCCCCGAGAACGAACGGCGCGGACGGCCCGACCTGGTCCCACAGGACACCCGCAAGGACGCTCGCGGCCACGGCCGTCAGACCGATGGTCGTGTGATAGAGCCCAACGAACGCGCCGCGCCGGTCGGAGGGCGAAAGGTCGGCGATCCAGGCGCGGCCTACACCTTCAGTAAAGGCCATGGTCAGCCCGTATGCAGCGAACAGGGGCCACACCGCGGCTCCTCCGTCCGCACCGGCGAACCCGAGGTACACCACTCCGAAGGCGAGAAAGCCACCCGTGAGCACCACGCGCCGTCCGATTCTGTCCGACACGATGCCCGCCGGAAACGCCAGCAACGCGTAGGTGGTGTTGAACACGACGTAGGCCAAGATCACCGCCGTCAGTCCCAGCCCGAGGTCGCTCGCGCGTAGCAGCAGGAACGCATCGCTGGAATTGCCGAAGGCAAAGAGCGCGCTCACGCCAAGGAACATCCAGTAGCCCCGCGGCGCGCCTTGAAAATCGACGCGCATTCGCTGCGGTTCGCGCGGCGTATGCGTTCGGGCGCGCTCGCGCGCAAGCGACACGAGCACGACGCTCGCAATGGCGGGCAGCACCGCGAGCGCGAAGACGAGCCGCAAGTGGTCCTGCCCAAACGAGGCTATGAGCGCCAGGCCGATCAGCGGCCCGAGAACTGCTCCCGTGGTGTCAAGCGCGCGATGAAAGCCGAAGGCCCGCCCGCGCTTACCTGCCAACGATGATTCGGCAATAAGCGCGTCGCGTGGGGCAGTGCGCGTTCCCTTCCCCAGACGATCGCTGAAGCGCGCCAGCAGCGCCTGCGGCCAGACGAACGAAACGGCGAGCAGTAGCTTGCCGAGCGCCGACAGTCCGTAACCGGCGGCGACAAGCGGGCGGCGGCGCGGCAATCGGTCCGACCACCAGCCAGCGGCGACCTTCGACGTGCCCGCTGTGCCTTCGGCGATGCCCTCGATCACGCCGACAAGCGCGACCGGCGCGCCGAGCGTCACCGTAAAGAAAATGGGGAGTACTGGGTAGAGCATCTCGGAGGATATATCCGCAGCGAAGCTCACCAGGCCAAGCACGAAGACGTTTCGGGAGACGCCCGCCACCGGCGATTCTTCGTCGACGAGGGAGCCTTCGGCTTCCGCGGGCTGGGTCACGCTCGTTCGCCGCCGAGATCGCGCCGCGCGACGCCGTAGATGGCGGGCGTACCGGGCCCGGCGCGCGCGCGCTCCACCGACTCGATGGCGAAGCCGGCGTCGGCGATGGCCTGCTCCGTGCGACGGTTGGGGTGGCAGCCGGCGCCGATCCAGCTCCAGATAGGCACGATGGCGTCTTGTATGACACCCCAGAAGCGGCTCTCGTCGTTGCGCACGTGCTCAAAGAAGCGCAACGTGCCGCCGGGCCGGAGGACACGGCGCGCCTCCGCCAGCGCTTGTGGGACATCGCGCACCGTACAGAGGACCAGCGTGCTCACCACGTGGTCGAACGAAGCGTCCTCAAACGGGAGCTGCTCTGCGGGCGCCTGGCGCAGCTCGATCTGGTCGAAGCCATCGTCAGCGCGCCTGCCCTCGGCGCGGGCCAGCATGTAAGGGTCCGGCTCTATGCCAATGACCTGCGCGTCGTGGGGATAGTACGAGAAGCTTGCGCCGGTCCCTACACCGATCTCGAGCACGCGGCCGTGCGCCTCGCCGACGATGATCCGGCGCACCTTGGCGCCGAGGTGGCGCTCCATGGCGCCCGTCATCCTGTCGTACAGGGCAGCGAACCAACGATGGCCGCGTTCTGAGCTTTCCGCGCTCACAGCTTCTCCACGCCCCAGGCCAGGGGCGAACTGAGGCAGTCTAGGTGGTATCCCCTAGCCAACGGCCATGATCTTGGCCATCGAATCTCCCTAATCTGGTCCGAATCGAGGATTTCCAAGCAGATCGTTCGCTCACGGCTACACCAGGCCAGCGAAATGACGATAACACAATACGGACAGCTTCGCGCTGCCGACTCTTTCGAGAGGAGCGGCCATACCATAGTGCAAGGTCCACGCAGCATGCCCGCACGCTCGGGCGGTGTCGCGCAGGTCGTTGAGCAGATACGAGCCCAACGGGTTCGCCTTGCGCTCATGCGCTTTGCGTTCGGTGGGATCGCTCTCCTCGCGTTCGTTCTTGCGCTGTGGCTGTTCCCCTGGATCCCCTTCGGCATGACGACCGAGAACTACGGCGCGGGCGTCGCGGGCGCGCTCGTCCTCAGCTTCGCCACGTTCATCATGTCGCTGCTATTCGTCATTGTGTGGGGCCCCGCGTTCCGCAACGAATCCGTACCGGAGTTCCTGCGCGTCCTGTTCGGCGCGCAGCAGCTCATTCGAGGGCGCAGCCAATTCTACAGCCGGATCGCCCTCGAATGCGCGCGCGCGCGCAAGGACCGGCGCAAGATGTTTGCCCTCATGGTCGTGCAGCTGCCGGCCAACGGCAACGGATCGCAGGAACGGTGGGACGAAGACCGGCAGATCGCGACCATGCTCGCGCGGAGCATCATTCGATCGCAGGACGTGGTGGGCGACTCCTGGCCGCACGAGGTCTGGCTGCTCGCCGTTGGCGCGGGGCCGGAGGCGTGCAGCAGCATCATCCAACGTCTGGGCGAGGCGTTTCAGCGATCGGCCGAGCCGTTCGCTTCGCTGAGCGAGAGTCGGATGGGGATGGCGCTCTTCGGTGTGGACGGTGAGGAGCCGGAGGATCTTTTCGCGGCGGCCTACCAGCGGCTGGAACCGCTGAACGCCGTGGTAGAGATGCAGGCCATCGCCTGACCGCCTAGGCCAGCCCCAACAACGAATACCCGCCGTCCACCAACAGCACCTGCCCAACGATCATCGCCGCCTCGTCGCTGCAGAGGAACGCCACCGCGTCCGCGACCTCCTCGGGGCGGATCAGGCGACCGGCCGGGACGGCGTCTCGATAGCGTTTGAGCAGTTCGGGCGGCAGCATACGCACCCCGTCGGTCCCTTCGACAAGACCCGCCGACACGCCGTTCACGCGAATGCCCTGGGGCGCGAGCTCGACGGCGAGATAGGTCGTGAGGGACGCCAGCGCGCCTTTCGATACGCCCACCGGCGCGTAACGAGGTAGGTAACGCTGCGCTCCCGGGCTGAGCAGGTTCACAATCGAACCGCCGTCTCGCATGAGCTTTGCGGCCTCCTGGGCGCAGAACCACGGGCCGAGCACGTTGACGTCCATGGTGTGCTTGAGATGCTTGGGCAAGGAATCGATCGCGCCGCGAGGCCGCTCTAGCCCGCGCGCGGCGCTGTTCACCAACACGTCGAGGCGGCCGAACTCCGTCCGCACACGCTCGAACATTGCGAGGATCGCATCGCGGTCGCCCATGTCGGCCTGCAGCGCGAGCGCGCGCCCAGACGGGCGCCCGTCCGGGCGCGCGCCGAGCGCTTCGGCACCGTGGGTGGCGGCTTCGGCGTCCTTGGCGTTGCGCGAGTAGTTCACGACCACGTCGGCGCCAAGCCCTGCGAGCTTCATGACACACGCGCGGCCGATGCCGCGACTGCCGCCCGTGACGAGCGCCACCTTACCTGCGAACGGTCGCTCTGCCATCGGGCGCAGTATGTCGACGGGTGACGGCTGGTGCAAGGACTACCTAACCGCCCCGATTGTCGGGGCGGCATAGCTGACTTTTGCACCCCATGCTACGCTTCCTGCTGCGGGGGCATGAATGTCGGGCTGGAGCCCGACCTTCGGAGATTCGGTATGGAGCTTTCGGGACGCGTCGCGTTGGTCACCGGCGCCTCGGGCCGCGGGATAGGGCGCAGCATCGCGCTCACGCTCGCGCGCGAAGGCGCGGACATCGTCGTGAACTACAAGGAGCGCGGCGAGCGCGCGGAGGAGGTCGCGCACGTCATCGAATCGATCGGCGTGCGCGCGTTCGCCCACCAGGCGGACACAACCGATCCCGATGCCGTGCAAGCGATGGTGCGTATTGCGGAGGAACGCTTCGGTCGGGTCGACGTTGCCGTCGTGAGTGCGGGCGGCTCATGGAAGCCACGCGACATCGTCGACATCGAGCCGGCGCACTGGCGCGCGGTGATGGCGGAGGAGATCGACGCGGCGTACGCGGTAATCCGCGCCGTGCTGCCGGGCATGCGCGCGCGCGGGTGGGGGCGCATCGTCCTCATCGGCGGGCTGGGCGCGGACGACTGGCGTTTCGGGCCGCCTGAGGCGCCGCTCGATTACCCGCTCGGCAAGGCTGCGCGCCACTGGCTCGCGCGCACGCTGGGCCCGCGCGAGCTGGCGCACGGGATCACGATCAACGCTATCGCGCCGGGACCAATCGCGTACGTGACGCTGGAGCAGGCACGACTCCTCGCCGAGGGCAAAGCCGAGGGCGAACCCACGCCGCAGGACGTGGCGGAGGTCGTCGCGTTCCTCTGTTCGGAGCGAGCGCGCCTCGTCACGGGCGCGGTGGTGCCGGTGACGGGGCGGAGGGAGGTGTAAGGCGATGGTCGACGAAGAGCCTAGTTGGCAGCCGACCCGCTTCCACGTGCACCTGGGCGCGCTGGTCCGGCGTAGCGACGAGATCTTGATCATGAAGCGAGCCGTCGGTTCGGTGTCCGGCGCCTGGTACTGGCCGGGCGGCGGACTGGAGGAGGACGAGAGCCCGGAGGACGGCATCCGGCGCGAGATCCGCGAGGAGGCGGGGCTGGAGGTCAACAACCTGCGCCTGTTCCGCATCTGGCACACGCGCCAGCCCGATGGCACGCCGGCGCTCGCGCTGAGCTACACCTGCGACGTCCCACCCGGGACGGAGCCGGTGCTGAACTTCGAGCACTCCGAGCACCGCTGGATCGCCGCGCGGGAGTACCGCGAGCAGTACTTCAGCGACGAGGTTGTCGCGATGGTCGCAGGCAACCCCAGCCTGCGCACACTCGTCGAGGGCATCCGCGAGACGCTGGACGCGTATCTGGCGGAGTTCGGTTAGAGCAGCAGACAGTCGATGCCTCGTGACTGCTTCATCTGCCGAACTATCGAGGCCTCAGAGCGCGGCGAGAATCCGGGCTTCATCGCCAAGCTCAAGACGGGCTATGTCGTCTTGAACAGCCAGGGGCAGTACTACCGGGGCTACACGATCTTTCAGTGTCGTCAGTGCGTGGGGGAGCTGCACCAGCTATCGCCACGCCTTCGGTCTGAGTTTCTCCGCGAGATGTCGCTCGTCGCGGAAGCAATGTACGGGGCCTTCAAGCCGGCGAAGCTCAACTACGAGCTTCTGGGAAATACGGTGCCGCACCTCCACTGGCACCTGATCCCGCGCTACCGAAGCGATCCAAATCCAAGAGTGCCGGCCTGGGAAAATCCTGAGTTCCGCGCGTCACAACACCGCGAGCCGTTGCTATCAAACCGACAACTCGCCAGCGTGAAGCGATCGCTTCTGCGTCAACTCAAGGACGTAGCAGGGCCTCGAATCCAAGCATCGTTCCTGGACGTGTAGTCCTACCTGAGCAGGTCTCGCTTGCGGAATCGCGGTTAGCGAGGGTCTAGGATGCCTGCTCCTCTCGAAACATCAAGGCGCCGGCCACAGCGAGGGCCACCGCCGCGATGAGGCCCAGGTAGAAGGCAAAGCCCAAGTAATCGTTTTCATTCACCCACTTGATCAGCACCAGTAGAACGGTGGCCACACCCGCGCCCAAATGGAGCCTGGGCCAGCTCAAACCGCCGACGTTGTCCGGGATGACCACATCCGTGAACCCCTTTACGATGACCGCGCCCGCCATTGCCAGTCCGATCAGCACGGCGAGGATCGACCAGATAGCGCCTGGAGACTGCCAGCCATTCCGACTGAAGGTGGCGACCCCCAGGTCAATGCTATACCAGGGCAAGAACCCATCGATAAAGAGCACGGCTCCCGCCACGATGATGATCTTCTCACCGATGCTTAGCGCCCCGAACTTCTCAAGTACGCTGTTCATCCCAACCTCCTGCCAGCGTCATCCGAAACCATCTTGATGCGGGCCTCCGCCCTGTCCTGGGGGGCGAGCGGTCCTATACGGTCGCCTCCCTGCTCCCAAACCTACTAGGGATGGTGGGCGGCGTCAATCAGCAACCCTAAGCCAACCACCCCTTACCGGAACAGGTCCCGCACCGGGTCACGCACGAGATCTCGCGCCGTGCCACTGCCGGAAGGGTAGGCGTAGCCGCGGATGACGGCGACCGGCACGCGATCGAGCTTGCCGTGGGCCAGCTCCGCGGCGGCGGCGAGCTCGTCAGCGACGGCCATCTGGGTAACGCGCAGCTCGTAGCCAGCGGGATCGACTTGGCCGGCGTAGTCCCAAAGCGGCGCCATGCCAGCGAGGCCGATCGCGAAGTTAACGTGCCCTTCGCGCCAGGGCCGGCCGAACGTGTCGGTGATGATCACGGCGACGGAGAGGCCAAGTCCTTCCTCAATGCGTCCTCGAAGCCACTCGGCCGAACGGTCGGGGTCCACGGGGAGCAGCGCCACCGTGCCCAGCTCCTCCACATTCGATGAGTCGACGCCGGCGTTGGCGCAGATGAAGCCGTGCTTGGTCTCGCAGATGATCACGCCGTGGTCCATGCGCACAATGCGCGCGCTCTCGCGCAGCACTACCTCGACGAGACGCGCGTCCTTCTCCCAACGCTGGGCGATCTCGTGCGCGAACACGCCGGGCTCGATGTCGTCAAGCGCGACGATGCGCCCTTCGGCTTTCGAAACGACCTTCTGCGTGACGACAAGCACATCGCCGTTCTGGAGCTCGAGGCCCTGGCGCTGCGCGGCGCCCAGAATCACGGACGCCAGGTCATCGCCGGGGTGCACCTCGGGGATGCCTTCGATTGGCATGATGCGAACTTCTGCGCTCACTCCAACCCCACGATGCGCACGCCGGTGGTCTTCTTGTAGCTGCGGTTGACGCCGATGAGCAGCGCGGTGATCCCCTCGACGAAGTGCGAGGCGGCGAGCGGCCCACCGTCGACGGCGCGCACGCCGCGGATCTCCCCGGCGAGCGACATCACAGCGCGCTTTGCCTCGCCGTCTTCGCTCGTGACGATCACGTCCTGATCGAGGGCAGCGTCGCTCTTCCAGAGCTTGCTCGCGCCCAGGTTCTGGAACGCGCCGACGACGCGCGCCCGCGGTAGCAGCGCCTGCGCCTGCTCCGCCGCCGAGCCTTCCGGGACGGCGGGCATGACGAGGCGACCGCTCTCGAACGAAAGCGGTACTGCCGCGCTCACCACGATCTTGCCGGCGAGAGCGTCGCGCAGGGCGGGCAGCGTGTCGGCCTGGCCTTCGAACGGCAGAGTGATGAGGACGATCGTCGCCTCGCGCGCGGCGTCCACGTTCGGCGCGCCGCGCACCGTCGCGTTCGGGGCGCGCTCGGCCACCTCGCGCGCGGCGTCCGCACCGCGTTCGGCGCTGCGCGAGCCGATGATCACCTCGTGCCCGGCGAGGGCGAAACGATAGGCGAGGCCCTTCCCTTCGGGGCCGGTGCCACCGATGAAGCCAAGTATCACGTTCGCTATCTTAGCAGGCAGCCACCGGCCGCGTCAGCGACAGTTGTCGCGCATCCCAGTGGTCTTTAGAATGAAGAGCCGATGAGTAGCCAAGCATTCTCCTTCGACCCCTCGCCTTCGCTCAGGGCAGGCGGCGAGCGTCTTTCGCCCCTAGCGGGCGCTGCAGGGCGACCGCTACGCTGGGCGACTTGGCATCCCGATGGCTCGTGGTGCCTGCTCGTCGGCAACCGCGGCACCGCCCTGCGGTATGCCGCTTCGGCTGCCCGCGATCCGTTCGAGCCAATCGAAACTGGCACGAAGCACAACCTGCGCGGCGCGGCCCTCTCGCCGGACGGCAGCCAGGCACTCCTCGTCGGCAATCGCGGCGCGGTTCTGCTGTACGATGGCGCATCAGTGCGCGCCCTGGCGTCACCGACGAGCGAGAACCTGCGTCGCGTCGCTTGGCACCCGGATGGGGAGACGGCGCTCATCGTCGGCAACGGTGGCACGGTGCTGCGCTATGCAAGCGACACGCTCACGCCCGTACCCGGCGACCGCGCCCACACGCTGCGGGCTGTCGCGTGGCGACCGGACGGCGCGTACGCTCTCGTTGGCGCGTACGCGAGCCGTTGGGCCGGCTACCCGAGGCCGCACCCCCTCTACAAGTGCGACGGCGCGTACCTGCAGGCGCTGTTCGCCACGGACGACGAGGACGACTTCGTCGCCGTCGACTGGCACCCGTCCGGCCGGCGCGCCCTCATCGCTGGCTACGCGTACGAAGGAGAGCGCGGCCCTTCATCGAACAAGCTGCTCACGTACGACGGCAGCGGCCTCAGCTCGCGCCTCGTCGAGGCGTCGGGCGCGCTGCTGGGCGCGGCATGGCACCCGGGCGGAGACTACGCCCTGCTCTGCGGCGAGGGCGGCACGCTCTTGCGCTTCACCGGCGACGAACGCGTCGAGCAGATCGCGAGCGGCTCGCGGGAGAACCTGATCGGCCCTTTCTGGCGGCCGGACGGTTCGACGGCGCTCCTGCTACGCGGCCCGAGCGAGCGTGTGTATACTGTCTGACAGTCTGGACGTTAAGGTGGACGACGACATCTCATGAAGAAGCTAGCCGCCCTATTCGCCATGGTCCTCATCACCGGTGTTGCCGCCGCCGCTATAGCGGCCTGCGGTGGTGGCGTAGACAGCAAGGCAAACGACGCCAACCTGAAGGAGTATTTCCGGCAAGTGCGCTTGCTCGTCAACGACCTTGATAGCCGTACAGAAGACCGTACCGTCCAGAACGCGCACGACGCCTTCCTCGCCTGGTCTATCGTCCTTTCAGACACGTCATCGAAGCTGCGCGACATCGTGCCACCGGACGATCTCGCTGACACGCACCGCGCGCTCTACACTGCGCTTGATGACGGCGCCCTTGCGATCAGCAAGGTGGCGCAGGATCACCCCAATGTGAAGGAACTAACAGAGGTGCAGACGCTGGTCGCTGGAAGTACCGCCGTGACTGAAGCCAACAACCACGCGCGCACCGCCTGCTCCGAAATGGAGGCGTACGCGAAGGATCACGACGCCACTCTCGATCTGGAGCTATGCTAGTGATGGCGCTGGCGGAGTAGCCGTTACGTGGTGATCCCCAACCGCTCGCGATAGTGTTCGATCGTGCGGCGGAGGCCCTCTTCGAGATCCACCTGCGCCTTCCAGCCAAGCGTTGACGCGATCTTCTCACACGATGCGTAGAGCCCGGGCACGTCACCCGCGCGCTCGCCGAGGTGGTCGATCGGCACGTCGTACCCCAAGATGCGCGATACCGTATCGATCACGTCGATCACCTTCGTGCCCACCTCGGTGCCAACGTTGAACACCTCGAAGCCGTGTACTTCCAGCGGCGCAACGTGCGCGCGCGCGAGGTCCTCAACGTAAATGAAGTCACGTACCTGCTCGCCGCGCCAATAGAGGGGGATCGCGCGCCGCTCCAACGACGCCCGCACGATGTTCGGCACGGCGTGGGTCTCGGGATCGCACAGCTCGTTGGGGCCGTAGGGGTTGAAGTAGCGCAGGCATACACAATCGAAGTTATAAAGCTTGTGGTAGACGCCCAGGTACGTCTCTACAGCGACCTTCGACGCGCCGTACGGGTTCGCCTGCATGCCGAGCAGGTCATCTTCGCGCAGCGGCAGGCGCTTGGGCAGGCCGTACACTGTTGCAGACGAGGAGAAGATGATCTTGGCGACGCCGGCGCGGCGCATCGATTCAAACAGGCGGACTGAGTTCACCACGTTGTTCTCCGTGAACGGCACGGGTTGCTCAACCGAAACACCCACCTCGAGCGAGCCAGCGAGGTGGATCACGGCGTCGTGGCCACGCAATGCCTCGGTCATCGCCACCTCGTCGGCGAGGTCCGCGTGAACGAACGCCGCGCCTTCCGGCACAAGCTCGCGCCGTCCGCGCGAGAGGTTGTCGAACACGGTGACGTCGTGGCCTTGTTCGAGCAGGACGCGGGTGATGTGAGACCCGATGAAACCCGCGCCGCCGGTGACGAAGACGCGCACGCGCTTACCCTTCGAACCGGCGGAACACCAGACAGGCGTTCTGCCCCCCAAAACCGAAGCTGTTCTTCAGGATCACGCTCACGTCGGCCTTGCGCGACTCATTCGGCACGTAATCCAGGTCGCAGTCCGGGTCGGGGTACTCGTAATTGATCGTGGGGTGGATGATGCCGGTCTGGAGCGTCTTCACGCACGCGACTGATTCCAGCGCGCCCGACGCGCCCAGCGTGTGGCCGATCATCGACTTCGTGGAGCTGATCGGCACCTGGTAGGCGTGCTCGCCGAGTGCAACCTTGATCGCCGCGGTCTCCGAAGCGTCATTCAGCGGCGTCGAGGTGCCGTGGGCGTTGATGTAGTCGATCTCCTCGGGTTGGATGCCGGCGTCCTGGAGCGCCCAGCGCATGCAGCGGGCGGCGCCCTCGCCGTCCGCGCAGGGCGCGACCATGTGGTAGGCGTCGGCTGAGGCCGCGTGGCCGATGATCTCGCCCAGGATCGGTACGCCACGCGCTTGCGCGTGCTCCAGGCTCTCGATCACGAATACCGCCGCCCCTTCAGACGAGACGAAGCCGTCTCGTTTCGCATCGAATGGGCGGCTGGCTTTCGTTGGTTCGTCGTCGCGCGTCGAAAGTACCTTCATCACGCTGAACGACGCGAGGCCCAGCTCGCACATGCCGGATTCCGTCCCACCGGCGAGCATCACGTCTACATCGCCTTTGCGAATCGATTCGACCGCAGCGCCCATCGCCTGCGTGGCGGCGGCGCAGGCGGTGGTCACGGTGGTGCTCGGGCCCTTGGCCTGGAGGCGCAGCGTGACGTGCGACGCCGCCATATTGGGCAGCGTTTTGAGCATGAAGAACGGGTCGACGCGCATGCCGCCCTTCTTGACGATCGTGCGGACGGCCTCATCTGTATTCGGCAGGCCGCCGTAGCCGTTGCCCAGGGCAACACCCATCCGCTCCGGATCGACTACGCCTGCGGTCAGACCGGCGTCGTCGTAGGCCTGTTGCGCAGCAACGACGGCGAACTGGGAGAAGCGCGCCATGCGCCGCGCCTCCTTGCGATCGAGGTACTGCTCGGGCTCGAAGTCGCGCACTTCACCGTCGATCTTAACCGGGTAGCCCGCCGGGTCCACGATGGTGATCCAGCCAATCCCGGATTTCCCTTCGACCAGCGCCTGCCAGAAGTCATCGACGTTCAGGCCCAGCGGCGTCACGGCGCCCATGCCGGTAATCACGGCGCGCCGACCGTTCGTTCCGTTGTTCATGCGTTTACCTCGCTTTCGCGCTGGCGCGCGCCGGACGACGCCGACGCCAGCGGCGGATCATAGGCCACGCCGAGGACGTGCTCCCGTGCTTCCGCGGCGACGAAGAGCGAGCCGCAGGCGACGATCGCGTCGTTCGCTCCCGCCTGCGCCAGCGCGCTGTCGAGCGCCGCGCCGACCGAATTCTCAGCGGTCACAGGCACGCCGTGGCCGGCGAACGCCCGCGCTACCTCGCGCGATTCCACCGCGCGCGGATGGCGGGAGCGTGCCGCGATCACGTGCGTCGCGGCCGGCGCGAGCTCCTCTGCTATCGACGCGATGTCTTTGTCGCTCGAACAGCCGACAACGAACAGCGCATCGGAGCGCGCGAAGTCCTCGTGCAGAGCGCGGACGAGCGCGCGGGCGGAGTCGCGGTTGTGCGCACCGTCGGCGACGACCAGCGGGCGCCGGCGCAACACTTCGATGCGGCCGGGTAGTTTCACCTTCTCGAGTCCCTTACGCAGCACCGCCTCGTCAATCGCTACGCCATGCGCCGCGAGCGCCTCGAGGGCGAGCACCGCTGTCGCAGCGTTGCTGAGCTGGTGCGCGCCGAGGAGTGGCAGGCGCAATCGATACGTTGCATTCGGCGTGCGCAGCACGAAGTCTTGACCGTCGGCCGAACCGCCGGTACGGCGCAGCGCGCATGCCTGCGCCACTTCGATGAGCGTCGCTGCGCGCTCGGCGGCGACACGTCGGATTACATCGGCCGCGGACTCACGCTGGGGGGCCATGATCACGGTGGAGCCGGGCGTGATGATCGCGGCCTTCTCTTCCGCGATCAGAACGACGGTATCGCCTAAGATCGCGGTGTGCTCCAGGCCGATCGGCGTGATGACAGAGACTTCCTTGGTTTCGAACACGTTCGTCGCGTCCAGCCGGCCGCCGAGGCCCACCTCGAGCACCTGCCACGCGACCCCCCGCTCGCGAAACGCGAGGAACGTCAACGCCACGAGCGCTTCAAAGGTGCTCACGGCGCCGTACGCGCCAGCCGAGTCTTCCGCTTCGATATGCGGGGCCAGCTCGCCCATGAGGCGGCCGAAGTCGTCCGCCGACACAGGCTCGCCGTCGATAACGATGCGCTCGACGAAGCGATGGAGGTGGGGCTTGGTGTGCAGCCCGGTGGAGCAGCCCGCGGCGCGCAGCCCCGCGTCGATCATCGTCGAGGTGCTGCCCTTGCCTTTGCTGCCGGCGACATGGACCGTGCCGCGTTCGAGGTGCGGGTCGCCCAGGCGAGCGAGCAACGAATGCATGCGTCGAAGGTCCCAACGGCTGGCGTCGTCCGAGGAGCCGGTACGCTCCCAATCGTCTCGCCGCTGGAGGAAGCGGAGTGCGTCGAGGTACTTCACGCGTGTCTCTGCGGCAGTATACCGCACGCTGGCTCGACCGACGCTTGATCACCCCGCGTGCCCCCCCTACGATGGCTCGTGATGCCTGCAACGCTCCGTATCTGGCTGCTCGCCGCCCGACCGGCGTCGCTCACGGCCGCCGTGGTTCCGCTGCTGGTCGGCACCGCTCTCGTTGCGGACCAGGCGTTCCGGCCAGGCTTATTCGTGCTGGCGCTCCTGGGCTCGATGGCGTTCCAGGCCGGCACAAACCTGGTGAACGACCACTTCGACCACGTCCTGGGGGTGGACTCCGCGGACTCGCTCGGGCCGAGCGGGGTGATCCAGCGGGGGCTCCTCTCGCCGACCGCCGTGCTCGTGGGCGGGGTCGCCGCCTTCGCTGTGGGGGCGGCGCTGGGCATCGTCATCGTCGCCTTCGTCGGCTGGCCGATCCTGGCGGTCGGCGTGCTCAGCCTGCTTGCGGGATTCGCCTACACCGCGCCGCCGTTCAAGCTGGCGTATCGCGGCTTGGGTGAGATAACCACGTTCGTGTTCATGGGCGTCGCGATCGTGATGGGCGCGGCGTACGTGCAAACGGAAGCGTGGGCGTGGGACGCTTTTCTCGTATCGCTACCGATCGGGCTGCTGGTCTCCGCCATCCTGCAGGCGAACAACCTGCGCGACATCGAAGACGACCGCACGCACGGCAAGCGCACCATCGCTTCGCTGATCGGACGTCCCGCGGCGGACTACGAGCACGTCGCGCTGATCGTGGGCGCGTACGTGATCGCAGGGGTGCTGGTTGTGACGAAGGTCGCCCCGCTCACAGCGCTGATCGTCTTCGCGTCTGCGCCGGTGGCGTTGCGAGTGCTCCTCACCCTGGCCGACAGCAAGAGCGCGCGATCGCTCAACCGCGTGCTGCTGGGCACGGTGGGGATGCATCTGATCTTCGGGCTGCTGTGGGCGCTGGGGTTGGCGCTAGACGCCTGGACGAGCTGACGTCAGCGCTGGGGTGACGTTGTCATCGCGGACGCGAAATGTGCACGCGGGGTCGTCACGTAGGAGACTCGTCGTGAGGCGCGCGTCCGTGCCGACGAGCTGACGCACGAACTCGACGTCCAGCGCGCATACGCAGCTGTTCTGGCGCGCGACGTTCGGCATCGGGCAGGAGTACTGCTTGATCAGCCAGCCGTCCTTGTCCCGCTCGACGTCCGCCGCGCAGCCACGCTCGGAGATGATGCGGGCGGCTTCGAAGACGCGCTCTTCGAGGGGCAGCGCCTGTACGCGAGCGTGGTACGGCTCCGCGAAGCGGGTAGCGACGCGCCGGAGCAGCGTTTGTAGCACCTGGCCACCCGCGACCTCGCGCACCTCTTCGAGCAGGATGTTGGCGAGCTGGTCGTAGGTCTTTGGGTAAAGCGCATCGCCTTGCTGCGACAGACGATATACGAGGGCGGGTCTTCCAACCTGCCCTCGCTCTTCATTCGCCTCGACGTATTCCTCTCGTTCCAAGATCGTCAGATGCTGGCGGATGCCCGTCGACGTGAGACCGAGCTCTTCGCCAAGCTCCCGTATCGTCGCCCGACCGTGTTGGCGGAGGTGATCGAGAATCTGCTTTCGCGTCGCCTGCATGGGAGTACTCCCACGTTGTATGATAGCACACGGCGGAAGGAGGACAGCGACTCGCCTTGCTACCGTTTTCGAGCGCTTGCTAGCATGAGGGCGCACCGTGGGGCTGTAGCTCAATTGGGAGAGCGTTTGTCTGGCAGACAAAAGGTAGAGGGTTCGAATCCCTCCAGCTCCACCACCTAAACGGTCTCAATCGCCTCTCCGACACGGAGAGGCGTTCTGCTACCGGGGGAACGCACGAGGCGGGCGCTGCGGTGCTACAATGTCGCCGGTAGTCTTCGTTCCACGCTCGAATTCACGATATGAGTGCAAGCGAACAGGCAGAGTTTGTCGGGAAGCTGCTGTTGGCCGCCTTCTGCGGCGGCCTCATCGGCTGGCAGCGAGACCGCCATCAGTACGTGGCTGGTCTGCGTACTATGGCGCTCGTCGCCGCAGGGGCGCTGCTGTTCACTGCCGTGAACGACACGTATGGCAGCGACCGCATCGTCGCCAACATCGTCACCGGCATCGGCTTTCTGGGCGCGGGAATCATTTTTCGCGACGGCAGCAACGTGCGGGGAATCACCACCGCGGCGACCGTCTGGGCAGTTGCCGCTATCGGTGTTTCGATCGGACTGGAGCTGTATCTCCTGGCGCTCGTCGCAACCCCGCTCGTCTTCGTGATCCTGGAGATGCGGCCGCTTTCTGAGTACCTCTCCGGGCGGCGACCGCAACCGCCTCGCTTCCGGAGCCTGCTGGGCGACAACGGCCCGAAGGACGACGAAGACGAAGGCCGCGGCCCTGGAGACTGACCATTCAGCGCGTTCTTGACTTGCGGCGAACGCTCGGCCATGATCCCTCTATATGCCAACATCCGCACGGCACGCTCGTAACGTACTGATCGCCCTAGCGCTGCTCGTCGCAGCCGCTTTGTCGTTTGCTGCCTGTAGCGACGCCGGCGGGACGTCCGGCACTCCCCAAGCCAGCGGCACGAGTATTGCAGGGGACGTCACCCCACCACCAGACGACAGCGAGCACGTCAGCATCGTCATCGTCGACGAGGAGCTGATCCTGGACGGGCATCTCTTCGGCAGAAGCAATACGGTCGGCGTGATCCTGAGCCATATGCGGCCGAATGACCAAACGGCGTGGTACCCATTCGCCCAGCGCCTCGCCGACGAAGGCTACGCAGCCCTCACGTTCGACTTCCGGGGCTACGGCGCCTCCCAAGGCGAAGTAGACTACGCGAAGCTGGACGACGACCTGCGCGAGGCGGTGCGCTTCATGCAGGTCGACCGCGGGCTCGATACGGTGTTCCTCGTAGGGGCGAGCATGGGTGCGACAACCTCACTCGTCGTCGCGGCCGAGGCAGACGTAGCAGGCGTCGTCGCCGTTTCACCACCCGCAGAGTTCGAGGATCAGAAGGCGCTCGCAGCGTTGCCAGATGTTCAGGCCCCGGCGCTCCTCATCGCGAGCGAAGGCGACGCGCCGTCGCTGCGCTTCGACGAGCTGCTGGATGCGGGCGGTAGTAGCGTGGAGTCGAAGCTCTACTTAGGGAACGCCCACGGCACAGCGCTCTTCGACCCGACGAACGAGCACTCCGAGGCGATCCAAGAGCTGATCCTGAAGTTTCTACACGCGCACGGTGGTCCGTAGCAGTTAGCTGCGACTAGCGTCGCTGCGAACCCCGTCCACCGGCGGTCGCTGCTCGAGCGTATCGATGCCGGAGCGAACGCTGCCCATGAACGCGTCCAGCTGTTGCTCGAGTTTGCGTAGCATTTCGAGCGCGTAGCGGTCCGCCTCGTCCATCTGCTCACTGGCGAGGCGCTCGCCTTCGTCGCGCTTGGCGTCCGCCTGCTTCTGCGCCTCTTCAAGCAACCGCTCGGCTTCCGCCTGCGCCTGCGCAATGATCTGCTCGGCGCGCATCTCGGCGGACCTGGTGATTTCCGAATCGCCTACGCGCCGCTCGACCTCTTCGTCCGCGCGCGCAAGGCGGAGCGCCGCCTCTTCGTCCGTCTGCTGGAGCACGTCTCGCTTCTGGTTGAGGATATCCTGCGCCTCACGCACCTCCGCAGGCACTGCCGAACGCAGCTGATCGACGAGATCAAGCAGCCGGCGACGATCGACTACAACGCCGGTACCGATCGGCAAGCGGCGCGCCTCTCCAACGACCTCTTCAAGACGGTCGATCAGATGGAGCAAGTCGATGGCGGGCGCTCCTTTCGAGACGATCATTTGAACTTGGCTCGCAGCGCCTCGGCGACGTGAGAGGGTACGAGGTTGGTCACATCATACCCCAAACTGGCCACTTCGCGAATGCGCGAGCCGCTAATGAACAGGTGTTCCAAGCTGGTCATCAGGTACACGGACTCGATCTCCGGCGCCATCTGAGTGTTCATCAGCGCCATATCGAACTCCGCCTCGAAGTCCGTCACCGCACGAATGCCGCGCACGATGACATTCGCCGACTCTTGCCGGGCGAACTCCACGGTCAGACCTCGGTACGGCTTCACCGTGACGTTGGGCACGTCTGCCGCCGCCTTCGTGAACATTGCAACGCGCTCCTCCGTTGGGAACAGCGTGCTGGCGCTAGAAGCATCGATGACTGCAACGACGAGGCGGTCGAAGATACCAGCCGCGCGACGGACGATGTCGACGTGGCCGTTCGTGACGGGATCGAAGCGCCCGGGATACACCGCAACAGTCAACGGACCCTCCCTTTACTCATCACTTGCCTGGCCCAGGCGGGGCGCTCATTGTCGCATCTTTCGGGTGATAGATCGATACCTGCGTATCGCCGTAGCGGCGCGTCCAAGCGAGGCGCAGTTTACCCAGGGCTGGCGGTTCGCGCCGGCTGCTGTGTTCTAGCACGACCGTGGTGTCTTTGCCAACGAGCCTTGATGTCGCGGCCAGGGCCATCTCACCCAGCGCCGCCTCGTCATCGTACGGCGGATCGGCCAGAACGAGCGAATATGGCCCCGTGAGTCGCGCCGCCGCCTGCGCCGCGGTCATCGTGTGGGTGCGAGCTCTCTCTTGTAGCCCGGTCAGCATAAGATTCTCCCTGATCAGCATCATGTTCTTCGCATCATGCTCCACGAAATCGCACCGGCCGGCACCGCGGCTCAGCGCCTCGATGCCCAGCGCGCCGCTGCCGGCATAGAGGTCGAGCACGCTCGCATCGTCGATCTCGTGCGCCGCCAGTACGTCGAAGATCGCACCGCGCACCAGGTCGGACGTCGGGCGAACATTCGCGCCGGGACGCTTGAGCTGGCGGCCGCGCGCCGTACCACCGATCACGCGCACGGGCGCTACCGCGCGACCGCGCCGGCGGGCGCCTCCACCGTCACCTGAAGCTCCTGCCCCATGCGCACCACACCGTCGCTCACGACGAGCGTGAGCGTCTGCGCGCCCGCCGCATTGGGCGCGTGCCAGGTCACCGAGGCGCCGGTTTCGCTATCGAACGTCCCGGCAGAAGCCGTCCAGTGCGGCTGGAGTAGCTGGCCGTTCGGCTTGACGAGGGCGACCGCGCCGGTCTGCGCGTAGTTCCGCACCACGGGCCAGATGTTCGCGTCGCCGGCGCCGCGCGACACGTTGTCTACGTACACACCGCCGAGCTGATAGCGGGCGGCGAGATCAAGCTTGAACGCCTCGCTGAAGCGGTTCGCGATCCACACGGTGCGGTTGCCGCCCGCGCCGGTGTAGGTGAAGGCGAGCGCGCGCGCCGCATCATCCCAATGCAGCCCGCTGCCGCCCATCTCCGCCGCGAGGTTCTGCCCAACTACACCCACCGACGCAGCCGGCGCGACCGGCCCGCTGCCCTCGAGCGTGGGCGTGCTTGCGAGCGCCAGCGCCTCGCTGAGCGTCAGCGCGCGCAGCCCATCGACGCTGCGCTCATGGCTGCGCGGCCCCACACCAAGCACGAGCTTCTCGCTGCCGACGCGCGGCACGAGGTACTCGATCGCGTCCTGTGTGCGAGCAAAGTACTGCTCGGGATTTGCTTCCGGCGCCAGCTTGAACGTGTCTGTGAGCGGCGCCAGCACCTCCCAATCATAGCCATGTGTATTCCAGGAGGCGCCGTCGCGCACAGGTAGCGGCAACGTCAACGTTAGGGTGCGCTGCTCAGAGCGAAGCCCGGCCGAAAGCGCGCGGACGAACACGACGAACGCATCGGCGAGCGAAGGATCAATCGCGCGGTAGTCGATATCGAGGCCAGCGAAGTTGCCGTTGCGCGCGACCAAGAGCAGCGCTTCCACGTGCGCCGTGCGCAGCGCCTCCGAGCCCAGGATCCTGTTCACCGCGTCCGCGTCGTTCGCTTGAACGGCGCGGACGCTGGGCACGATGGGAGTAGAACCGTTCGCGGCGTTCTGCGGTACCGTCCCCGCGACTGAGCCATCAGCCGCGGGCACCAGGCCCGCGGGGTTGAGTGTGGTCAGGACGTTGGTAGCGCGCTCGTCGAGCTGGGCGCCCAGCGGCAGCGATCCCAGCACGGCACGCGCTTGCTCCCGCGCGGAGAACACCGCGACGTTGTCCGGCAGCGACTTCAGGTCGGCGCTTGCGGCCGTGCCGCCGGCCACCGCGACACCATTGCCTACCTGACGCCACTTCCCATCCGCGTACGTGAAGAAGACCAGCGGGTCGCCGTCACCGACAGTGGTCGAGAGGCTGACGGTGATGGACTCGCTGGGCTGCCCTTCCGAGAGATCGAGGAACCCGCTCACCGCGGCGTAGCCAGCAGGCGGCGCCGGCAGCTCGTCGAGCTTCGTAGTCGCGATGCGGCCCCCGCCCGTCGTGCTGGCGTCACCACCATCATCGAGAATCGAGATCGGCGGCAGGACGAGGGCGAGCAGGATCAGGCCGAGCAGGATCGCCGCGCCAACGATCGCGACCGCGACCCGATCGCGCTGCTCGGGCGGTTCGGACTCCAGAATGCGGTCGAACGGGCCTTGCTGTTCTTCCATGGGTTTGAGTGAGGGGACGTCTCGGCGCGCATTGTATCACGGGCCAGATATGGAACAAGCAAGCCAGAGCCGGGAGCTAGCCTCGGGCTAGGCGGATCAGGGTTCGGCCCACGCGCGCCAGGCTCTCCAGGCTATGCACGGGCAGGAACTCATCGACGTGGGGGAGCGCCGCTGCCATCCCCTGCGCGACCGGTCGGTAGTCGGAGGCGCCTAGGAGCGGGTTCAGCCAGAGCAGCCGGTAGCAGCGACGCTTGAGCACCTGCATCTCGCGCGCCAGCTGGGCCACGTCGCCGCGGTCCCAACCGTCGCTGATCACAACTACGACCGTGCGCGGCCCGAGGCGTTCCTTCGCGTAGCGGCGGTTGAAATCGGCCAGACATTCGCCGATGCGCGTGCCGCCTGACCAGCCGTCAACGCCGCGCGCGACGTGCGCGAGCGCGTCATCGAACGAGCGCGCGCGCAGCATCGGCGTCACCTCGAACAGGCGCGTGCTGAAGACGAAGGTGCTAACGCCGCGCAGCTCCGTCTGGAGGCCGTAGAGGAACTGCGCCAGGAAGCGCGCGTACACGTCCATCGATCCGCTCACGTCGCAGAGCAGCACGAGGTTGAGGCGGCGCACTCTACGCCGGCGACGCAACAATTGCATCACCTCACCGTCGTGGCGCGCGGCCGAGCGCAGGCTGCGACGCAGGTCGAGCTCGGCGCCGCGACGCGCCGGGCGTCGCCGTCGGGATGTGGCGGTGGCGAGCTTGGGCGCGAGACGGCGCAGGTAGCGACGCGCTTCGCGCACTTCGTCATCGCGGAAGGTGGCGAAGTCCTTCTGGAGCAGCGCGTCTTCGCCGCTGTAGCTACGCGGCGGCGTGTCGGCCGGGGCGCGCGATGTGCCTTCGCCTTGCGTGTACGCCGCAGCGACGGCCTGCGCCGCGCCGAGCCGGACGTCGCCGCCGGAGAGGCGATCCGGCTCCGGCCGAGGCGGGCCTTCGTCCTCGTCTCGGGGGAGGCGCCAGAAGCGGCCGAACAGCACGTCGAAGACCTGGCGGTCCTCCATGCGGGTGACCAGATTCGCCGCGAGCGCCTGGCGCATGTCATCGCGCGCGAGCACGTCGATGGCGGCGAGGCTCCGGGCCGCGCCGAGGAGCTGCATGGTGGTGTTCTCCAGCTCGGCGGCCTTGAGCAGCGCCGCGAACTGGACGAGGTTGGCCCCGAGCGCGCCGTGGCGTACGGAGAGCTGCGCGAGCACGTCATCGAGGACGGTACGGTCATCTGGTTTGATTGTGCTCATCGACTTTGGATCACCCAGATTCGGTAAACGTCGTTTTCGTGCGTTCTGTTTGATTGTTTGGTGCGCCCTTCGTTTTTCGCATGCAACGCCTCGTTGGCTTTCCTAAGGCTATCGTAACTGAGGGGCGGAACAGCGCAAAGGGGCTGGGTGCGCGGGGAACAACGTTGTCGCAGGTGCGGCGGGTGTAGGGGCAGGTCTGAGACCGCCCCTATCGTTCGATCTGGCGGGAGAAGGAGAGGCTCTGGGTCATGCCCTGCGCGAGGTAGAAGCGGTGGGCGTCTGTGCGACCCATGCCGGAGTCGAGCTCAAGGTGGGAGCAGCCGTGGGCGCGCGCCCAGTCTGTCGCGGCGGCGAGCAGCAGAGCGCCCACGCCGCGGCTGCGCTGCGACTTGTCGACGACGAGGTCCTCGACCCAGCAGCGGGAGCCGTAGCGCATCGACGGGATGTC
>JBAROU010000051.1:0-17190 GCA_049642385.1 Dehalococcoidia bacterium | reverse complement strand
TCGCAGAAGCGCTCCAGACCGAGAATCGAAAGCGAGCGCTACAAAGGGCAGCTCTGTGGGGCGGTATGGCTCTCATGCTGTACGGTTCGTATTTTCTGTGGCGCTACAGCTACTACGACTACTTGCTTCCGAATACCTACTACGCAAAGTCGGAGCCGAGTCTAAGCATCTTTAGCCGCGGCCTTGGCTACATCACAACGTCTGGCCTCAACTACCACCTGATTGCGATGTTCGCAGGCATGGCCGTTCTCCTGGGCAGGCTGCGCCTGCGGCACGATGCCGCCTACATGATCGCGCTCACCGCGGCGATGCTGGCAGGCATCGTCTTTGAAGGCGGTGATGACTTTGGCCACGGGCGCTTCGTGGTGCCGATGCTCCCGTTACTGTTCTTGGGTGGCCTGGCCGGCTTCGCCGTGTTGCTCAAACGCGCTGCGCTTGAGCCGTTGCAAGTCGCGCTCGTTGCGACCGTAGCGCTTAGCCTCGCTGGGCTGTCGCTCCTGCCGCACTCCCACAATCCCGCTCTCCCGCGCGGCCGTGATGCGGACGTAGAACGGCGTCTCCTCGGCACATGGCTTAATGAGCATACGCCCGCTGACTACACCATCGCCGCGTATGCTATCGGCGCCATTTCGTACTACGGAAACGACCGTGACTTTCTGGATCTGCTCGGACTGAACGATGTCACCATCGCCCACACCGACGTGCCAAACTTGGGCGAAGGACTGCTCGGGCACGAGAAGTACAATATCGACTATGTCCTCAAAGACGTGCGACCGGAGATCATCGTCGTGAACGACGCGGACCAAGGGCCGCTCACGAAAGAGCAACTGCAACGTCTGTTCAGCATACCCTCACCTGTCGAGGGCCGAAACAAACTGCTCACGGATCCGCGCCTGTGGGAGCGGTACGAAGCACGCTCGCTTGAGATCGACGGTAAGTGGTTCAACTTCCTCCAGCGTGCAGACACCGTGGACGAGCTGCAGGGCCCCGGCCTCCAGTAGCGCTGTTGTATCGACTGCCGGCGGAGTACACTGGCGACGTGATCAGTCGTCCCATCCACGTACGTTCGACGAAGTACGACGGCTCGCCGCACTGGGAGTTCGATTCGTGGTTCGTGCTGGAGAAGGGCTCGCTGTTGGTCACCTCCAACTTCGCCGGACAGGAGCTGCAGACGTGGAAGGGCCCGTGGACGAACCCGTACGACACGCGCAACCACTTCTGGGTCGACCGCTGGTACAACGTGATGCGCCGCGAAAAGCCCCACGGCGGCGGCCTGGACGGCTGGTACTGCAACGTGGCTACCCCGGCCCAGTACGACGGTGCGAACGTGCATTATGTCGACTTGGATCTCGACGTCCGTGTCTCCTGCGATGGCGAGACCGAGGTACTGGACGAGGATGAATTCATCGAGCACAGCGAGCGGTTCGGCTACCCGCCCGAGGTCGTGGATGAGGCCCGTCGCGCGGTAGACAAGCTCGTTGCGCTCGCCCAGCACGGCGAGTTCCCCTTCGAACGATCGTGATCAAGGACGAGATCGCCAGTCTGGTCGAACAGGCCGTCGAGCGGGCCAAACAGGCCGGCGACCTGCCCGCTGTCCCGCTGCCTGACATCGTTATCGAACGGCCGCAGCGCCCGGAGCACGGCGATTACGCCACCAGCCTGCCGTTGCGGCTCGCCCGCGCCGCCCGCGCCAAGCCGCTGGACCTTGGCCATGTGCTCGCCCGTCACGTCCCCGCCTCGGATGCCGTCGAGCGCGTCGAGGTGGTACCGCCGGGCTTCGTCAACTTCCATCTTGAGCCGCGCTGGCTCGCGCAGCAAGTAAACGCAATTCTCGACGCCGGTCCAGCGTTCGCAAACGTACCCGTCGGACAGGGCCAACGGGTGCAAGTCGAGTTTGTCAGCGCCAACCCCACCGGTCCCCTGCACGCCGGCAACGGACGCTGGGCGGCCATGGGCAGCGCGCTCGCGCGTGTGCTCGCTGCCGCGGATTACAAGGTCGAGACAGAATACTACTTCAACGACGCTGGGGCACAGGTCGACGTCTTCGGACGCACGCTGCATGCGCGCTATCAACAACTCTTCGGCCGCGACGCGCCTATCCCAGAAGATGGCTATGTCGGTGAGTACATGATCGAACTAGCAGAGCAAGCGCGCAATAGCTTCGGTGACGGCATGCTCCGGCCAGACGGCAAAGACGCTCCCGTCGAGCTCACGCGTTTCGGCATGGAGCAGGTGATGGAATGGATCCGGCGCGATCTCACCGATCTGGGCGTGCACTACGACAGCTGGTACTTAGAGCGAGCAGTGTATGAGGAAGGCCTGTACGACAAAGCGATGGATCTACTGCGCGAGAAGGGCCTCGTTATCGAGCGCGAGGGCGCGGTCTGGTTCGCCACTAGCCAAGTCGGCGCGGACAAGGACGAGGTGCTCGTGCGCTCGAACGGCGCGCCTACATATCTCGCCACCGATATCGGCTACCACTATGGCAAGTTCATCACGCGCAACTTTGACCGCGTGATCGACATTTGGGGCGCCGATCACCAGGGCCACGTGCGGCCGCTCCAGCTCGCGGTGGAGGCGATGGGCCTCGACCCCGAACGCCTCGCGATCATTATCGGACAGCTCGTCACGCTTCGCCGCGGCGATGAGGTGCTCAAGCTCTCCAAACGCAGCGGTGACATCATCACGCTACGCGAAGTGTTCGACGACGTGGGCAAGGACGCTTGCCTGTTCTTCTTCCTGTCGCGCTCCGCCGACGCGCCGATCGACTTCGACCTCGAGCTCGCCAAACAGCAGAGCTCGGACAACCCGGTCTACTATGTCCAGTACGCGCACGCGCGGATAGCCGGCATCCTGACGCGCGCCCAAGAGCAGTTCGGCGGCATCGAGGGAGGCGACACCGCGCTGCTCACGCACCCAACGGAGCTCACGCTGATCCGCAAGATGCTCCTGCTGCCGGAGCTCGTCGAATCGATCGCCCGTACGCTTGAGCCGCATCACCTGCCTCATTACACTCAGGAGCTCGCGGCGACGTTCCACGACTTTTACGAGCAGTGTCGCGTCGTGGACGAAGACAACGCCGATCTCTCGAAGGCCCGCCTGAAGCTGATCGCGGCGGCGAAGTCCGTGCTGGCGACGTCGCTCACCCTGATGGGCATGAGCGCTCCTGACCGCATGTGACGTCGACGATCAGCGAGCCCAAGTAGCCGTTCGCGCCAGTCATTGACCGTGTGACTCCGCTTGACCCATTACGCCCGCCCTTCTACCCTCACAGGGATGAGTCAGTCGGCAGCCATCCCGCAGGCTGCGTCCGGCCTCTCCGCGCTCGAGGTCGCGCGTCGCTGTGCGCGTGAGGCGGGCGAGCATGCGCTGACCAAGTTCCGTCAACCGCAGGACGTAGCCGTAAAGGGCCGCGGCAACCTGGTTACCGAGACAGACTTCGAGCTGGAGACGTACATCACCAAGACGCTTCGGCGCGAGTTCCCGCACCACAAGGTCCTCTCCGAAGAGACAGCGACCGAAACGGACACCGCCGGCTGGGTCTGGGTCGTCGACCCGCTGGATGGCACGAAGAACTTCGTCAGCGGCATCCCCTTCTTCTGCATAAACATCGCGCTCTGCCACGACGCCACGCCCGTCGTCGCCGTCACGCACGATCCTAACCACAGCGAGACGTTCGCCGCGGCGCGTGGCCAGGGCGCGTGGGTGAACGACCGGCCGGCGCGCGTATCCGACAAGGCAACGGTGGAGCAATCAGTGCTCGGCATCGACCTCGGCTACGACGACGAGCGCGGCAAGGCGACGCTCCACCTCGCGCACGAGCTGTTCCCCGGCATGCAAAGCCTGCGCATTCCGGGCAGTGCTGCGCTCGGCTTGGCGTACGCCGCTTGCAGCCGTTACGACCTCTTCCTCCACAACATGCTCTTCCCCTGGGACATCGCGGCGGGAATCTTGCTCGTGCAGGAGGCCGGCGGTACGATCACCGAACGTGACGGCCACCCGGTCGCGATCGCCTCGACAACCGCGCTCGCAGGTGGGCGAGCGGTGCATGACGACTTCCTTCGCTGGCAGCGAGAGCACAGCGATCGACTCGATCCGCTGAGCGAGGCCTGAGATGAGTCGCACGGTAACAACGCTGAGTATTGAGGGAGCGTTGCTGCTCCTCTGCGCAGGAGCGACGCTCAGCCTTGCCTGTGGACTCGTCGGCGGCGGCGACGACAGCAGCACAGCGACTAACACAACGCCCAACGCCACGGCGATGCCTGCCATCCCGGCAGAAGCAGCACTGGAGCGCTATGTGGAGCGGCGGCTGTTGCAGGGCTTCGTGCGTAACTGCGACGACGCGGAGCGCCCGAACGACATCGCTAAGCAGTGCGCGCGCTACCGCGGCACCAAGGACGGCCTCGTCGCCTACGCCCTTGGGCCAACGTTCTCACCCTACACGCGCCTGATCATCCTCGAACCCGCCGGCGACACGTGGTCCATCGTGCATCTGGAGGTGCGTGAGCCCGGCGACCCGCCCGTGCCGGGCATCCCGTGGCCGCTCCGGATCGGCGCCACGATTGTCGTCGCCGGCACCGACTCGTGCCTGCAGACGCGCGAGCGGCCAGGGCTGCAGGCGGGGTCTACCGCCTGTCTCGAAAACGGCACTGCGGCGACGATCACCCAAGGCCCCGTCGACATCGACGACCACGAGTGGTGGTTCCTGGAAGGGTACGGCTGGTCATCCAGTAACTGGCTGCGCTACCCGGACGAGGCGGCGACACCGGAGGCGACTGAAACGCCCGAGGAGTAGGCGCTCACACGAACGCTAGCGAGCGCTAGACGAAGCCGCGCAAACGTATCGCGCGGGCGACGCGCTCCACCGCGATCATGTACGCAGCATGACGGAGCGATATCTTCTTCTCGTCCGCCATCGTCTTCACGGAGTGATACGCGGTCTTCATGATCTTCGCTAGCTCCGCGTTCACCCGCGCCTTGTCCCAGCGAAACTGCTGGATGTTCTGCGTCCACTCGAAGTACGACACGCTCACGCCGCCGGCGTTCGCCAGGATGTCCGGCACGATCGTCGTGCCGCGATCGGCCAGCGCGAGATCGGCGTTGAGCGTCAGCGGGTGGTTGGCAGCCTCGATGATCACCGGCGCCTGGACAGTCTGCCAGTTGTCGGCGGTGATTACGTCATCGATGGCCGCGGGGATGAGGATGTCACAGGGAAGGCTGAGCAGCTCCTCGTTCGAGATCTGATCGGAGCCGGGCAAGCTCGTCATCGGCCCGTCCTGGAGATGCTTGTCGAGCGCCTGAATGTCGATGCCGGAGCCGTTGTAGATTGCGCCCGAGATGTCGCCCACGGCAACGATACGAAAGCCCGCCTCCGCCGCGAGCCGCGCCGTCCACGATCCCACGTTCCCGTAGCCCTGGATCGCCACCGTGGTCGATTGCGGCGGACGGCGGGTGTCGGCGCAGATGCTGAGCAGCGTGTGCACTACACCGCGACCCGTCGCAGACTCTCGCTCGTATGAACCGCCCAGCTCCACCGGCTTCCCCGTAACGATGCCGGGCGTGTAGCCGTAGCGTTGGCCATAAGCGTCCATCATCCACGCCATCACCTGCGCGTTCGTGCCCATGTCGGGCGCCGGGATGTCGCGGTTGATGCCCAGGATGTGCGAGATGTTCTGCGTGTAGGCACGGGTGAGCCGATTGAGCTCCACGGAGCTTAAGGTGGCCGGATCGCAGGCGACACCGCCCTTCGCGCCGCCGAACGGCAAGTCGACGAGCGCGCACTTCCACGTCATGAGCATGGACAGCATCCGCACCTCGTCCAGATCCGCCTCCGCGTGGTAGCGGACACCGCCCTTGTACGGCCCCCGCGCGCCGTTGTGCTGCACGCGATAGCCCCGAAACACCTCGAGCGAGCCGTCTTCCATCCGCACCGGCACCTGCACATGCAGCTCGCGGTACGGCTGCCGCAGCAAGAGGCGGACCTCTTCTTCCAAATTGAGGTGATCGGCAGTCCATTCGAAGAGCTGGGTGGCTTCTTCGAAGCGGGAACGCGTAACGGCAACGCTAGCGGTCATGGTCGTTGGGCCTCGCTGATAGACGCACCTCGTATTGTCGGCCACGCGGACTGCCGAAACAAGCCGCCCGCCGTCGCGGCAGCGCCGCTGGACAGAGGGCGCGGGCCCTGTTGGTCGCCCTCGCATCATGGAGAATTTATCTGCCGTTAATCAGCGTCAATGCGCCGTCAACGCTATGCACCTAAGTACCTACCAGCGGCCCGCCTGTTCTGTCGATGGCCAGGTAGCCGCTGCGCCTCGCAATCGATACGATAGACTTGCATCGAGAGGAAGACGAGATGACGCAGCAAGGCCACCAACCTTCCACATTCGACCGGGCCTTCCTAACAGGCACCGAGCACGTCACCGAGGTGCTGCTCATCCGCCACGCCCAGCAGACCTTCGACCCGAACGGCCCGGCCGGCGACTTCATCAACCCGCCACTGAGCGACCGCGGAAAGCAGCAGGCTCGCCTCATCGGCGAGGCGCTCTCGACCGTACGCCTGGACGCGATTTTCGCGAGTCCCCTCAAGCGCGCGCACGAAACGGCGAACGCTATCGCGCACCATCATCGTTGCGAAGCGCAGGTTATCGATGACCTGCGCGAAGTCGAGGTCTTCCGCGACGTCCCGCCAACAGAAAAGCCTCTGGACTTCATCGGCAAGGAGTTACTTGAGGCTGTCCGCCTGCGGATGCTCAACGAGCGCAGCTGGGACGTCTACCCCTACTCAGAATCGAGCGCTGAGTTCCGCAAACGGACGATCAACGCCGTCGAAGCCACCATCGCGCGGCACGACGGCGCACGCATCGCGGTCGTCTGCCACGGTGGGGTTATCAACGCATACATCGGCCACATCATCGGCTCGCCCTACGACATGTTCTTCCGGCCGGGCCACACCTCCGTGAACATCGTCGCCGCGGGCGATGGGCGGCGCGTCGTCAGGCTCCTCAACGACCAGCATCACCTGCGCACCGGCGAGGGTGACTTCTCGACCTACTAGCAGTTCAGTTACCACGCTCCGGGCGGCGCCGCCGAGCGACGAGGAGATACGTAAGGACCGAACCAACCGCGCCGAACACGGCGCTGACGAGCAATGCCCACACCATGCGCACCGTCCATTCGAACCAGAGAAAATTCACTCTGGCTTCCTGCAAATTCTGGAGCAGGAATACGGCCAGCAGTACGATGATCCCAATGCCACCGTATTGCAGCGTACGCCCGATGACAGATGCCGGGCGCTCTTCCGATGCGTCAGATTGTCGTTCCGCGTCTCGCTCAGGCAAGGGTGCACCTCCTGGGCTATGAATACTCGTGCTCCGTCCAGTGTACACCTCGATCGTCGGCCGAACGTCGCGGTACTGCTTGTCAGCTTGATCAAATGCTGTGTGTACAGTACAGTGAAGTACACATAACATTGGCATTTCGTTTTCCATACTCATGATTCACGCGAAATGTCGAAGAGAGGCAGGACATATGACCACAGAAGACAGATTGGGAATCGTGACCGCGGTAAAGGACGGTGTCGTCTCCGCTGTTCGCGGCGTCGGCGAGATCACAGATACGGTCATCGAAACCGTGAGCGGCAGCCTGATCAACGCGATCCAGCGGACGGGCGCGGTTGGCACGGCGTTCACAACGGCGATCTCTGAAGTGGTGCGAGGCGCGATCCAGGGCGCTTCCGAAATCGGAGGCGATCTGGGCGGCACGGCCAAGGGTGCAATGCTCGGCGTGCTCCGCGGCACCAAGGAGATCGGCGGTGAAGCGATCGACACGATCGGCACCACCTCCGGCGCGGTGATCAAAGAGACCGCTGCGGTAGGCGGTGACTTGACCGCCGCGGCAAAAGGCGTCGTCGAAGGCGCCGTCGTCGGCGCGAAGGAGCTAGGCCTCAGCGCCGAGGACGCAGCGTCAGCTGCCGCTAGCGGCGCGCTCAAGGCCGCCGGCGGCATCAGCTCGACGGCTGTCGAGCAGGTGCGCGACGCGCTCGCTGGCACCATCGCCGGCGTGAAGGTCGTCGTGAAGGAACCGTTCAAGAGCGACGACAAGTAACAAGCACGAAAATGCCAGCACGGAAGGCCGCCGTCATCGGCGGCCTTCCTGATATGTTTCGCGCGGAGCAAATAGCAATTGCCGGATCATAGACCCGGCAATTGGAGTAGCTGCTGGCGACCCCGAGCGGATTCGAACCGCCGATCTCCGCCTTGACAGGGCGGCGTGTTTGACCACTACACCACGGGGCCGCAATTCGGCCGTCAAAGCCGCAAAGCCGACGACCGCCCTATTGTAACACGCCCGCCGTAGACCGTCATTTCGGAAGCGCCGCCGACCCCATTGGCGCGTAAGCAGCCCCTTGTGTAAGATCGGTTCTGGTTCTGGGCGATTGGCCTTCGTGCGGCCACCAACGCCGCGCGGACCGAGTCGCCGCTAACAGGTTGCGAACAACGCTCGCATCGAGCGAACTTGATCAGGGAGCTGGGACGCCTGCGCTGATTACTCGGTAGCGTAGCGCGTCCCAACGGTCAGGTCGGCGGCGTATCGACGCATGGCTGGCTGACGGGCACGGTAGACCCCGCATCCCGCCGCGAATTTGTACTCCCGTGCCTATGGCGCGGGCCAGTGCTTGTCGTTACGCGCCTCGTTCGATGCGGCAGGTTCGCGAATACTTCGGATAGAGGAGTTCGAAACGCACATGATGGAGATACTGGCTGACGGCGCGCAGGAGCTGGGCCTGGACATTTCCGAAACGCAGCTCCAACAGTTCCAACGCTACTACGAGGTGCTTACTGACTGGGCTCAACGGGTCAGCCTCACGGCCGTTCGCGACTCCGAAGGAATTCAGCGCCGCCACTTCCTCGAATCTGCCGCGATCCTGCCGGTGCTCGCGCAGGAAGGCCTCTCGCTCGAGGACAAGTCGCTGGTGGATGTCGGCAGCGGTACCGGCGTGCCGGGTATCCCGCTCAAGATCCTCGTGCCAAGCCTGACCCTCACCGTTGTCGAGGCGAAGCATCGCAAGGTTGAGTTCCTAGAGGCGTTGCTTTCAGATCTCGGCATGTCCGAGGTTACCGTCATGGCGCGCCGGGCGGAGGAATCGGGCCGCGATCCCCGCCACCGAGACCAGTACGACTTCGCCGTAGCGAAGGCGTTGGCACCCCTCCGCACCCTGCTCGAGCTCACCCTACCCTTCCTGCGCATGGGGGGCGTCGTGATCGCGCCCAAGGGCAAGGAAACGGAAGCCGAGGTCCAGGATGCGCGAGTCGCCCTCGAAATGCTCAAGGGAGCATTGCGCGCTGTAGAACCGCTCCCCCTGAGCGAGCCGCCGCAGCACCTCATCCTCGTCGACAAGGAGCTGCCTACGCCACTGCGATTCCCTCGACGCCCCGGCGTCCCCGCCAAGCGCCCGCTCTGACCTTTACCGGACGAACTGTCACGCATATACTACGCACAACCCAGCCGACGAACGGCGGTAGCTAAGGGAGTAGCGTCATGATGCCAATGGAACCCCGCCTGGACCTCGGTATCTTCGTGGAGCGCATGCAACGCCTGATCCGGCTCGATACCTCCGTCTTCGACGAGGTGCGCCAGGATCCAGCCGCGACGGCACCCGCGGTCGCGGTGCTTGTCATATCGACGTTCCTCGCTGGCATCGGAGGCTGGTTGTGGTGGGTGATCCAGGACTACCCTGACACGGGCAAGCTGTTCCTCCAGTCGGTCATCCTGGGCAGCCTCTTCTCGGTTGCCCTATGGATCGTCTGGCTGCTGATCACCTGGGTCGTGCTGTCGCAGGTGTTTCGAGAAGACGCGGACTGGCAGCAGATGCTGCGCACCATGGGCATGGCCGCCGCTCCTCTCGCTCTCTCCGTCGCGATGTTCATCCCTGGTGTCGACCTGGGCATCGGGCTCGCTTCGCTGGCGTTCTTCTTTGGGCTGACAACCATCGCTGTGCAAAGCACAACGACGGCGGACCCGGCGAGAGTCCTGGTAGCCAACGTCGTCGGCTTCGCCGTGTGGGCGATCGTCCTCGGCCTCCTTGTGAGCAGAGATACCTGGCTCGCCCCTGGCTTTTTCCTCTTCGACGTTCCAGCCGAAATCGTCAACTACAGTTACTGACCTCGGCGCCAGTGAGCAAGCTCTACCGATGTTCGCCAGCCAACTAGGCTGACGCTTCGCAGCCAGCCCAGATGCCTGCGCTTACTTCCGAAGACCGGCGCACCTACCAGGCCAACGTCTGGAAACTGTACTTCTTCCATTTCCTGATGAACTTCCAGCTCTGGTGGTCGATCTGGGTGATCTACCTGCAAGACCTGCGCGGCTTCTCGCTCACGCAGGTGACCATCCTGGAAGCGGTGTTCTGGGTAACTGCGGTCGTCGCGGAGGTGCCCACCGGCGCCATAGCCGACCGCCACGGACGCAAGGTTTCGCTCGTGCTAGGCGCCAGCTGCATCACACTGGCGGTCTTCGTCTTCGGCATGGCGACGACTTACCCCGTGATCTTGCTCTCCTATGGCGCATGGGGATTCGGCGTGGCGTTTCTCTCCGGCGCGGAGCACGCGTTGCTCTTCGAGAGCCTGAAGGAGCTGGGACGAGAGCGCGACTTCCAAGCGTCGGCAGGGCGCCTGGCTGCGCTCTTCTCGCTCGGCGCACTGGCGGGCGGCCTGGCCGGCGCACCGATTGCCGCAGCGACCGACCTATCGACTCCGGTGTTGCTGAGCGCGGCGATCGCAGCGCCCGCCGTGTTCGTCGCGCTGACGATGCGCGAGCCGCCGCTTCCCGAAGGTGGGGTCCGCCCCGGCTACGGAGCCCTCCTCTTTGAAAGCGCCGCCACGGCGCTCCGCCTGCCCGCCGTACGCACGATGCTCCTGTTATCGTCGCTCGTTACCGCGTGCACGTTTGGACCGATCCTCTTCATGCAGCCCTTCCTCACCGGGCACGACGTCGAGTTAAGACTGATCGGCTTCCTCGTCACACCCGCCCAGGTTACAGCCATCATCGGCGCGCTGGTCGCCTATCGGGTGACAACGGTCATGGGCCCGCGGGGCGCGTTCATCATCGCGCCGGCGATCCTGCTTGGCAGCTATCTCTTGCTGGGAACGTGGGACGCAGTCTTTGCCTTCGCTGCCTTCCCGATCCTGGCGTTCATTAACAATCTTCTGATGCCCACGGCCGAGAACTACCTCAATCAGCGCATCCCGAGCAGCCATCGGGCGACGATCCTCTCTTTGCGGACGATGCTGGTCAGCCTCTGGATCGCCCTGCTCGTACCATCGCTCGGCGCAATCGCGGACTCGTCATCACTGCCGATTGCGTTCCTCGTAACGGCAGGCGTCGCGAGCGTCACAATACCTATCGCGCTGCTGCTCTGGTTACGCGCCGATGCGAGCGGCGACCAGCTCGTCGCGGTTGCCGAGACGTAGATTACGCGACGACGCCGCGCTCACGGAGCGAGGCGATGGCCTCGGCATCGAAGTCGAGCGACGCGAGCACTTCGTCGGTGTGCTGACCGGGCGACGGCGCGAGCGTTCGTACTGAGCCCGGCGTGTCGGAGAGCTTGGTACCCACGCCCACTTGCTGGATCTTGCCCGCCTGTGGATGGTCAATCTCGACCACCATGCTGCGCGCGCGGTTGTGCGGGTCGTTCAGCGCCTCGTCAAGTGAGTAGACCGGCGCGGCGCAGATGTCGGTTTGCTTGAGAATCTCGAACCACTGATCGCGTGTCTTGGTCTTGAACTGAGTGCGGAAGTGCTCGAATATCTCGTCGCGCTTGGCCGAGTCGTACTGATGCGGGACGAAGTCCTCGCGACCAGTCGCCTTGCACAGGTTCGCCCAGAAGTGCGGCTCAAGGCTACCGAGGCTGATCCACCCACCATCACTGCACTGATAGACGTTGTAGTTAGGCGCTGATCCGTTCAGGATGGTGTTCCCCGGCCCGGGCGCCCGCCCTCCCCCGAAGTAGCCACTGATCGACTGCGCGAGCAGGTAGAGCACCCCGTCCGACATCGCACAATCGATGTACTGCCCGCGACCGGTCCGCTCGCGCGCGTGCAGCGCCGCCAGGATCGCGTACGCAGAGTGGAGCCCGCCGCCGGCGAAATCGGCGATGACGTTCATCGGGATCGCGGGCGGTTGGTCGGGCCAGCCGATCATGCCCAGCGCCCCGCCAATGGAGATGTAGTTGATGTCGTGCCCGACCAGGTTCGAATAGGGGCCCGTCTGCCCGTAGCCGGAGAGCGAGCAGTAGATCAGGCACGGATTCTTCTCCTTGAGCGTGTCATAGTCAACACCCAGGCGCTTCACGACTCCCGGCCGGAACCCCTCCAGCACAACATCGGCCGAGTCGGCGAGCTTGTAGAAGACGCTGCGCGCTTCCTCGTCGCGCAGATTGAGGATGATGCTGCGCTTGTTGCGTGCGAGCGCGTTGTGCGCCGAATCTCCCATGCCCGGCGCCTGCCCCGCGCGACTGTCCGGCGGCGGCTCGATCAGCAGGACATCGGCGCCCAGATCGCCCAGCAGCATCGTGCAGAACGGGCCGGGCGCGAGTCGAGAGAGATCGAGGATCCGGACGTCATCGAGCGGCAGCATAGGTTCCTCCGTTGGCATGCTAAGAAGCGCAGTGGCCCGCCGAGGGCGGGCGGCCACATTGTACTCGATCGCTGTCGCAGGGTCAGTGCCGCTGAGCGCGGGTGCGGAACGCGTGGCGCTCTTCGTCGGTCTTGGCCTGGAAGTAGTCTTTGTTGATGTCGGTGAAGGGCTTCCACTCCTCCGGCACGTCCTCCTCGTAGAAGATCGCGCTCACGGGACAGACCGTCTCGCAGGCAGCACAGTCGATGCACACCTCCGGGTCGATGTAGAACTGCTGGTCATCGTCGCTGGAGTGGATACAATCGACGGGACAGACATCGACGCAGGATGCGTCCTTCACGCCGATACACGGTTCGGTGATGACGTAGGTCATCCCCTACTCCTCCGGCTCCGACATGCTGACCGGCGAGCCGCTTGGCGAAAGCGGCAGGCGCACGCCGGGCTTCTCGACCTCGACCTCACCGCCGTGGACCTGCGTCTGGCAGGCCAGCCGTACCGGCCGCTGGAGGACCGACGGGCCGCGCTCCTCAACGAGCACCCGCTCCTCCGACCGCCCGCGCGGTGAGAGGTGCTCCGCGCCACTTACGATGATGCATGCGCACGTGGTGCAACGCCCTTCGCCGCCGCAGGTGGTTGGCCAGTAATAGCCGCGCGCCTGCGCGGCGCTCATGATGGTCTCGCCGTCAGAAACATCGATCTCGATACCGAGCGGCCTGATTCTCAGCTTAGCCATAAGTACAATTCGGCCCGCAAGGCGGGCCAATCGCAGTTTAGCATACGCTCGGTTGGAAAACATCCGCGCGCTTGTTTACGCCGCTAGCCGCGTCGCGTCATGAGTGGAGCGATAGCGATCGACAATGCCACCTCTAAAACACTTCTATCTTCCTGTTCCTTAGCGAGCGTTTGGCTATAATACAGCCACTCTCGGTTCAGGAAAGGAGCCCGGTTCCATGTCCCGACGCAACGGTGGTGCGGAAGGCTTTGTGCCCGCCGCCACCTACAGCCTCACCATTCGCGCTCAGTACCGCAATCAGCCTGGCATGCTCGGGCGTATCGCCTCTGCGATTGGACAGGCAGGCGGGGACATCGGCGCCATCGACATCGTCCGAACCAACAAGTCGAGCATCGTACGAGACATCAGCATCAACGCCCGCGACGACGAGCAGGGCCGCTGCATTATGGACGCGGTGGACAAGCTTACCGGGGTGAGCGTGCGTAGCGTCTATGACGGTGTTTTCCTTGCACACATGGGCGGCAAGATCGAGATCCACAATAAGACCACCGTCGCCACCCGGGGCGACCTCTCGCGCGTGTACACGCCGGGCGTGGCGCGCGTCTGCCTAGCCATCCACAAGAAGCCCGAAGCCGCCTGGGCTGTCACGATCAAGAAGAACACCGTTGCCGTCGTCACCGACGGCACCGCTGTATTGGGGCTGGGTGATATCGGCCCGATGGCGGCGCTGCCCGTGATGGAAGGCAAGGCCATGCTCTTCAAGGAGTTCGGGGGCGTGGACGCCTGGCCGATCTGCCTGGACACGAAGGATACAGACGAGATCGTCCGCACGGTGAAGGCGATCGCTCCCGGGTTCGGCGGGATCAATCTCGAGGACATCTCCGCGCCGCGCTGCTTCGAGGTCGAGGAGCGCCTGAAGAAGGACCTCGATATACCGGTCTTCCACGATGACCAGCACGGCACCGCCGTGGTCGTTCTCGGCGCGCTGCTCAACGCGCTCAAGATCGTCAAGAAGGATCCGTCGGAACTGAAGGTCGTGATCTGCGGCGTCGGCGCCGCAGGCATCGCCTGCGCCAAGATTTTCATGTCGGTAGGCGTGACGCAGATCGTCGGCTGCGACAGCAAGGGCATCATCTACCGCGGTCGCAAAGAAGGCATGAACTCGATGAAGGACTGGTTCGCGGAAAACACGAATACGGAGAACCGCCAGGGCTCGCTCAGCGATGCGATGGAGGGCGCCGACCTGTTCCTCGGCGTCTCCGGCCCCGACCTGCTAACCAGCGAAGACGTCCAGAAGATGAACCACGACCCGATAATCTTCGCGCTTGCCAACCCGGACCCAGAGATCAGGCCGGAGCAGGCTCTCCCCTACGCGCGTGTCATGGCGACAGGCCGCTCGGACTACCCGAACCAGATCAACAACGTGCTCTGTTTCCCCGGCCTCTTCCGCGGCGTCCTTGATGCACGGGCCTGGGACATCAACGAGCCCATGAAGGTCGCCGCGGCGCACGCTATCGCCGACTCCGTCCACAAGAGCGAGCTGAGCGAGGAGTACATCATCCCCTCGGTCTTCAACCGAAGCGTCTTCCAGAAGGTCGCCCGCGCCGTCTCCGAAGCCGCCTACAAGTCCGGCGCGGCGGAGCGTCACCGCAAGGTACACCCGGTCTACATCTAGCCTGCCCGCAGCAGCCAGTTCAGCGACACCTGGAGAGCCTGTGCCCCTTGTGCAGGAACGCCGATGAGTTGATCCACGATGTCGCGATCGCCATGCGCGCGGGAATGCACGTTCGCGACGTCGGCGACACGATCCACGCCTACCCTACATGGTCAGGAGTCCTGCGCTGGACAGCGACGAGTTCCCGCTTCGATTAGGTTAGGGTTACTTGGTGGCCGAAGACCCGTTGCCGTTGGAGCTCGGCAGCGCCCATCCCCGCGCGACACCCTCCATACGCAGGTTCGGATAGATCTTCGTGCGCGACCCGTCCGACCAGGTAAGGAGCAGTCCGCTGGGGTTGTACAACCGATATTGGAGCGGGGCATCGAGCTCGCGGGGCACATGAAGGAGCTGCTCGCCGCCATCACAGGAGATGGTGAGGCCGTCAGGGAGCTTCGCGAAGCCGTCCGATTCCGCGGCTAGCTGACCACGCGCGTCGTAGAGATGATAGGCGAGCAGCAGAACGCCGTTCTCATCGCACGCCACCTGCAAGATGTTCTCATGTGAGGTCGAGTCGACAAAGGCGACCGAGCTGCCCGGCCGCCGATCTACCAGCTTCGTAGCATGCCCCCTTCAGCGCGTAACGCTGGCCGCCCATGCGGGCGGCTATCGCCTGCCCTTGCCGCGGCGCCTTCCTGGCCTGCCGCCGGACGCCTGGTCCAACACCACATCGATCGTGCGTCCCTTCAATTGCACTCCTCTGAGCGCGTCGACGGCCGCATTAGCTGCATCCGGATCGAGATCGACATACGCGATCCCGCGCCGTGAAACGTAACGCAGTGAGGAAACCTTGCCGTACGCCTCGAACACATTGCGCAGATCGTTCTCCGTCATTTCCGGAGACAGGTTACCGACGAAGAGCGTGGTCAAGACAACCTCCTTGTTGCTTCGACGGCTCGCGCTCGCGTATCCGCACAGGCGCTTGTATACGATAGAGGTCCTCGCTCGGGCTGCAGCTGACGACCTCCATTCGATCGCATTCCTGGCCGTCGAGCGCGTTTCGAATGAAAAGGCCGTTCGCGGCAGTTCGATGACGAGGAATATCGTTTGGCGCAGTGTAGCACAATTGAAACGCGTCAGCAAACGTCAGCTTGACCTTATCCAGATACGACTCCTGGCCGTTCAAGCGCCAGCACAGCCGCCCATCGGCCGAGCGCACCGCCAGCCGGCATGCGGCGACGCAGGCCTACTCCAAGTCGCCGTGCAACGCCTCGCCTCGATGCGAGCGCGCAGCAATCTCAATCGATGCCTCAATTTCGACTCAGCCGGGTCGATGCATCCTGCGCCGCGATCAGGTAGACCGGCTTGGGGTTGAGCGCATGCTCCCGTAGACACGCTTCGGTGAACTTGATCGCGTGTTCGTCACCCGTCGCGATCGCACGGTCGATCAGGTCATCAGCGTAACCCGCCGGAGGTTCTGCCGGTGCAGCCGCCGGGTTCCGCCCGAACGCCGCGTAGAGCCCTACGGCCGCCTGCCACGCGTAACGCATCGCCGAGCGCGTCGTCTCGGGAGCCAGATGAGGAGCGAGCAGGCGCAGTGCGCTCGGGCCCGTCACGGCGTGTACGAAGTGGATCACGCGCCCACCGCCGGCGTTCGCTAGATACACCGCCGCAAACGTCTCCGTCAGGTCAGAGATAAACCGCGATGCATCGCCCGACGTGTCTACAAGATCGATCGTGCTGGCGAACGGCGCGAAGTCGCTCAGCTGGCGTAATCCCGCCGTGATCAGGCCGCGTGCCTCCTGCCGCTCGATTGGGACGAGATCGACGCACTCGATCGCCTCGCTGGGCGCAAGCGAGCCGTTGGCGGACGGTGTGCCCGGCAGCACCTGATAACGCGCCGCCCAATAGGCAAGCCCTTCGGCCAGCTCTTGCAGCCGCCTGGGCGTCTCACCATGCGAGAGGCTGCGCACGGCGTGCCCGGTCCGGATGACGCCGTGCGTCGCAGCGGTGACCAGCCCCGGCGCGAGCCGCAGCGCCCATACATTCAGCACGTCGCGCCACGGCGACTCGGCTAGCTCGCGCTCGAAGAAGGCGGTCCAGTCCGCGACACGTTTCCCGTCGCCCAGCGCTTCGCGCCACTCGTCGCGCGCGATCGGCTGGTGGGACGAGG
>JBAROU010000046.1:0-4397 GCA_049642385.1 Dehalococcoidia bacterium | reverse complement strand
GGGTATGGCATGACGTCTTTCCGCCCGTTGTGCTCGATCTCGATGTAGCCCTCTTCGATATCGATATTCGGCGTGCCGTACTCGCCCATCGTGCCAAGCTTGACGAGGTGGCAGTCAGGCAGTCGTTCGGCCAGCGCATACAGGATGTTCAGCGTGCCGGTGACGTTATTGATCTGCGTATAGACTGCGTGATCGCGGTCGATCATAGAGTACGGCGCCGAACGCTGCTCGCCGTAGTGGACGATAGCGTCGGGTTGGAAGTCCCAGATCTGGTTCGAGATGAAGCCCCACTCAGCGATGTCTCCGACGGCCGCCTCGATCCGCTTGCCCGAAACGTCGGACCAGGCCCCTACTCGCTCATCGAGCGAGAAAATTGGAATGAGGCTGTCGGCGTCTAGCTCGTCGTCCGCCCGACGACGCGCGAAATTGTCGATGACCAGAACATCGTGACCTCGGTTGGAGAAGTACATGGCTGTCGGCCAGCCGAGATATCCGTCTCCGCCGAGTATCATGATCCTCATGCGCTTGCCCTCCTTAACAATATCGACGGGGCCGAAGGTTCGAGTTGCGACCCCTGCGTGCCGGGTTCCCTATCTGGTAGGAGATCATACAAGATCGCGACTTCAGGCGCGATCCCTCCCGATAGGTGGCGGTTATGTCTCGGAGGTTACCTGAGGCTACCGCGCAACCGCGGGTCGAGGATGTCGCGTAGGGTATCACCGAGGAGGTTGAAGCCGAGGACGACAAGGCTGATCGCAAGGCCGGGGAAGATCACGAGGTGAGGCGAAAGACGGGCTTCCGCGAGGCCCTGGTTCAGATCAATGCCCCACGATGGCGTGCCAGGCTCGACGCCCAACCCGAGGAAACTGAGCGCCGATTCCGCCAGTACCGAGATAGCGAACACGCTGCTCGCGCCGACGATGATGATCGGCATCACGTTGGGGACGATATGGCGAAAGAGCAGACGAGATTCTGACGCGCCAAGCGACCGTGACGCCTCGACGAAGTCGTTCTGCTTCATAATCAGCGCGGCCGCGCGCAGCACTCTCGATCCACCAAAGATCGCCGAGATGATGATGACGATGGCAATAGTGGTGAGGCTCTGTCCGAGCGCCGTAATGAACGCCAGGTACAGAAACAGGATGGGAAACGCGGTCCACGCCTCACCGCTGCGCTGGATCACGTAATCCAGCCAGCGTTGATAGTAGCCGGAGATGACGCCCAGGAGCGCGCCGGGAATGTAACCGACCGTCACCGCCAAGGCGCCGATGATAAACGAAATTCTGGCGCCGGCCAGGATACGGCTCAGCATATCGTGACCCCCCTTATCCGTGCCAAAGGGGTGGTCCCAGGAAGGGCCCAAATACTGTTCCGACGCATGTGACTGTCTCGGGTCGGTGGGGGCAATCGGTTTGCCGAAGACGCCTTCGCTCACCACCTGTCCGGCGCCGAGCGCAACGAACCCGAGCACGATAATGAACGCCAGCACACCGACAGGGTTGCGCTTCGCGACGCGCAACATCGCGGCACGGCGCGACACCTCCGGGGGCGCACTCCAATCGCCAACGGCGGCGGCGGGAATCGCCGTCGCTTCGGTCGCCATCGCCTACCGGTACCTCACACGCGGGTCGATGAAGGCGTACGAAAGGTCAACGACGAGGTTGGCAAGCACGATCACGGTCGCGGTGTAGAGCACGAGGAACTGCACCACAGGGAAGTCGCGGAGGAGCACCGACTGGAGGAAAAACACCCCCAGGCCATCGAGACCCATAATCCGCTCCGCTATCACGGAACCGGCGAAGATAAACGTAAATGACGTGCCGACCACGGTGACGAGCGGCGCCAGCGTGTTCCTAAACGCGTGGTTCATCACGACCGCGTGCCCCGCCAGTCCCTTGGCGCGCGCTGTGCGCACGAAATCGCTGCGCAACACCTCCAACATCGTCGTGCGTTGGAGGCGCATGATACCGGCGGCGCCGCCGATGCCCAGCACGAGCGCCGGCGGGACATACATACGAATGTTCGTCCAGGGGTCGCTAATGATCGACACGTATCCACCCACGGGGGGAGCATAGTTCCATAAGATCGATGGGATGATGATGAGCAGAATGAGCAGGAAAAACTCCGGAATCGACTGGCCGAAGACGGCGAAGAGGCGAACCGTGTAGTCAATCGAGCTGTTGCGCATCACCGCAGAGATCACACCGAACGTGACACCGACGGCGAAGCTGATGACCAGGCTGAGCACGATCAGCTCAGCGCTGGTGGGGAAGCGCCGGATGACCTCATCCATGATGTCGCGTTCACCGTAGTAGGTGTGGCCGAGGTCGCCGCGGGCTACCTCACCCATCCACGTGAAGAATTGCACGACAACGGGCTTATCGAGGCCAAGGTCTTGGTGGATCTTTTCGATCTGTTCCGGCGTCGCGGTCTGGCCCGCCATGAGAATCGCGGGATCCTGCTGTGGCAGGACCCTCAGCAAGAAGAACGTGATCATGGACACGGAGAGCATAATCAGCGGCAAGAAGGCAAGGCGGCGCATGGTGTATCGCCACATGCCTTAGGATCCTGTCGCTGCAATCATGATGCCGGTACCCAGGCGACTTCTTACTTATCGAGCCAGGCGCGCGAGTTGAACAGCCCAAACGAGCCACGCCCTTCGACCACGCCCTTGTAGTAGCTCCAGCGTGCGTTATAGGAGATCGCCGAGTAGAGCGTGTACTGCGGCGCCCACGCGCGCAGGATCACGCTCTGCGCCTCCTTCGTCAGCTCGATGCGTCGATCCGGATCCAGCTCCTGAGCAGCTGCCTGAAACGCTGCTTCCACGTCGTCATTCTTGTACCCCATGAAGTTAGGCTCGCGGTAGAAGCTGAGTGGCAACGACGGGTCCTCGTACGGGAGGTGTGTGAAGGCGGTCATCTGGAAGTTGCCGGGACCAAGCGTGTTGGCCAACCAACGGGTAAGGTCCTCGCCTGTGAGCTTGATCTTCAAGCCAACCTCACGAAGCTGTTCCGCCAGGAGTTGGGCGAGATCCGGATTACCGGGCAGCGTGTGGTACTTGAGCTCGATCTCCTGATCGAAGGGGAAGTTGGCGCCATCGAGCATCTGGCGCGCTTCCTGAGGATCAAAGCGGAAGTACTCTTGAAGGTCCGGATCGTTCTCGTCCAGCACGAAGGTCGTGTGCGCGGGCGGCACCGGGCCGGAAAGCTGGCCGTCACCGAGATCGATGATCTGCATGATCTCTTCGCGGTTGATGGCAAGGTTGATCCCGTGGCGCACGCGTTCGTCCAGGAACGGCTCTTCATACTTCACCATCATGGTTCGGTAGGCGCGGGACAAATCGGAGGACGTGATAATGTCGTCGCCGAGCCGGCTGACAACGTCATCCAGCTCGCGACTGGTAAAGCCAGTAAGCGAGTCGAGGTTCTTCGCTTCAAAAGCGGCTTGCGCCAACGTGTCGTCGGGGATCGTGGTGTAGTCGACGCCATCCAAGAGCGGCAGGCCCTTCTCGCGCCAGTTCGGAAACTTGCGCAGCCGGACGTTGGAGAAGTTATCGCTGCCATCGTACATCCAGCGGCCGGAGCCGATCGGGTCGTTCTGCAAGATCTCGTCGTTGTCGAGGATCTCTTCCGGCAGGATCGAGCTCGTCCAGGGTGAACCGGCGTTAGAAGAGGTGAAGAACCATGACCAGGGCCGGTTCTGATGGTAAGTCATAGTGTTATCGTCCGGCGTGTCCAAGCTTTCGAAGATCTCGTGCAGCCAGGAGAAGCCGAGCGGCACCTCTTGGCGGAAGCGCTCCATGCTCGCCTTCAGATCGGTCGATTTCACCGCCCGCCCGTTCACAGGCGGCTTGTTGTGATACACGGCGTGGCCCATCGTCACGCCGACTTCTCGAGCGCTGCGCTGCTCAATCTCGGCTGCCAGGAACTTAATCACCTCGCCTGTATCGGTCGGGACGTACCAGAGGTGATCGTAGAACGTAAATCCGTCGAAGAGACCGGCGGCCAAGGCGGCGATGCCGGGGCCGAACGGGCTCATGTTAGGATAGGCACTTGCATCTCGGAGCTTGAGGATGCCGCCGGGCCTGGGGGTTCCTTCCGCACGCGGCTCGTCCGTCGCCGTGCCTTTGGTGCCGCCGTCCCCACCGCTGTCGCCGCAAGCAGCGATCACAGCCGCTCCAAGCGCCGTGCCGCCGCTCGCGGCGAGCAGCCGCCGCCGACTAAGCCGTTGTCTCATGAACCGATCGTAGATCTGTGCCATGGTGGCCTCCTCCCTGATGCGACCGCGTGCGGGGTGTTCCTGCCGGCCCCCGCAACGTGCTAGTGAATGACATTCATGTATATCGAATTCGCCGTCTTGTCAAGCGCTAAGCGAATAATTGGCGCGCGCTTGAAGGC
>JBAROU010000044.1:0-3919 GCA_049642385.1 Dehalococcoidia bacterium | reverse complement strand
TTTATCGGCGGCTTCGTGGCGGCGTATGTGCTCATCGTCTCGACAGCTGGTGCAGGAGTCGATGGGCCGTGGCACGGGGCGGAGCTGAACAACTTTGTCGTCTTTCTGGCGATGCCGTTTCTGGTCGCTGTGGTGGTGCAGTTCTTTGGGTGGATGGCGCGCCAGCTTGCGGAGGAGCGGGAGACGGCGCGCCAGGCGTTGGAGGAGAACATTCGCCTCCAACGTGAGCGTGAGGAGCTGGCGGCGCAGCAGGAACGCACGCGCATCGCGCGCGAGATTCACGACGGCATCGGCCAGTCGATCTACATGCTTTCGCTGAACCTGGAGACGGCGGCCGACGCGGCGAGCGGTCAGCCCGCGATGGGCGAGCGCCTCCAGCGGCTGGTCACGCTGGCGAAACAGACGTTGCTTGAGGTGCGTCACTATATCTTCGATCTGAAGCCGCTGTTGGAGGGCGAGGCCGGCGTCACCGCAGCGCTGCGCAATCAGGTGCGCGAGTTCGCCACGGTCTCCGGCTTGTCGGTCGAAGTGGAGGTCGTCGGGCAGGAGCGCCGGCTGCCAGTGGCTGAAGGAGCAGCGCTCTACCGCATCGCTCAGGAGGCGCTTGCGAACGTGTATCGACACGCACAGGCCTCGAAGGCCGCGCTGCGTGTGGAGTTTGGAGACAGCTCGGTCACGCTCGAGATTCGCGATGACGGCGTCGGGCTCAAGTCCGACGGCGAAGGAGGCCGTGGGCTTGGCCATATCCAACAGCGGGTCGAGGACTTGCGCGGCTCGCTGACGGTCGAGAGCGCGCATGGGCGCGGCACGGTCGTTCGCGCGGTGCTGCCGACGAAGGAGGAGCGATGAGCGTTCGCATACTAGTCGTCGATGACCACGAAGTGGTGCGCGCTGGCCTGCGCACAGTGCTCGACGACGCGGAGGACCTGAGTGTGGTCGGCGAGGCGGCGACGGTGCAGGACGCGGTGTCGCGAGCGCAGGCGCTGCGACCAGACGTGGTGCTAATGGACGTTCGGTTGGGGCGCGAAGGAGACGCGGGCGGCATCGATGCTTGCCGGGCCATCCGGAGCGAGCTCCCTGAGACCTATGTCCTCATGTTCTCGTCGTACGGCGAGCGCGAGGCGGTCGTGGCGTCGATCATGGCGGGGGCAGCTGGATACGTAACGAAGAACGTCGCGCGCGCGCAATTGCTCGATGCGCTGCGCGCGGTGGCGCGGGGCGAATCGCTGCTCGACTCGAAAGTCACGGGCCCGCTGCTCGATCGCCTGAAGGAGCTCTCGGCGAAGGAAACGGCGGACGACCCGCTGTCCGCGCGCGAACGAGAGGTACTGGCGCTGATCGCGCGCGGGTTGACGAACAAGCAGATCGCGGAGAAGCTTGTGATCAGCGAGCACACGGCGCGCAACCACGTGACGAACATTCTGGACAAACTCGGCTTTTCCCGCCGCGCTGAAGCGGCTGCGTACGCCGCGCGCCTCGGCCTACTGCCGGAGGACGGCAAAGCCTAGGCCGCCACTATTAGGAAGAGGGGTCGGGGCCAAAGGAGTCTTGAGATGCGATTCAATCACGTCACGCTCATAGTTGCAGACTTGGAGCGCTCAAAGTCGTTCTACCGGACACTAGGGCTGGTGCAGATCGTCGATTCCCCGCCACGGTATGCGCGCTTCGTGTTCCCGAACGGCGACACGACACTGTCGGTGGAGGTGAAGGGAGAGCTAACCACGGCGCTTCCGGCGCAGGCAGAACTCTTCTTCCAATGCGACGAGGTTGACGAAACGGTAGCAGCGCTCAAGACGAAGGGCATCGTGTTCGACCAGGACCCGACCGACATGTTCTACCTGTGGCGCGAGGCGCGGTTACGCGATCCAGACGGCCATGAGCTAAGGCTCTACAGTGAAGCGGGCGACTACCGGCTCAACCCGCCCTGGAAGATTCCCTCGGAAGACACCGTTCCCTAAACGTTGCGGCTGTGTCACAAGAATCCCTCGCCCGGCTTAGAGTTGCTACATTGGCGTAGAATAGGCGGCGACGATTCGAACTTGAGCGCCGCCAGCGTCCGCTAGAACCTGGAGGAGATATGTCCGTCACGGTCAACGGCGAAGCGCAGGAAGCGCCTGAACCCCTGCGCAACTTGCTCAGCTATCTGCGATTCGACCTCGGCCTTACCGGCACGAAGTATGGTTGCGGCGAAGGGCTCTGCGGCGCCTGCTCCGTACTGGTCGATGGCCAGCCGCTTCGTTCTTGCATGACGACCGTCGGCGCTGTGGTGGGCGGCTCCATTACCACGATCGAGGGCCTGGCGCGCGACGGCGAGTTGCATCCGCTCCAGCAGGCCTTCGTGGAGGAGCAAGCGATGCAGTGTGGCTACTGTATCCCTGGCTTCATCATGTCGAGCGTTGCCCTGCTGAACCGCGACGCACAGCCCAGCGGTCAGCAGATACGCGAGGCGCTGAGCGAGCACATGTGTCGCTGTGGTACGTATCAACGCATCCTGCGTGCGGTAGATTCGGCAGCCCAGCAGATGTCGAAAGATCGGTCATGAGCGAGGGGGTCCTGCGCGTCGTTGGACCGGCCGGTGCGGGCTTCCCACCGCCCGCGGCCAGTTACGCGCGCCAGGCATACGCGAACACGCAGCCGACGCCAGAACTCGCAACCTGGCTGGAGCTACGCACGGATGGGAGTGTCACCGCCTACGCTGGCAAGGTGGAGTACGGGCAGGGCATCCGGGCCGGTCTGGCGGTGGAGGTGGCCGAGGAGCTGCGTGTTCCGCTCAGGGCGATCGACGTGATCCTAGGTGATACCGATCTGGTGCCCTGGGATATGGGAACGTTCGGCAGCCAGTCGACGGCGCGCGTAGGTGTTCAGCTCCGCAAAGCGGCCGCGACCGCTCGTGGTGCGCTGCTCGAGCTAGCTGTCGATCACCTCGACCTGCCGGCGAGCGAGCTTGAGTGTCGCAACGGCTTCGTCCAGACCAAAACCGGCGACGATAGAGCGGTGCCCTACGGCGCGCTCCTCAATGCCGGCGAACTCCTCTTGGAGATCGATGATGGAGTCGAGCTTACGCCGGCGGACGAGTTCTCGACTATGGGCGCGCACGCTGACAAGATCGACGCGGTCGACATCGTGACCGGCCGTACCATGTACTCACACGACGTGCAGCCAGAGCACATGCTCTTCGCTGCGGTGTTGCGCCCGCCGGCGCGGGGCGCCAGGCCGACCGACATCGATACGTCGGTTGCCGAGCGCATGCCCGGCGTGGAACAGGTCGTCAGCGAAGAGCGCCTCGTCGCCGTCCTCGCCGACACGGATGAGCACGCGGAGCAGGCGCTGCGCCTGGTGCAAGCCAACTGGTCGGAGTCGAGTACGAACGCCTCGCATGTCGATGTGCCGGACATCCTGCTGAACAGCGCCGACGAGGGGTTCGTGACGCAGGAGTCAGGTTCGTTGGACGAGGGCTTCTGCGCCGCCGACGGCATGTTGGAGGAGACGTACTACGCTCCGTATATTTCGAACGCGGTGATGGAGCCGCGCGCGGCGGTGGCGCAGTGGGAAGACGGCCGCCTCACGGTGTGGGCCGGCACACAGCGACCGTTCGGCATCCGAACGGAGCTGGCACAGCACTTCGACATCGATGAAGGCAGCGTGCGCGTCATCGCGCCTCAGATCGGCGGAGGGTTCGGAAGCAAGAGCCCGTACAGCGTAGCGCTTGAGGCGGCGCGCCTGGCGAAGATCGCAGGCCGTCCTGTGCGTGTCGCCTACACGCGCGCGGAGGAGATGCAGTATGCAACGTTCCGGCCGGCAGCGCTGATCCACATTAAGAGTGGCTTCACGAAGGATGGAACGATCATCGCGTGGGAGTGCAAGGCTTACCACGCCGGCGACCGGCCGTTCATCGGTCGGCGTGGATCGCAAACGCCGT
>JBAROU010000043.1:0-4790 GCA_049642385.1 Dehalococcoidia bacterium | reverse complement strand
GCCTGAGCGACTTCAACTGGGCGCTCCTGCCACTGATCCTTGTCCTCACCTCGATGAACTACGTCCTTCGCTTCGTGAAGTGGGAGTACTATCTGCGCCTGATCGGCGTGCGCGGCCTCCGGAAGAGTGACAGTTTCCTAGTCTTCTTCTCGGGGCTTGGGATGGTGATCACGCCGGGTAAGGTGGGCGAATGGCTCAAGAGCTACCTGCTGCGCGAGGTGCATGGTACGCCCATCGCCCGCTCCGCGCCGATTTTGATCGCAGAGCGCCTCACCGACAGCGTCGCGCTGCTGATCATCGGCGGGGCGGGCGTGCTCGTGTTCGGTGATCTGTGGGAGGTGTTCGTCGCTGTCGCGGGCGGCATCGTTCTGATCGTGGCGGTGGTCAGTCACCGCCCGACGGCGATGGCGCTCATGCGTCTGGGCGAACACATCCCAATCGTCAAGCGCTTCATGCCGCAGCTGGAGGAGTTCTACGAATCGGCGCGCGTGCTGCTCTCGCCGCGCACTGTGATCGAGATGTCGCTTTTGAGCACGTTCTCCTGGTTCTTCGAGGTGCTGGGCTTCTACTTCACGCTGGTCGGCATTGGCGTCGACCCGGGCGGTTCCGCGATGCTACACGCGGCGTTCATCCTGCCCATCGCCACGCTGGCGAGCGCGATTTTGATGACACCGGGTGGGCTGGGCGTGGCGGAGGGCGCGCTCGTCACCCTGACGGTGAACCTGCTCGACGTGAGCAAGAGCGCCGCAACGGTGGGGACGTTCATCATCCGCTTCGGCACGCTCTGGTTCGGCGTGATCGTCGGCCTGATCGCGTTCGCTGTGCTCAGCCGCCGGATCGCGCTTTCGTCGGCAGTGGAACCGGCGTTGGCTGTGGCCGACGACGTGGTCGCACCGATCGAATCGATTCCGGAGGCACCGCCCTAGGCGACCGCCATGGCGAGCCTGAGCATCGATCGCTTCTTCGCCTTCCGGACCGACTTGGCGTCGCGCGCGGCAGCGCTCTCCTTCACCTCGAACTTCACGCTGATGGCGATGAAGCTCGCTGTCGGCGTCCTCACTGGCAGCATCGCAGTGCTCTCGGATGCCGTCGACAGCGCGCAGGACAGCGTGGCCTCGATCTTTGTCTTCGCCAGCGTCCGCCTCGCGAGCCAGCCGGCGGACGAGGAGCATCCCTACGGCCACGGCAAGGCCGAGAGCATCGCGGCGGCGGCGCAAGCCCTGCTGATCGCGGGCGGTGCCGGCTACATCATCTATGCGGCGGTGCAGCGCCTCATCGAACGTGGCGCGCACATCAATACCAGCCCGGGGCTAATCGCGCTGGCGGTGACGGCGGTAGTGAACGTTGGCGTAGTGCTGTACGTGTCGCGCGCAGCGCGCATCACCGGCTCCGTGGCGCTCAAGGCCGACACGCGTCACCTCTGGACGAACGTCGCGCAGGCGGGGACGGTGATTCTCGCGCTCGGCCTCGTCGCGCTGACGGGCAGCACGGTCTTCGACCCGCTGTTTGCGCTTGGCCTGGCCGCGTACCTCCTCTGGACGGCGAGCCACGTGTTCTCCGGCGCGCTAACAGAGATCATGGACGTGCGCCTGCCGCTCGAGGAAGAGGCGATCATCGAGCGCTGCATCGACGAGCACCGCGGCAGCGGCGTGCGCGCGCATCATGGGCTGCGTACGCGTAAGGCTGGGCGGCAGCGCTACGTGGAGTTCCACCTGCTGGTCGACCCCCAGCAGTCGGTCGCGGCCGCGCACGAGCTGTGTGACAGGCTCAGCGCAGCGATAAGCGCGCGGCTCCCCGGCACGGTCGTGACGATCCACTTCGAGCCGGACGAGGGGCAATTCAGCGGCCAGCACGATGGTGGCGGGATCGAGCTGGGGCACGCGGAGAAGGAGTAGGCCGTCTACTCCACTACGACGTTTTCTTCCGTTACGATGGCGAAGACGTGGCTGTGGTCGATGAAGTTGCCTTCGTCCTCGCGCGCCGCCTGCATCTGGGGTGAAGTGAGCGCGCTGCGCATCGCATCTATGTCGTCGAACCAGAGCTCGGCCGCGCCGTCATACGCCGGCGCGTTGTCGCCGGTGTAAAGCTCGGGCAGGACGTGGCACTGCACGTAGCGGCGCACGCCGGGGATGCGCGCGGCGATCGGGCCGTGCGTCTCGCGCCAGTAGCGTTGGAACTCCTTCACCGAAAGCTCCTGCTTGCGTGTGATGGCGTAGATCAGCTTTACCATGGCTACTCGAAATGCCCGTCGCCGTTTGTTTCCTCGAACTCCTCGTCGAGGTCCTCGGAAAAGACGCCGGCCATGCGCCCAAGCCAGACCGTCACGACGAAGTCGTCCCGGAACGGGAGCGCGGTCATCACGAAGCGTTCGTCCACTTCGGCGATGATCTCTTGCAGTTGGTCCTCCGAGTAGTCGTCCGGCACGCAGAGTGTGGCGTGGGCCATGTCCGCGCCGTAGTGCAGGTCGACGCGTCCGATCTCTGCGTCGTCGTTACGGATGACGAACGCCTCGGAGTGGGGCGTACGGGACTCGCGGTCGAACTGATAGCTGGGCATGGGGGGCTCCTTCCTCTTCGCGACGTGCTTTGCGGCTATTGTGCCGGATGATGGTGTGGGAGTCGAGGCGGCTTAGCGCCGGCTGCCGAATTTGCGTTTGATGTCGTTCCAGACGGAGCGTCGCCCCACGCGGCCGAGGAACTTGCCCCACGACTGCTCCGCGGAAGCTGCTCGCTCCAGGCCGCGTACGCGCTCCTCCATGATGTCGCGCACGCTGCCTTCCTCGCCGGCGTCCAGCCAGAAGCCGTGGGCCTCCGGGCAGGTGTCGATCTCGAGGTTGTAGGCGCGATAGTTGAATGCGCGCATCTGCTCGCCGCACACGGGGCAGTTCAGCTCGCTGGGGCGCTTGGCGTACTCGATCGTGGCGCGACGGTGATCTTCGTCTGGCGCGACACTCGATTCCAGCAGGTCGAGCTCGTCTTCGTCGAGCCAGCGCCCGTTGCAGGTAGGGCAGTGATCCACCTCGATGTCCTGGTGGCGCTCCTCAACGAGCTCGCTGCCGTCGCGCGGGCACTTCAGCATATCAAGAGAAGTGTACTGGTCAGTGGTTGGCGGTCGCTAGTGGCTAATTGCTCGTGCGGTGGGCGGCCAACGGTGGTACCGCCATTCTGAGCAGCAAGGAATCTAGCACACAGTTGCCCGCATGTCGATAGCGCATCAAGGTGGCCTTTGGCGGCGGAGCCCTTCGCGGAGTTTATCCTGAACGAAGCGGAGGATTCAGGGTGACGGAGAATGATCAGCCGCCAGGCTTACGCCGGTCGCGTTTGACCCGTGCCCAGCACCACCCACTTGTAGGTGGTGATCTCCTCAAGGCCCACCGGCCCGCGCGCGTGCAGCTTCTGCGTCGAGTCGATGATCTCCGCGCCCAGGCCGAACTGCGCGCCGTCCGTGAACTGCGTCGACGCGTTCACGTAGACCACGGCGCTGTCCACCTCCTGCACGAAGCGCTGCGCTGCGCTGTAGTCCTCCGTGACGATGGCGTCCGAATGGCCCGTGCTGTACTCGTAGATCACGTCCAGCGCCTCGTCCAGCGAGTCGACGACCTTCACCGTCGCCACCAGCGCGAGGTGCTCCTTACCAAAGTCTTCGCGCTGAGCAGGCGTCACGCTCAGGTTCGCAATCTGCGCGTTCGAAAGGATCTCGAACGCCGGCGGGTCGCAGCGCATTTCGACGCCGGCTTCGGCCCACCGCTGAGCCAGCCGCGGCAGGTACTCTGCCGCGACGTCGTGGTGAACGATCACCGTGTCGAGCGCGTTGCAGATCGAATAGCGGCGCGTTTTCGAGTTGTGGACGATCTCGACAGCCTTCTCGAGGTCGGCGGTCTTGTCCACGTACGTGTGACACACGCCGACGCCACCGATCAGCACCGGCACCTTCGCGTGCTCCAGCACGAAGTCGATCAGCCCACCGCCGCGCGGCACGACGAGGTCGATGTACTCGCGCATCGAGAGCAGCTCGCGTACGAGTTCGCGGTCGGTCGACTCAATGAACTGGATCGCGCCGTCTGGCACGCCGGCCTCGGTCGCTGCGCGCCCGATTACGCGCGCGATCTTGCTGTTCGAATGAAATGCTTCTTTGCCGCCGCGCAGCACCGTGGCGTTGCCGGCCTTCAGGCAGAGCGACGTGATGTCGACGGTCACGTTCGGCCGCGCCTCGTAGATGCAGGCGATCACGCCCAGCGGTACGCGCAGCTTGCCGATGACCAGGCCGTTCGCCATCCGGCGCTGGTCGAACCCTTCGCCCACCGGGTCGGGCAGGGAGGCGACGTTGCGTGCCTCCGAGGCGCACTGGGCGATGCGGTCCGGCGTGAGCAGCAGCCGGTCGAGGATGTAGCCGGTCAGGCCGGCATCGTGCGCGGCCTGCATGTCGTGCTGGTTCGCGCGTAGGATGTCGTCCTGGTGGGCGACGAGCGCGTCGGCCATGGCGAGCAGCGCTTGGTTCTTGACGTCGGTGCTGAGCGACGCGAGCCGGCGCGCGGCGTCCTTCGCCTGCTTGCCGATGGTTCGGAGATCGACGGTGGCAGTGGTGGAGGTCATACTTGTCATATACCCTGAGAGGTGGCTGAATAATAGCGAATCAGTGGAAACTAGGCGAATCTATATTGGACGAGGAACTCTCTGAGAAGCTGGCCGCTTTTCTCCTCAAGGTGCGGGGCACATTTTCCGACCTGACCGCAGCTCCTCTCCACCTTCGATATCCTTCTTCCCCAAAGAGCACTGTCCTGGGGTCAGGTT
>JBAROU010000040.1:0-10281 GCA_049642385.1 Dehalococcoidia bacterium | reverse complement strand
GCGCCCACAGACACTGCTACGAATACGCCGACGGACACACCTACGGATACTGCTACGAGCACGCCGACGGACACACCTACGGATACTGCCACGAGCACGCCGACGGATACGCCTACGCCCACGCCGGTGGTGGCCAAGGTGTACGTGAGCCCGGAGGCGCAAACCGTAACCAGCGCCACTGCGACCGTAGATATCGTGGTGGAGGGCGTGAAGAGCCTCGGCGGCTACACGATCAATGTGTCCTGGGATCCGAGCATCCTTGCGTATGTCAGCGCTACCAACGGGTCGATGCTGGGCTCCACAGGCCGAACCGTGGTCTGCGGTTCGCCCTCTATCACCGCGGACAGCTTCACGCGATCATGCACATCGCTCGGCTTGCAGGGGGGCCCTGATGGCGACGGTGTGCTCGCGACGATTGTGTTCGCCGCCGTTGCCGAAGGCACCTCGCCCATTTTGCTCAAGAACGTCCAGCTTACGCACACGCTCCCGTTGCTGCACGAGGTGACGACGACGGATGGGAGCGTCACCGTGGTGATGCCGACGGCGACGCCGGCGTACACGCCGACCGATACGCCAACGCCCTTCCTCACGGACACGCCGACAGATACGCCAACGTCGGCGCCGACCTCAACGCCGGTGAGCGCGAGCTTCGCTCCGGCCGAGGACACGTACGTGGGGAGTGACCAGCCGACCACGAACTACGGGTCAGACGCAGATCTCATCGTCGAGGGGAAGTCCAACAAGATTCGCCGGACGTTTCTCAGATTCGATCTTTCGTCGCTACCGGCGGGCTCTACTATCGTGGACGCGAGTTTGACGTTGTGTCATTTGGGCAATCCCGAAGGCGGCGCGGTTGGTCACACGCACGAACTTAGAACCGTGACGGCGGCATGGTCGCAGGGTACTGTAACGTGGAACACGCAGCCCGGCGCTTCGGGCACCGTTACTGCGCAGCTCACGGTGCCGTCCAACGCAACGTGCGTGACACTGACGGTCACAGATGACGTGCAGGCCTGGGCGAGCGGCGCCTGGAACTACGGATGGCGTCTGAACGACCAAGATGAGGCCTCCAACGCCTCCAGGGTCCAATACGCGAGTCTCGAGGAGAGCAACGCGGCATTGCGTCCGGTCCTCGCCGTAACGTACATTGCCCCGTAGACTCGCCTGCCGTCGGATAACGTGCGGGGCTGCCTTTCTTGGTCGACCGGCGTTCGTTTCTGTGGAGCTGAAAGCGAGGTGCGTGGATGGCGGAGAAACAACGTCTGTCTCGGACGCTCGATGTGAAGAAAGACCCGCTCGACCTGCGGGACGTGCTCTACGAACCGACGATAGCCCAGCTGCCGTTTCGCCTAGATAACCGGCTGAAGTCGCCCAAGCTGCTCGATCAAGGCGATGAAGGCGCGTGCACCGGCTTTGGGTTGGCTGCGGTCGCGAACTTCCTGCTCCACAATCGTGGCGGCGGCGGTCGGTCGCCGTTCGTCAGCCCGCGCATGCTGTACGAGATGGCGAAGCGCTACGACGAATGGAAGGGCGAGCACTACGACGGTTCCAGCATCCGCGGCGCGATGAAGGGCTGGAACAAGCACGGCGTGTGCCCCGAAACTGGGTGGCCGTACGACCCTAAGGACGCCGGCAGGCTCACACCTAAGCGCCAGCAGGCCGCGCAGCGCTATCGGCTGGGCGCGTACTTTCGGGTGCGCCACCTGCATCTCAATCACATGCATAGCGCGCTCCACGAGGCAGGCGTCCTGTACGCGAGCGCGGATGTGCACGAGGGTTGGCGCCACCCGAATCGAAAGACGGGCCGTATTCCGTTCAGCCGCACCGTCATCGGCGGTCATGCGTTCGCGATCGTGGGCTATGACGAAGAAGGCTTCTGGGTCCAGAACTCGTGGGGGGCGGACTGGGGGAAGGGCGGCTTCGGCCATCTCAGTTACGACGACTGGCTGGAGAACGGCTACGACTGCTGGGTGGCGCAGCTTGGCGTGCCGACGAGCAACACGACGCTGGACGAGAGCGTCGTCGGCGGGCGGGTCTCGACATTCGACTACATCCCTCACGAGACGGCGGTTTTGAACGACATCCGGCTCCACTTCGTGAATCTGGGCAACGATGGGCAGTTTTCGCATTCCGGACTCTATGCGAGCGACGAGCAGACCGCCGAGGAGATCATCGAGGAGGGGATGAAGCCGAGGTTTCGTAGCTGGCGCGGGCCTCGCAGGCTGATGCTGTACGCGCACGGCGGCCTGACGGACGAGAAGGCTGCGGCATCTGGTATCAACCAGATGCGGCAGCACTTCCTCAACAACCAGATCTATCCACTCCATTTCATTTGGGAGACCGGGTTCATGGAGTCCGTGAAGAGCATCGTGGAGGACGCGATGCGGCGTGGTCGATTCATGGGATGGCGAGACGATCTCAAGGATAAGTTCCAGAACCTGCTGGACGAAGCGATCGAGCTCGCCGCGCGCGGCCTGGGACTGCCCATTTGGAGCCAGATGAAGGACAACGCTCGCCGCGCCAGTGTCGACGAGCCTGAGGGCGGCGCGGCGTATCTCGCGCAGCGCCTGGCGCGCTTCGCCGCTGAGGACGGCCCGCTCGAGATCCATCTCGTCGGGCATAGCGCGGGCGGCATCTTTCACTCGTACCTGATCCCGCGTTTGCTCGACGCAGGGTTGCAGGTGAAGACGCTGACGCTCTACGCGCCGGCCTGCACGACCGAGCTCTTCAAGTCGAACGTGGTACCGCGCCTACGCGACGGCGTAGAACGGTTGACCGTGTTCAACCTCACCGACAAGTACGAGCAGGACGACAGCGTTACGCCGGTATACAACAAGAGCATCCTCTACCTGGTGTCGGAAGCGTTCGAGCGGCAGCGCAAGGCGCCGATCCTGGGCATGCAGCGCTGGCTCACCGACGATGCGACGCTGAAGCGCAAGCTGGGCGCGCCGGCGTCCGGCGGTGATTCGACGGTTGTCTACTCGGTCGGAGGGCCGCGTGTCACCCTGGCGTCGGGCAGCACCTCACACGTCGGGTTCGACAACGACCGCTCGACGCTGAACTCGACGCTGCGCATCGTCCGCGGCAGCAACACGATCAAGGGCGGCTTCTAGCTTCGAAAGGGACGCCGCTAGGAGCTAGTCCAGCCGCTCGATGATCGTGGCGGTGCCGATGCCACCGCCGCAGCACATGGTCTCGAGGCCGTAACGACCGCCCGCGCGCTCCAACTCGTGTAGGAGCGTGGTCATCAGCTTCGCGCCGGTGCAGCCGAGCGGGTGGCCGAGCGCGATGGCGCCGCCGTTCACGTTCACCTTGCGCATGTCCGGGTGGAGCTCCTTCTCCCAGGCCAGGATCACCGCCGCGAACGCTTCGTTGATCTCGAACAGGTCGATGTCGCTGATCTTGAGGCCTGCCTTGTCGAGCACCTTCGGAGTGGCGGTGATCGGGCCAGTGAGCATGAGCACCGGCTCGGATCCGACGACCGCCTGTGCAACGATGCGCGCGCGCGGCTTTACGCCGAGCTCCTTCGCCTTCGCGGCCGACATGACGAGCACGGCAGCGGCGCCGTCGGAGATCTGCGAGGAGGTTCCGGCGGTGTGCACGCCGTCCTCAGCGAACGAAGCCTGGAGGGAGGCGAGCTTCTCGATGGAGGTGTCCGGGCGGATGCCCTCGTCCCGGTCGAACGTGGTCTCCACGCCTTCGAGCGTGACCTTCATCGGCATGATCTCGCGCTGGAAGCGGCCCTCCTCGCGAGCGCGGGCGCCCTTCATGTGACTTTCGTACGCGAACTGGTCAACGTCCTGGCGCGAGATGCCCCATTGCTTCGCGATCATGTCGGCGGAGGTGCCCTGCATCACGAGCTGGTAACGGTCCATCATCTCCTGCGGCATGGGAAAGCCGTGGCCGCTCTGGAGCGTCGACAGGATCGGCACGCGACTCATGCTCTCGACGCCGCAGCCAATGGCAGCGTCAACGACTCCAGCCTGGATCAGGTTCGCAGCGAAGTGGACGGCCTGCTGCCCGGAACCGCACTGGCGGTCGACCGTCGTCGCCGGGATCGTGTAGGGGAAGCCGGCGGTGAGTACAGCGTTTCGGCCGATGTTGGCAGCCTGGTCGCCCATCTGGTCGACGCAGCCGCAGACCACGTCCTCGACCACATCCTGAGGTAGGCCGGCGCGGCGCATCAGCTCCTCCAGCACCTGGGCGAGCAGGACGACGGGGTGGATACCGCTCAGGCTGCCGTTTTTGCGCCCGACGGCGGTGCGCACCGCTTCGACGATGACGACGTCACGATCATTCACGGAAGGCTCCTTTCAGCACGAAGGCTGCGGGATTGGCGGGCGCATTGTACCAAACGAGGCGGCGATCGTCGTCAGCGCCGGTAGCGACGCAGGACGGCGGACCGGCGTGTCGCGAGCGCATCCGCGCGTTCCTCCGGGCTCAAGTGGGGCGTGTCGGCGGGCAGCTCGGAACGGAGGTCGGCGAGCTTTACGGCGCGTAATCGCGGCTCCGGCGCTTCGTCGGCGAGTAGGAAGCGCGCCGTGATGGTGCCCTGCGTATGTCCCGCGGTGTCGAGCCAGTTGCGCACGCCGGGGTCCTCGTGGGCGATGACGGCGCGAAAGACGCCGTCATCGTCGAGGGCAGACTGATGGCCGTTGAGCGACGTCTGGCGAGTAGCGAAGTCGAAGCTCTCCCAGTACCAGTTCGCGAGCCCAACGCTCCAGTGGCGGCAGACAGGGGGCGTGAACTCCACGATCACCGCTTCATTCGGCGCGCAGCGGAAGTTGCCGATGCCATACGCCTGACCGCGCAGGCCGGCGCGCTGGTCGCTGTCCTGGGGCAGGTACACCGCGAGGCTGTTCGGCGCGAGGCCCAGCGCGCCCTTGCTCATCCGCTCCCAGAGCGCGCCGCTGCGTTCGATCCATTCTGCAAGGCGGTCGAAACGCGCGGCGAGCTGGTCGGTGCGCAGCGGAGCCGCCGGCCCGTGCGCGCCGACGCGCTCGATCGTCACGTCGGCGGGTTGTTCGTGCTCCCAGTCATTAAAGTACTGGCGGACGAGGACGAACTCGGCGTTGGGCTCCAGGCGCAGCCAATTGCCGTTGCGCTGCTCTTGGCTGAGGAACAGCTCGAACGAGCCGTCCGGCGCGACCGCGAGCTCGAGGCCGTTGATCGAGTCGATCGTGCCCCACGCGGAGATGTCGCCGCTGGCGAAGTGTCCGTAGTTCACCTGGATATCGATGTGGTTCGCACTGCCGCGGTTGCCGGAGATGCGGTAGGTGGCGTCGCCGCGGATGGTGGCGTAGAGGTAGAGGCAGTCCGGGCAATCGAGCCCCCACTTCATCGTGTGGTCCACCATACGCCCGAACTCGGGGTAATCCGGGTCGGCGTGTTCGATGCAGACGGTGATGCCGGAGGCGAGCAGGCGGGTGAGGTAGCGGAAGCCTTCGGCGCGATCGTGCGGCGTGTCCGGCACGCGCTCGCCGAGACCGAGCCCGCGTGCGTTCTTGAGCGTGTCGAGGAGGCGCTCCCACGCCTCGCCGCTCATGACGGCGGGATCGGCAGGGTCGGGCTGGTTGGCCATACGCGGGCCGTACTCCCTTCGCTGTCCAAACGCCGAGTCATGGTATCATCTTGCTCGATCTGAACAAGGGGTGGACGAAGGCGTGGATCGCTTTATCGTAGGGACGGGACGGTGTGGCTCGACGTTGCTCTCGCGCATGATGGCGGAGCATCCGTCTGTGCTGAGCGTGTTCGAGTTCTTCAACGGACTCGACATGACACGCCGCTTCTCGCCGGAGCCGATGGACGGTGCAGCGTTCGCCACGCTCATCTCGCAGGAGCACCCGTTCGTCACGATGGTGCTGAGCAGAGGATACGAGGTGCCGGAGATCACCTACCCCTTCGGCGATCACGCGCGCTACAAGCGCGACGACAGGCTACCGTGGATCCTGGTGTCGACGCTGCCGCGCCTGACGGACGACCCTGACGCCCTATTCGACGAGACCGTGGCATTCGCTTCGTGCCTCCCGAGGCAGCAGCTATCGCTGCAGTACCGACAACTCTTCGAGTGGCTGGCAGAGCGCTTGGGCCGAACGTGCTGGATCGAGCGCTCCGGCTCGTCGATCGACTACGTGGGCGCGCTGGACGCGCTCTTTCCGGAGGCGCGCTTCCTGCACCTGCACCGCGATGGGCCGGAGACCGCCCTGTCGATGCGCGAGCACCACGCCTACCGGCTGGCGATCTCGCTGATGTTTCAGCTCTCGACGGACGGCGAGCCTTCGATCGAGAATCTGCGGGCAATCGACCAGCCGGGAGCGCCGGACAGGAGCGACCGTATTTCGCAGCTGCTTAAGTCCCGGCCGCCGGTTGAGTACTTCGGACGATACTGGAGTCAGGAGCTAGAGAACGGCCTGCCGGTAGCGTCGAAGCTCGGCGCAGAGCGGTACCTGGATGCACGCTTCGAGGACATGGTCGCGCAGCCGCAGCAGACGCTGGCGCGAATCGGCGCGTTCTTCGAGCTGGACGACGGTGGCGATTGGATCGAGCGCGCGGCCGGGCTCGTGCGCGGCATTCCTCCCACGCGCTTCGACACGCTTTCGAGCGCTGAGCAGGAGAGCCTGGCCGAGGCGTGTCGGCCAGGCATGCGGCTGCTGGGTAGGGAGTAGGGGAGGCGATGGAGCTACAGCGCGAGGACGGCGTGTTCGTTCTGCATATGCGGGACGGCGAGAACCGGCTCAATCGGTCGTTCCTGGACGGCGTCAACGGAGCGCTTGACGAGGTGGAGGCATCGCAAGGGGAGGCGGCGCTGGTGACCACGGGCGAAGGGCGCTTCTACTCGACCGGCCTCGATCTTGGATGGCTGGCGACGTGCGGACAGGCAGAGATCGAGGCGTTCCTGGCCGACATGCACCGGCTGTTCGCGCGCGTGCTCGGCTTTCCGGTGGCGACCGTCGCCGCGATTAATGGCCACGCGTTCGCCGCTGGCGCGATGTTCTCACTGGCGCATGACTTCCGTGTCATGCGTTCGGATAAGGGCTTCGTCTGTCTGCCGGAGATCGACCTGCGCATGGGGCAGCCGCTGACGCCGGGCATGTACGCGCTGCTCGGCGCGCGGCTGCCGCGTTCGACGTTGCACGAGGCGCTTGTGACGGGCAAACGCTACGATGGGCCTGACGCCACTGCTGCGGGCTTCGTGAACGAGGCGTGCGAGGAGGTCGAGGTGCTCCCACGCGCCATCGAGATCGCGGGCGCGCTGGCGAGCAAGGACCGCGCGACGATGGCGGCGATCAAGCGCGGCCTGTACGCGTCTGCGATCGAGATACTGCAAGGCGCGCTACCAGAGGGCCTTGTCCCTGACGCGTAACGACGATCGCGCAGCCTTCAAACGCGTGAGGTCTGGTATGCTTGTGCCACCCTACGGGAGGCGAAGACGGTGGAACTAGAGCACGTCGAGCGGCTGATCGCGGAACGCGGCATCGAAGTCGTGAAGGTCGGCGGCGCCGACATGGACGGCGTCTTTCGAGGCAAACGAATCCTGGCGCCCAACTTTGTCGAGGGCTGCCGGGGCGCGGGCTTTCCCCAATGCGACGTGATCTTCGGCTGGGACATCGCTGAGCAGCTGATCGATGGTCTCGCCATCGGCAGCGCCGACACCGGGTTCGCCGACATCCTGATGCAGCCTGACCTCTCGACGTTCCGCGTCGTGCCGTGGGAGCAGGGCGCTGCGGCGGTGGTCTGCGACTACGCGACGGAGGCGGGCGATCCGCTCGCGGTCTCGCCGCGACAGGTGCTCCGGCGCGTCGTCGGGTTGGCGACGAATGCGGGCTACCTGCCGAAGATGGCGGCTGAGTTCGAGGTGCGGCTCTTCCGGGAGGACCAGGAGAGCCTGCGCACGAAGAACTTCGGTTCGCTCCAGCCGCTCAGCCCGGGCCTCAACTGCTACAGCATCCACCACGCTTCGCTCGACGAGGACGTGGTTGGCCTGATCCGGCGTCACATGGTCGACTTTGGAGTGCCGGTCGAGGGCTACAACCGCGAGCATGGCGAAGGCATGTACGAGCTGAACATCCGCTACGACGATGCCGTGGCCGCCGCGGATGCCGCGCTGCTGTACAAGAGCGGGGCGAAGGAGATCGCGGCCCAGGCGGGCGTAGTGCCGACGTTCATGGCGAAGTACGACGACCGCCTCGACGGCTGTAGCGGCCACATGCACCAGAGCCTCTGGTCGGCGGACGGCGAACGCAACTTGTTCTGGGACGCCGACGCGCCGCACCACATGTCGGAGCTGCTGCGCCGGTTCGCGGCGGGCGTGCTCGCCACATTGCCAGACTTCATGCTGATGTACGCGCCGAACGTGAATTCGTACAAGCGTTTCGTCGTTGGGAGCTGGGCGCCCACAACGGTTTGCTGGGGTATCGAGAACCGGACGGCGGCGCTGCGCGTCATCGCCGGCTCGCCGGGCGCTGCACGTATTGAGAATCGCGTGCCGGGCGCGGACGTGAACGCCTACCTCGGCTTCGCGGCGTCGCTTGCGGGCGGGTTGCACGGCATCGAGCGTGGGCTGGAGTGCCCGCCGCCGGTGACGGGCGACGCCTATAAGACCGAAGCGCCGAAGCTGCCACGCTCGCTTCCGGAGGCCGTCGAGCGCTTCGAGCAGAGCGCCGTCGCGCGCGAATTCTTCGGGGACGGGTTCGTCGAGCACTACGCGCGCATGCGCCGCTGGGAGGCCGAAGCGTTCGAGCGCGCGGTGACCGACTGGGAACGCCGGCGCTACTTCGAGCAGGTCTAGAGGAGGAACCATGCGGCTAGAAGGCAAGACGGCGCTCATCACGGGCGCGGGCAGCGGTATGGGCCGCCTTGCGGCGGAAACGTTCGCGCGCGAAGGTGCGTCGGTCGTCGCGGCGGACATCACGCCGGACGGGCTGGCGGAGACGGTGGAGCGTGTGCGCGGGGCCGGGGGCACGATCACGGGCGTCGAAGGCGACGTTGGGAACGCGGGCGACGTGCGCCGCTGGGTCGAGGAAGGCATGCGCGCATACGGGAAGCTGAACGTCCTCTACAACAACGCCGGCATCTTTCCGGACGAGGACGGCGCCGTGACCGACATGAATGAGTCCGTGTTCCAGCGCGTGATCGATGTGAACCTGAAGGGCGTGTCGCTTTGCTGTCAGTACGGCATTCCGGCGCTGATCGAAGCCGGCGGCGGTTCAGTGGTGAACGTCGCGTCATTCGTCGCGCTGGTGGGCTGTAGCGTGCCGCAGGACGCCTACACGGCGAGCAAGGGGGCCGTGCTGGCGCTGACGCGCTCGCTGGCAGTGCAGCTCGGGCCGAAGAACGTGCGCGCGAACGCGATCTGCCCTGGCCCAATCGAGACGCCGCTCCTTCGAGAGCTGCTGCGCGACGACGAAGCGCGCCAGCGCCGGCTCAGTCGCATCCCGCTCGGGCGCTTCGGGCGGCCGGATGACATCGTGAACGCGGCGCTCTTTCTCGCGTCGGACGAATCGTCCTGGATAACGGGCACAACGTTTGTCGTGGACGGCGGCATCACCGTGAACTACTTCTAGCCGAGCGAATCCATGCGAGACGCCGCGTGCTGCGGCAGCGCTACGCGCCGGAGCACGTGTGGCCGAACTGGCGGACGCTGAAGAGAATGTCGTTCGCTGCTATTGTGCCGTCCGGCGGGCCGAGGTCCCACGGATCGCCGCCCAGGCTGGGTGGGCTCCGGTCGAACGCAGGATGATAACCCGCGCCAGGTTTGGATAGAGGATCGCTGTTGCGATTGACGAGTGAGGTTCCGCCCACGTCATTCGTGCCGAAGCGCTGCACGATTCGGAAGAGGTCGCCGACGGAGATGATGCGGTCGCGAACATTCGTCAGGGTTGGCGTATCGAAGAAGTCCCAGAACACGTGCGGATTGCGCAAGCCACCGAGGCTGGCGTTGGGGCCGACCTCGCGGACGTCGGTGCAGCCGTCGTTGTCGTCGTCCAGGTCTGAGCCGTTGGGGATGGTGTCGCCATCAGTATCTGCGGCGAGGTCCTTGAAGAAGACGCGGATGATGGAGGGGCCCTCGGTGGGGAAGGCGTGGTTCTGGGCGCCACCGTCGGACCAGGATGAGAACGCTAGGGGGACACCGCCGCCGGGCGTCTGCGGCGATGGCGCGAAGATGACATGGCTGGATTTGTTGACGACATCCACGACGGACGGCGTCGAGTACTCGAACCCGTCCATCGTAACGAGGAGGCCCGGTGGTGTGCTCTCGATCGTGACGGGAATCTGCTGGGG
>JBAROU010000034.1:0-4078 GCA_049642385.1 Dehalococcoidia bacterium | reverse complement strand
CTCCAGCATCGAGCAGTTGCTTTCGCGTCCCCCGCCGATGTTGTAGACGGCTGCCGGACGCGCGTTGTTGCGGAACGCATCGAAGGCACGCACGAGGTCCCGGCTGTGGATGTTGTCGCGCACCTGCTTGGCCTTGTAGCCGTAGACGGTGTAAGGCGCTCCGGTGACGACGCAGCGCATCAGGTAGGCGAGAAAACCGTGCAGCTCCGCACCGGCGTGGTTTGGCCCCGTCAGGCAGCCAGCGCGAAAGCAGACCGTCGGCATCTCGAAGTAGCGCCCGAACTCCTGCACCAGCAGGTCGGCGGCCGCCTTCGAGACCCCGAACAGCGAGTGCTGCGAGCGGTCGATCGACATCGAGGTATCGATGCCGTGGTCGTGGTATGGGTGGCCGGGCTCGACCTCCCAGCGCAGCTCCTGCTCGATCAGCGGCAGAAAGTTGGGCAGGTCTCCGTAGACCTTGTTGGTGGAACAGAAGATGAATGGCGCGTCCGGACAACTCTCTCTCGCGGCCTGCAACAGGTTGAGCGTTCCGTTCGCGTTGATGGTGAAGTCCGTGTGCGGATCGCTGGCGGCCCAGTCGTGGGAGGGTTGGGCGGCGCAGTGGACGATCAGCTCGATGTTCTTGCCCTCGGAGTGGAAGAGCGCATCGATTGCGCCGCGGTCGCGCACGTCCTCGTCCAGCCAGCGGAAGCTGTCGATCTCGGCCACCAGCGCGTCGGTGACGGACTGGGTTGACGCGTCCGGGCCGAAGAAGCTCGCGCGCATGTCGTTCTCGATCCCGACCACGTCGAAGCCCTGCTCGCTGAAGTAGCGAGCCGATTCCGAGCCGATCAGCCCGCCGGACCCCGTGACTATCGCTACCGGCATGGCCTAAGCGTATGCCAAGGCAGGCCCCTTAACCTTCTCCGCCATGGAGCCGATCCGAAAGCGCGAGCTGCTTGGCATCCCGGTCGCCATCACCGACTACGACGGCGCGATCGAGCAGATCGACGGCATGATCGAGCGCGGCGAGCGCGGCTACCTCTGCGCCGCCGCGGTGCACGTGATGATGGTCGCGCAGCGCGATGCCTCGACGCGCGCTGCGCTGGCGGGCGCGACGCTCGTAGTGCCCGACGGTCGCCCTTTGATCTGGGCTCTCGGCCGGTTAGGCGAGCGGGTGCCGGACCGCGTCTACGGGCCCGAGCTGATGCGCCGCTACTGTGCGCACGCGCCGAGTGCGGGTCGCAGCATCTACCTGTTCGGCGGGCACTCGCCCGAGGCGCTCACGCTGCTGGAACGCAAACTCTCTGAGGCCAACCCCGGCATCGAGATCGTCGGCTCCTGGCGGCCGCCGTACTCGTCGCTCGACGATCTGGTCGGCGACCAGATCGCGGAACGGATAAACGCTGCCAAGCCCGACATCGTCTGGGTCGGACTCGGCGCACCACGCCAGGAGCAGTGGATGGCCGCGATGCGCTCGCGCCTCGAGGCGCCGGTGCTATGCGGAGTCGGCGCAGCGTTCGACTTTCTAGCCGGGATCAAGAGCCAGGCGCCGCCCTGGATGCAGCGACACGGACTCGAGTGGGCTTACCGGATGGCGCAGGAGCCACGGCGACTCGCTCCGCGCTACCTGCGCAACAACCCGGCGTTCGTCGTGGCGGTGATGCAGCAGATGGTGCGCGAGCGGCGCGGGTCGCCCGGGCAGGCTCGGGCCTGAGGCGCAGAGGCACGCAATCTTGGCTACGGTGCAAGCCAATGTTTGAGCGCGCCCGCGCCCGACGCGCGAAAAAGAGCTTCGACTACCAGTGGAAGACGATGCCCGAAGGCACGATGCTGCTGAGCGACCCGCGCTTCAACGCCGTGGTTGATCGCATCCTGTCGGAAAGCGAGCTGAGGATCTCGCCGCAGTGGTTCGAGGGGCGCAGGGTGCTCGACGCGGGTTGTGGCAACGGACGATGGGTCGAGGGCTTCGTGCGGCTGGGCTGCGACGTCACGGCGGTCGATCAAAGTGAGAGCGCTCTGCAGCAGGTGCGCGATGCGCACGGCGATCGGGTACGCGCGCTCGAAGGCGACGTGCTCGAGGTCGACCGGCTGCTGGCCGGGGAGACGTTCGATCTGGTCTTCTGCTGGGGCGTTCTGCATCACACCGAGGACCCCGCGGGCGGAATCAGGGCGCTCGCCAAGCTCGTCGCACCGGACGGTCTGCTCTATCTGTATCTGTACGGGAGCGCCAGCATGCATGACCGAGATCGAAGGTCGCTGTCGACACAGCGCTGGCTGGCCAATCTCCTGCCCCGCCGGCTGCGGCGCTGGGCGATCGAGCACCGTTACGGCAAGGATCGGGCGCACGGGGTTTGGGATTCGCTATCCACGCCGCTCAATCAGCGCTTTTCCCTCGACGAGGCGAAACAGATGATCGAGGCGGCCGGATTGCGCCGCATCGTCCAAACGACGCGGCACACCGAGCTGTTCCTACGTGCCGACCGGGGCAGCTCGAGCGCAGATCCTTACTTCCTACCCGAGCGGGAGCCTCCTTTCTGGTTGGAAGACATCGACGCCGCATTCCCCGTCGCCTGACGCCGGCGCGTCCATGATTGCCGCCCGCACGAACGTGGACGTCGCGGTCGTCGGCGCGGGCATACTCGGCCTGGCGGTCGCGCGCGAGCTGACTCGGCGGCTTCCCGGCTCGCGCATCTCGGTACTCGACAAGGAGCCGGACGTGGCCGCGCACCAGTCGTCGCACAACAGCGGCGTGATCCACGCGGGCATCTACTATGCGCCAGGTTCGTTGAAGGCCAAACTGTGCGTAGAGGGCGCGGCGGCGATCTACGAGTACTGCGACCGTCGTGGGATCACGTACGAGCGTTGCGGCAAGGTCATCGTCGCGGTCGACGAACACGAGCGCGTGGGGCTGGAGGAGCTCGAGCGCCGTGGCAATGCGAACGGTGTCCCGGGATTGAAGATGGTCGGCGCGGCGGAGTTGCGCGATCGGGAGCCGCATGTGCGGGGGGTCGCAGCCCTCGTGTCTCCCGCAACGGGAATCGTGGACTTCGGAGCCGTCGCTCGCTCCCTCGCGGACGACGTTCGCGCTGCCGGGGGTGAGATCGTCACCGGTTGCGAGGTGCGGGGCGTCGTCGAGCGGGGACGCGACGTGGAGCTTGCGCACCGAGGCGGCGCCACGCTCGCGCGCCACGCCGTCTTTTGCTGCGGTGCATGGTCGGACGTGCTGGCCGTGCGGGCCGGGGCTCCTGCGGAGCCGCGCATCGTTCCCTTCCGCGGCTCCTACATGCGGCTACGAGCGGAACGCACCGAGCTCGTGAGGGGACTCGTCTACCCGGTGCCCGATCCGCGCCTGCCGTTTCTCGGCGTGCACCTGACGCGCCACATCGACGGCGGCGTGCTGGTCGGGCCGACGGCGCTGGTCGCCGGTGCGCGACTGTGGCGAACGCTCTTCTGGCCGGGGAGCTGGCGCCTGGGAGCGCGCTTCTGGCGCACGGGCGCGAGCGAGCTGCGCATGGCGGCGAGCAGGCGTGCGTTCGTGGCCGCAGCGGCCCGCTACGTGCCGGAGCTGCGCGTGGCCGACGTCGAACCCGCCTTCGCCGGCGTCCGCGCGCAGGCGCTGAGCCGCAGCGGTCGCCTCGTCGACGACTTTGTCTTTTCCGCAACGCGACGCACGCTGCACGTCCGCAACGCCCCCTCCCCGGGCGCGACCTCGTCGCTTGTGATCGCCCATTTGATCGCGGAGCGGGCGGCGGGCCAGTTCGAGCTTGATCTTCACGCGCAGCGGCCCGAATAGACTTTCCTCGATGTCCGATCTCACAGACGCCAAAGTCCTGGTCATCGGCGGCGCCGGCTTCGTCGGGTCGCACGTCGTCGATCTGCTGCTTGACGAGCCCGTCCGCGAGGTCGTCGTGCTCGACAACCTCGTTCGTGGGACCCGATCGAACGTCGAGAACGCCTTGCAGGACGACCGCGTCTCGCTGGTTGAAGGGAGCGTCGCCGACACCGATCTGCTCGCGAGAACGGTCGAGGGCGCCGACGCCGTTGTCCACCTGGCGGCACTGTGGCTGTGGGAGTGCGTGCACGATCCCCGCTCGGC
>JBAROU010000032.1:0-5725 GCA_049642385.1 Dehalococcoidia bacterium | reverse complement strand
CGGTCACACCGTGCTCCTTCGCCTCCTCATGCAGTGCTTCGGAAAAGTGCAGCACGAACGCCTTCGTCGCAGCGTACGTGGCGTTGTAGGGGATCGCCTGGAACGCGGCCGTGGACGCCACATTGATAATCGCGCCTACCCCCCGCTTCGTCATCGAGGTCAGCGCTGCGTGCGAGAGGCGCATTAGCGCGCGCACGTTCACATCAAGCTCCTCCAGTTCGCGGGCCAGCGGCCGATCGACGAACGCGCCGAACGTGCCGAAGCCGGCGTTGTTCACGAGCATGTCGAACTCTTGCGAGCGCAACCGGCTCTCGACCCGCGAGACGCCTTCGTCTGTCGCAAGGTCGGCCTCCATCACGTCCGCGACGATGCTGTGCGCCGTCGCCACCTCGCCGGCAAGCTTGCTCAGCCGGTCGAGTCGCCGCGCGACAAGCACGAGGTCGTACCCGCGGCGCGCCAGGTGTCGGGCAAACGCCTCGCCGATGCCGGCCGACGCACCGGTGATGAGCGCCTTCGGTCGCGTCGATTCCATCGCCATGTCTCCCTCCTTGGTTATGCCGAGGCCGGCAAGAACTCTTGGGCGTTCAGGTCTTCGATCGCGGTGTACGTGCGCTCCATGATTGTGAAGAAAAGCCCCACGCCGCGCTCGTTCGAGAGGTCCAGGTTACCGATTCCGATCACCGCATACACCAGGCAGAAGAGCACAGAGGCCCGGTAGTCAGCGAAGCAGGCGTCGAAATCGTAACCGCGCACGCCGTTCTCGACCAAGATGCCGTGATACTCCTTGAGCAGGTCCATCTCGGCGCGCCGACGCTCCTCGGGCGGCATCGTCCCGCACGTGAAGTACGCCAGGTCGAACACGCCTCGGGCGCGGGAAGATATCTGCCAATCGATCACTGTGAGCGGGTCGGCGCTGTTCGGCTTTCCGAAAAAGAGGTTATCGAGACGAAAGTCGCCGTGGACGATCGTCCGTGGCTTTTCGCCGAAGCGGTTCATCAAATCGATGATCTGCTTGCCAAACCGCTCGCCGATATCGAGACGGCTCGGCGTGAGCTTATCCGCCGCGACCTGTTGGAATGCAGGCCAGGCTTGCTGGTATGACCCGTGGACCGCTTGCGAGTAGGCTGGATCGCTGATGTAGGGCATCCAGTCCAGCGCTTCCATCGCCGGGCTGTCCCACCACGTCGCGTGGAACTTCGCCAGGTTCTGGACGCACAGGTGCGCCTGCTCAACGGCGCAGCCGGCCATCTGGTCGCCCAGGATCGCCCATGCGAGGTCCTCGATGAGCAGCACGAAATGGCTCGTCTGAGGGTCGAACGCGCTGTAATAGACGTGGGGCGTGCGCAGCTCTACCTTGTGCGCGATCTCCTCGTAGAAGCGCGTCTCGCGCTCGTAGAAGCGGAACAGGTTGGCGACATCGCGATTCTCCTGTTGCCGCGCGGGGAACTTGGCGATGAGCGTCTTCGGCGCGTCAGGCTCTGCTGCGTCGTACTCTAGCGTTACATGCGTAAGCTCGCCCATGAAGCCCGCGCCCGCCGCGATGTTCCGCTTCATCTCGAATGACGTCACCTGCGACGCATTGATCGTGCCCGTGCTGCGCAGCGCCTCGGTGAGCCAGTCGGCGGTTACCTGTTCCGGCGTTGGTGTCGAATTACCTGTCGTCACGCGTCCCTCCCTCGCTCGCGTTCGTCCATAGGTTACATGTACATCCCGCCGTTTGGGTTGAACTGCTGGCCGGTGATCCAGTCCCCTTCGGTGCAGAGGTAACGCACGAACGTCGCGACCTCCTCCGGCTTGCCGAACCTCCCCAGCGGGATACGGCTGATCAGCGCTTCCTTTACCTCATCCGTCAGCGCGATGACCATGTCCGTCTCGATGAAGCCCGGACACATCGCGTTCACCGTGATGTTGAAGCGCGCGAGCTCCTGCGCCGCGGACTTCGTAAAGGCGATCAAACCTGCTTTCGCCGCGGCGTAGTTCGACTGGCCAACGTTGCCCATCTGGCCGATGATGCTCGACATGTTGATGATCCGGCCGTACTGCCGTTCGACCATGTGCGGGAGCACCGCGGATAAGCAATAGAAGGCGCTGTTCAGGTCGGTGTTAATCACCTCCTGCCACTCCTCAACCGCCATCCGGCGTAGCGTCCGGTCGCGGTTCACGCCCGCGTTGTTGACCAGAATATCGACCTGCCCAAACTCCCCGAGCGTCTTCTCCACCAGCGCCTGGACGTCATCGGGGTGGCCGACGCCGGCGCGCACAGCGATGGCCTTGCCGCCGTTGCCTGTGATCTGCTTCACCAGCGCCTCCGCGGGCTCCTGGCTCTGAAAGTAGTTCACGACGACCGACGCGCCCCATTCGGCGAGCTCTTGCGCCACCGCGCGACCGATCCCGCGCGACGCGCCCGTCACGATCGCTACCTGACCATCCAATCGCTTCATCTATGAGCCTCCCAATCGACGCTGTATGTGAATAACAAGATTCGCCCGAAGACGAATGCACAGAGTCTATCACGCCGGGGTTCGTTCTTCCTAGCGGCTAGACCGCCAGCCCGCAGCCTTCGCCGCGGAAGTCCGATGCCGCCATCAGCGCGCCGCTGGGATCGTGCACGACCATCTGGCTGCGACTCAGCAGCGCATCCCACGTCACGACGCGTCGCGTTCGATGTCCGCGTCGCTCCAGCTCGACAAGCGTCTCGTTGGGGAAGCGGGCCTCCGCCGTCAGCTCGCCCGGCCCAGAAAGCACCCACTTCGGTGCATCGATCGCCGTCTGCGGGTCGAGCCGCGAGTCCACCAGCGCCGAGATCACCTGGGCGTTTACCTGCACCTGGAAGTCAGCACCCGGCGTGCCGCCCGCGTACACGCGTCCATCCTCGCGTTCCAGCAGCCAGGTGTTGAGCGTGTGCACGGTGCGCATGCCCGGCCGCACGACGTTCGGGCTCTCCGGATCGAGCGAGAAGCCACGCATTCGATTGTTCAGGAGCACGCCTGTACCGGGTACCACCACTGCCGCGCCCCACCGATCAAAGACGCTCTGGATAAAGCTCACGATGTTGCCGCTGCCATCCGCCACCGCGAACGATGTCGTATCGCCACCGCGCGGAGCTACGCTCGATGCGCTCGCCTGCGCTGCGATCTGCTTTCGTCGCTCCGCGGCGTGCTCTTTCGAGAGGAGCCGCTCGACCGGCACATCGACGGCGCCCGGGTCGCCCACGTAGCGCCGCCGGTCTTCGAACGCGAGCCGGATCGCCTCGACCGAGACGTGCACTCGCTCCGGCGACACGATCGACTGCGAGCCGACGTCGAAGCCTTCGATGATGTTCAGCGCTTCGAGCGTGATCAACCCCTGCGACGGGATCGGCTGCTCGTACACCTGCCAGCCGCGATACGTCGTCATCAGCGGCGTGCCCCATACCGCCTGATCGCGGGCGAGGTCATCGTCCGTGATGAGACCAGCCCGCTCTCGCATCAGCGCGACGATGCGCTGGCCTACGTCGCCACTGTAGAACGCATCGCGGCCACCCTCGCCGATCGCCTCCAGCGTGCGCGCCAGGTCCGGCTGCTTGAGCACCGAGCCCGGCCGAGGCGTACCGTCCTTCAGGAACAGCTCCGCGCAGCCAGGATCAGCTGCCAGTGTCTCCTGCGCGGTTCTGGTGACGAATGCGAACGCTTGCGAGATAGGGAAGCCGTCTCGCGCGAGCGTGATGGCAGGCGCGAGTAGCTCACGTAGCGTCTTCGTGGCGAGACGCTCGTGGAGGGCGCACCACGCATCGACGAGGCCGGGCACCGCGACAGCCATCGCGCCACGACGGGGGATGCCGTTGAGAAACCGCTCCGGCGTCGCGGCGAGCGGCGCACGACCGCCCGCGTTCAGCGCCAGCTTCTCGCCTTGCGCGGTGCGGATCAGTGTGAACGCGTCGCCGCCGAGGTGGCTCGCGACCGGCTGGAGCACGACCATCGCCGCCGAGACCGCGATCGTCGCGTCGATCGCGTTGCCGCCCGCCCGCAGCACGTCGGTACCGATTAGCGACGCTTGCGTGTGCGCACTCGCAACGACGCCTCTACGACCCGATACTGGTCCGCGTCGGGGTGTCTGCAGTTCGTCCGACGCTGCGCGCGGCTCATCGGCGAGTTCAGTGAACACGTCTGTGTTCTGGGTTGGTGGGGTAGGGGAGGAGGAGCCGGCCACCGCGACGCTTGTGGTGGCCCTACACCGCGGTAGGCGCGCGGTACTCGCCGAAGACCTGGCGCAGCTCGCCGCAAATCTCGCCCAGCGTGGCGTAGCTCTTCACCGCGTCGATGAGCGGCAGCATGAGGTTGTCCTCACCGCGCGCGGCCTCGTTCAGGCGCGCCAGTGCCCCGCGCACAGCCGCGTTGTCGCGCTCTTCGCGTAGCTTGCGCACGCGCTCGACCTGGGCGTTCGCGGCTGCGGTGTTGACGCGGAAAATCGTTTGGGGCGGCTCTTCATCGTTGCGGAACTTGTTTACGCCCACGACGACCCGCCGGCCCGACTCGATCTCTTGCTGCTGTTGCACAGCGGCGTTCTGAATCTCGTTCTGCATGTAGCCCGACTCGATCGCCGCGACCGCCCCGCCCATGTCCTCGACGCGGTCGAGCAGCTCCTGCGCCTTCTGCTCGATCTCGTTCGTTAGGTGCTCGACGTAGTACGAGCCCGCGAAGGGGTCGACCGTGTCCGTGACGCCCGTCTCGTACCCGATGATCTGTTGCGTGCGCACGGCCATGCGCTGCGCCTCCTCCGTCGGCAGCGCCAGCGCCTCGTCGTAGCACGACAGCGCGAGCGACTGCACGCCGCCCAGCACCGACGCGAGCGCCTGGATCGCAGCGCGAACGACGTTGTTCTCGGGCTGCTGGCGGGTGAGGGTAGCGCCGCCGGTCTGCACGTGTGTGCGCAGCAGCCACGCCCGCGGGTCCTCCGCGACGAAGCGTTCGCGCATCAGCCGCGCCCACATGCGGCGCAGCGCGCGATACTTCGCCACCTCTTCGAAGAAGTTGTTGTGCGTGTTGAAGATCCACGAGATGCGCGGCGCCACCTCGTCGACGCTGAACCCGCGCGCCTGGCACGCCTCGATGTACGCGATCGCGTTGGCGAAGGCGAAGGCGATCTCTTGCGCCGACGTCGAGCCGGCGTCGCGGATGTGGTAGCCGCTTACGCTGATCGGGTTGAACTTCGGTGCGTTGCGCGCGCAATGAACGATGAGGTCAGCGGCCAGCCGCAGCGACGGCCGCGGTGGATAGATGTAGGTCCCGCGCGCGACGTATTCTTTCAGCACGTCGTTCTGCGCCGTGCCCATCACCTCGCCCGAAGGCACGCCCTGCTTCTCCGCGACTGCGATGTACATCGCGACCAGCACCGGCGCGGGCGCGTTGATCGTCATCGAGGTGCTCACTTTGTCGAGCGGGATGCCCGCGAGCATTTCTTCCATGTCCTGGAGGGAGTCGATCGCCACGCCTACCTGGCCCACCTCCGACGCGGCCATCGGGTCGTCCGAGTCGTAGCCGATCTGTGTCGGCAGGTCGAACGCCACCGACAGCCCCGTCTGCCCCGGCGAGAGCAAGAACCGGAAGCGCTCGTTCGTCTCCTGGGCGCTGCCGTAGCCCGCGTACTGGCGCGTGGTCCAGAGCCGGCCGCGGTACATCGTGGGCTGCACGCCGCGCGTGTAGGGGTACTCGCCCGGGTAGCCGATGTCGCGGTGGTAGTCGATGTC
>JBAROU010000028.1:0-1777 GCA_049642385.1 Dehalococcoidia bacterium | reverse complement strand
GAGTGGATATGCAAGGAGTGCGACCTCGATCGCCCCGCCGAGCCGCACGAGCCTGACTCGCACCGACACTACGCCGGCGACTAGGTCGCGCTCTGGCCCTCGACGCGGCGTCGCGCCCCTTCGGCGCGCGCCCGCAGCTTCGGTAGGCGTACGTCGCCGATCTCGGCCAGCACGAGCGCGCGCACGGCTTCGTCCGCGAAGTCGTAGACGTTCGGCTCGCCTTCGACGGTCGCCAGCACCCCCGCGCCAACGACTTCCTGCAGGTCAACAACCATATCTTCCTCAGTGGCTCGCGCGATGTGACGAAGTACGGCGTAGCGCCCTCCACCATCCAGCACCGCCACGTAATCGAGCAAGCGACGGGCGCTGCCGGAAAGGCCCGCGATGCGTTGTCGCGCTTCGGTATCGTCTGTCATCATCTCGCAGCGTAGCAGCGGCGCCGGTAGGACGGCGAGCGCTCGACTCCGTTTGCGCTAGTATGGCAGCGTGATCGTCGACATCCATACCCACATCTTCCCGCCCGGCGTACGCGACAACCGCAACGAGTACCTCGCGCGCGACCCGGGCTTTCGAGAGCTGTACGCCAACCCGAAGGCGCAGATCGCCACGGCCGAGGAGCTACTCGAGTCGATGGAGCACGCCGGCGTCGACCGCAGCGTGGCTTGCGGCTTCGCCTGGAACGATGCCGAAGTCTGCCGCGAGCACAGCGACTACCTACTCGAAGCGGCGAAGGCCAGCGCAGGCCGCCTCATCCCGTTTTGCACCGTCCATCCAGGAAGCGACGGCGCGCGCGATGAGCTCAAGCGCTGCGCCGCGCGCGGCGCGCGTGGCCTGGGCGAGCTGCGCCCCGTTCAGCAGAGTTACGGCCTGATCGACAGCGAGGAAGCCGATCTGCTTGCGTGGGGTGCGGAGGCGTATGACCTGGCCCTCCTCTTTCACGCCAGCGAACCCGTCGGGCACATCTACCCGGGCAAGTCCGGCCTGGCGGTCGATCAGCTGGGACGATTTCTGGCCGACTTCCCGAACGTGACCGTCATCGCAGCGCACTGGGGCGGCGGCCTACCCTTCTACGCCCTGATGCCCGAAATGCGCGAGCGGCTGGACGCCACCTACTTCGACACAGCGGCCTCGCACCTGCTCTACGATGACGCCGTCTACGCCCGTTGTATCGATCTGGTGGGTGCTAACCACATCCTCTGGGGCAGCGACTTCCCGCTCGTGCCGCAGGAGCAGGCGATCGAGGAGGTGCGCCGGGCGGTGCCCGACGAAGCCGCCGCACGTTTGATCCTGGGCGAAAACGCGCGTGGTCTGCTGCGGCTAGACTGATTCGGCTCGAATTAGTGTCACCTTGACAGATTCTCGATTTGTACATAGAATAGTGAGTAAATCAGTCCCTTTACTCATCATAGCCGCAGCCCAGATTCAAGGGAGGGCATCATGGCCAAGAAAGAGCTCGATCCAGTCGTTGTAGCGGAGATCGATAACTTCGAGAAAGAAGCGATCGCCTTCATCGATGGCGGTGGCCTTGGCGATGATTTCCGGCCCTTCCGCCTCCAGCACGGCATCTACGGCCAGCGTCAGGACGACGCCCAGATGATCCGGATCAAGATCCCTCACGGGAGCATGACCGCAGACCAGATGGACGTGGTGGGCGACATCGCGGAGAAGTATACCCCGCGCAAGGTGGGCCACGTCACCACTCGGCAGGACATCCAGCTCCACTTCGTGAAGCTGGAGGACGTGGCGACCGTCTTGCGTCTGATGGCGGAGGTGGACC
>JBAROU010000023.1:0-7954 GCA_049642385.1 Dehalococcoidia bacterium | reverse complement strand
ATGGGCCACAGCGTGTTCGGCGTTCGCATCTACTCGAACCGCAATCATTCGGTACCGCGCCCCCTAGTCGACAAGAAGGCGAAGGTTCTCAATTGGGCTATCCGTGACATCGTTGCAGAGTTGGAGCGCAGTTGAGGCGCGCCGGAGGGTAGGTCTGCGTTGGCAAGACGCGCCCTGATAGTCGGTATCGATCACTACGAGCACGTTGACAACCTCATGTGCGCTGTGACCGACGCCACGGCTATGGCCGATGTTCTGCGTCAGAACTCCGATGGGAGTAACAACTACACCTGTCGGCTCCTCGTCAGCCACGACGGTGGCGGCCCCGTCATTACGCGGGCATCTCTCCGCGAGCAGTGGCTGGAGCTGTTCTCAGACTTCGACGGCGATCTCCTTTTCTTCTTCGCTGGACATGGCGTCGAGACCGCTTGGGGCGGCTACCTGGTAACGCAGGACGGGCAGGCGGGAGAATGGGGCCTTTCAATGGACGACCTGCTCTTGCTCGCGAATCGCTCGAACGCACGCCAGGTAATCCTCATTCTGGACTGCTGTCACAGTGGTCATGCAGGGAACCCGCCGCTCCTTCAGAGCGTGCGCGATATCTCGGTCTTGAGGGAGGGGGTCACTATCCTGGCGGCTTCTAGGCCTGCGCAGGCAGCCGCCGAAGCCGGAGGACATGGACTGTTCACTGCGGCGCTGGTCGATGGCCTCCAGGGTGCAGCCGCTGATCACATCGGCATGGTCTCAGCAAGCTCACTCTACGCTCACGTTGATCGGCTGTTCGACGCCTGGAGCCAGCGGCCTCTCTTCAAGTCGCACGTGTCGTCGCCACAGGTCATCCGATGCTGCGATCCAATTGTTCCGCTGAGTCTCCTCCGCCTACTCCCGCAGCACTTCCGCACAGCGGATGCGAGGCTCAAGCTCGATCCAGACTATGAAAGCGATGGCGACTCTGAGAAGAGCCGCGATTTCGAGCAGTTCAAGCTACTTCGAAACGGTCACATGATCGAAACGGTAGAGGATGGCGATCTCTACTTCGCCGCGATCAACAGCAACCACATCGTGCTTACGCTGTTGGGCCAGTACTACTGGCGGCTGGCCGAGCGCGGCGCGATCTGAAACCCGCGTAGGCTATGGAACGACTCCCAGTTTTCGTTAGTCGACCAAACGACCTCTCGGCTCGTCAGGAGGCCGTCTGGCAGGAACTAGATGACTTTCTTCAGAAGCGCGGGATCGTCGCTCGTGTCATTGGGAGCACCGACCATCCCAATGTGGCTCCTCTCGCCTTCATCCTTGAGGTGATGCGGCACTGCCAGGGAGCGATCATCTTGGGGATCCGCCAGACACTCGTGCATGAGGCGGTGCTGAAGGTCGAAACACCGAAGGAGCAGCACGTCAAGGGCGTGTTCCTCCCGACACCGTGGAACCACCTCGAAGCGGGCGTTGCCTTGCAACTCGGCCTCCCGCTGATGATCATCCGCGAGGCTGGCGTGGCGGAGGAAGGCATCTTCGACCCCCGCCCGACCGACCGCTTCATCCATGCGTTCGATCTCTCGTCCGCCGACTGGATTACCGACGAGCGCTTTCTGCAGCCGTTCAACGCATGGTATGCAGACGTGCTTCGCCGAGCTGGTTCTGGTTGAACCGACACATTCGGCCCGCCTTCCGCGTTGACAAGGGGCGAGTGCGTGAGGGCTTCACGACGGCGGACACACACGCCACCGAGTCGGTCGCACCCGCCCCGACGCCGCACGCTCGACCGACTCCAAGCGCGTGGCGGGGAACATGTCGTCGGGTGGGCGGGCATGGCACAACCCGCCCCGCCCCCGACGTTTTGCGAACTCGAACGCCGTCGGCGTACTCCAACGCGTCGAGATGTCGCTGATCAATGCGCAGCCTCAATCGAGAACGGAGGCCACGACGCGGCTTCGTATCCCACAGGCGCATCCCAACCGCGACTATCGCGCTCGGCTTCCATACGCGCCTGCCAGTCGCGCAACGCCTCCGCGTCCTCATGCGTGATCGCGTAGGCACCGGCGGGCCACTGACGGCCTTTTGCAGTGAACCCACCAGGACGCACGGTGATCGACGGCTGCGCCCGCTGTGCCTTGCCCTGTGCCGCCTGCCGCGCCTTCGTTGCGTCGATCTGCTGCCGTACCGCATGGAGCACCGTCCTCGCACGTTGCTCCACTAGGCGGCACGCCACGATCCCGTAGAGATCCGAAACGAAGACGCCGTTGAGAACTATGCTATGCCGGTGTGCTTCGGCTTGAAGGGAAATCGCCTCGTTGATCATATCGTCATTTACAGCCACACAAACCTCCTATCTAAATAAATCGGTGACGTAAGCAGCCGCGGGATGCTCGCCCGCCTTCGTTTCTCTACTCTTCCTCTCGGCGACGAGCCTCGGCACCAGGGCGCGAGCGGCCGCCTCGAACTCTTTCAGCGACGCACCTCTCCTGAGCGCAACATCCCGTACAGCGCGCACCACGCGCCGCTGGCCGGCCTCGTCGTCAGTCTGGAGCAGTTGGTACATGCGTTGCCGTGTCGCGCCCTTAGCGCCGCCGTTGCGCCCATCCACGCGACGTAGCTCTTTCGCAACCGCCGCACCATCCAGACCGAACGACTGCCACAACCGGCCCAGCGGATATCTTGATGGCGGCGGAGCGAACACCGTCAATGCTGCGTTGGCTTCGGCCTTCCGGCGTCCCCGCGGATCCAACACGCCACGGATGCGTGTTCGCAACACGCCGACAAGATCAGCCGTTGCCTTCGTCTTCGCCTTCGCGTTTCGGTCCCCCGCGATGATCGGCGTCAGCTTGTCGATTAGGTCGTCAACCGACTGTGCGACGAATCGTTGCAACTCCTTATCCGACGTAGCACCGGCACCGAGCCGCACTCGCAGCTCAGCGGCTGCGTCCTCCAGCAGCGTCAACTTCTGGCCGGTGTCGATGTCGGTGGCGCTGACGATGTTCGAGACAATGGCGGAGAAGGCGTACAACGCTTCCCAGGCGTCCACGTCGCCGAACGATGTTGGCCCCTCTTTGTAGCCGACACCCGCGCCCTTGCTGCCCGCGATCGCGCGAAAGGCGTTGAGCATCGCCTCACCTTCCTCCTCGTCCGCTCCCGCCTCACCATTGAAGACTCGGCGTAGGAACGCCTGCCTCGCTAATGTTTTCGCGTCCATTGTTCGTTGCTCCTTTCCTTTCTGTTCGTGTGTTCGCTTACAACAACAGTCGTAGACACTCGCTCGCGCTCATGCTCAACGCGACTGCACTATCGATCTTGCCGCTACCACGCTTGATCAGCCGCGCGCGGGTGTCCTCTTGCGCTGCGACTTTCCAACCGCAGTTAGCGATATGCTCACGCAGTCCAGGATCGCCGTTGTGTCGGGTGCGCTTGCTGCGGATCAACTGGAAGAGATCGCTATCGGCCTGCGCACGCTTTGCGCCCTGATCGAACGGCGAACACCAGTAGCCGATGTCGCGTTGGAAGCGCTGCATAAAGTCGTGGAGCTGATATGGATCGTAGGCAATGACGGCGACGTTGTGACGCTGACACATCGTTTCGAGGTGCGCCCACGGCTCGCTAAAGTCGATGGCGTGCCCATGACGCGGCATCCAGATGGCAACATCGCGCACGGCGACGGCATCTTCGGGCCTGGCCGGATCGCGCGTGACGCTGACAATGGCGAAGCAGTCGCCCGTGACGCCCGCGTCAACGCCGATCACAACCTGCTCGGCGTCGCGCGCGCGCTCGCCTTCAGACAGCGGGCGTAGTGGTGACAACGCCGGATCAGCGCACGCATCCCACAACTCGATCGGCACGAACGTTGACGCCTCTTCGACCCAGGCATTTTCGTGAAAGCGCGCGTAGATCGGAGGCGGCACAGTGGCGCGCACGTGCTCCAAGTCTTCCGGCCTGATCCACGATGCGATGGTTCCCTCGGCGGTGAACATGTAGCCGTGCTCGTTGGCGGCTTGCCGAACTCCCCACTGCCACGCGCTGCCTGGTGATACGCCCGCGTTGGTGATGATGATCAGTTGGGAGTCCCACACCTTCGGCAATGTCGTCGCCATCGCGTGGTAGAGATCGGCGCGCGGCCACTGCGTCAACTCGTCACAGATGATGCGAAGCCGCTTACAGTTGACGCCAATCCCCAACGCGGACGGTGCGTCCGACGACATGATCTTGATCGTGCTCCCGTTCCGGGTCTTGAACATCCGCTTCGTGCGGACAAGCGCAGCCGCGAGGCGTGGGTTCCGTTCGCGCTGGCCGTCAATCGCCTCATGTACCAACGCGGCTTGATCGAGGTCTGAGGCGACGGCGATAACGTCGGTGCCGGACTCCTCCAGCGCGACAGCGATAGCGACGTTGGCGACGCTGCCTGTTTTGTAATGCCCGCGCGCCAGCTCGATGTAAATCAGCTTGTGGAGTGGCCCGCCGTCGTCGTCGGTGGCGAGGATCGGCTTGAGAACGTCATCGACTAGCCACGGGTCAGTGGGTAGCGTCTCGGCCAGCTTGCGGCCATCCGGCAGGGATAGCTCGTTACGAATGAAGTCGAGTGTAGCGGTGCTCACTTGTCACCACCTCGGTACTGCGCGAACATCGCATCCGCGCCACCCTTGCCGTCGTCGGGAGTGGTGTTCGGGAAGACGTACTCAAGGTGGGCCTGCACCTGTTCCGCCAGCAGCGCTGCCTGACGTAGCAGCGCCTTCGGTTCTCCGTCCTGCCGGACTTCCCCCTCGCGGAACAATCGGCCCGTCGCGTTCAGAAACAACACGTGCAAACGGGCCGCCATCCGCAACACCATGTCGCGGTGTGGTGACAACCCCTGCTCGGCCTTCAATGCGCCGTAGCGCGTGTACGCAGCGCGTGCGCCTAGCGTGCGCTTGCGTTGCGGTTTCGCGCCCTTACCGGCGGTACTGGCAGCGCGGCCCGTATGCGCGTTTGTGGCCCGCCTGGTGCGCCTTACGTTAGCTGTCACGGGCCTACGCCCTCCTGAACCGATGACATACGTGGATCGCGTTCATGCGCGCTTGCGCACCCGCTTTCTTACCTTACGGTTTGCCACCACCTTGACGGTGGGTAACGTGGGGATCGTTTTTCGGGGTAGATGCGCTGGCCCCTCTGTTTCATGCATACCGAACCCGCGCTATGTGCTCGTCCTCGATACCGCGTTCGTCGGCCTCGGCCCGCAGCTTCTCGGCCCACGGGCCGGTTAGCTCGAACGTGCAGGCGCAGCCCTCTTCCTCGGCGTAGTGGCTTGCGATAGCGACCTCAACAAGCGCGATGTCCCCCAACGCCGCGCCGTCACACACGAGGCCCGTCGTCTTGCCATGCTCACAGTCCACGACGATCCGTCTCGTTGCTGGCCCGATCTCCTCGACCGTCAACGTAGCGTCCATCGACTCCCGTCCTTTCTGTTCCACTTGATCACCCATTCCAAAACCTACCTACCACGTATAAGTGCCCCCGTGTTAGGTAGGTTGGATCGTGTACGGTGAAACAACCTACCTCCCACGGGCTTTGTATTGGTGGTAGGTAGGTTGAAGCGCCGTCAAAACAACCTACCTCCCACGGCCCCTCCCTTAAGGTGTTAGGTAGGTTAGGAAGCACGGTGCGTCCCCTGTTTCCACCATGTATACGTGCCGCCCTTGCGATCATGTTTCGGGTGACGGCCAGCGCGCCCCTCAGCTCTAAGCGCGTGGAGTGCTTCCGTTACCTGCGTCCGGCTCGGTCTCGGTTCCGACAACGCCTCACGCATTTCGGTCGTGGTGCTTCGCCGTTGCTTTGTTGGCAGTACCTCGAACACGCGATCCTTTACGCGGTCGAAGTCCAACTCGGTAATCCCACCGATCCCGATCACGCGAAACGATCCATCGTCGCGGCGGTCGAATGCGATCTCCGGCACCTCCACCACCCGCGCTAGTCCGGTGATGCTTCGCCGAGTGCGGGCCTGCGGGTTGTCCAGCCGGTGCAGCTCCAGCACCACGTCAACGATGCCCACGAACGCATGGCCTCCCGATATCGCCGCGCCGTGGTCGCCGCCGGACTTTCGTAGATGGTGGAGTAGCAGCAGGGTCTTGTTGGCGCTTCGGCTCGCTGCGATGAACGGCGTCAACGCCCGCCCGATTGCGGCGTTGTCGGATTCGTCTTCAACGCCGATCAGCGTCCGTACCGTATCGATCACCACCACGGACTCGTCGCCCTGTCCGATCCGCTCCAACATCTCGTCCGTGGTTGCGCCGATGGCGAACACCAATTGAACGTGCGACCAATCGCCGCCGTGTTGGGCGAATCGTGCGCTCCATACGGACTCCGGCTCCTCGGTGAAGAACAACACGCGTAGCCCAAGACTTCGCCAGCTCTGACACCATGCCGTTACGGTCTCCGTCTTTCCGGTCTTAGGCGCGCTACCGAGTAGGTGCGACCAGCCTTGGATAACCACATGGTTGTGTCCGAACACCGGCAACGAGGGCAGGTCGGATTGACTGTCCCGCGATGCGACCTCGGCCCCGTTCACCTCATAGAGCTTGCTGTCGGCCTCGATGATGAAGTCTGCGCCCTGGCCGTTGCGAGAGAACGCGCCGTCGAGGGCCTTACGGATGGTCAGTTCACCATACGTCTCGTCACCGCGTTTCTCGTCCCACTTCGAGCGATACAAGCGGCTCTGACGGAACAGCCGGTCAACGCGGTCGGCGTCATTGTTCGTCCAGTAGGCCAAGCGATTACACAACGCGAGGTCGCCCTCACTTTCGGACGGGTACGCGGCGCTGCCTTCCCACAGTTGTCTGAATGCTTCCCCGTGCTTTCCAATCTTCGCCTTCGCGATCAGTGCTTTGTCGCTGAACCGTTCGGCGTCGGCGTACCCCCCCGCGGGTGTGGCGTCGATAGCGTCCGCCTTGCCGAAGACGCGCCGGTGTAGCGCCCTGATCCGCTTCTGTCGCTTCTTGATCGTCTTGGGGGTGCCTCGCAGGTGGTGGCCGGTCATGCAGAAAAACCGTTCGGCGTCATACATCTCAATGTCGCCTTTTTTACGACGTTTTGTTGGGAGCGCCGCTCTGACGATCACATGCACGCCGGTGCCGCTGGGGGATATCTCTGTGTAGCTGGCGAGGTCTTTGATGATGTCCCACGCCCACGGCGCGATCTCGCCGGATCCAGCGTTGCGGCAATGGTCAAGGTCTATTCCGCAGAACGGGTCGTCCTTGCTGAAGACGAACCCTGTACCGTCGAACCGTTCGGCTGCTACCCTCGCTTCTCTTCGCGTTGCCCATGTACTCGGATTAGTTGAAGACGCTTTCGTAACACCCGTGGTTTGGTATGGCACCTTCGTGGCCTTACCGTTGCGCTGCTCAACGCGATAGACGACCCATTGATTGAGACGGCGCAGCTCGCGCGGAATTGTGCTGCTCACAACGCCACCTCCAAGCCAAACAATTCAGCCAGCTTTTCCACTGTGGTATCGATCAACATTTCCTCGATGTGATCGCGATCCGCCTGCGTCTTAAAATCGTGTGCGGTGCTGGTGAACAGCACCTCCCGAACCGCATCACCGACGTACCGGCGGATGATCGCTTCAAGATCGAGGTTGACGCGATCCACGATCCGCACCTTGCCATTGCCGTTTTTATGCGCTACCATCTTCAGCGTCATCGAGTTCTTCCTTTCCCTGCGTCGCCACGGTTCACCCCCGTGGCGATTGTTTATCTGCGGCAGATCAAAAAGCCGCAAGGAGGCCGACTCGGTTCCTCCTTACGGCTGGCGCTGTCAACATCGAACGTACCCCCAAGCGGTGGGCGCATTCGCTTGCTGCGGCAGCGCGTGCGTTTTGCCTGTGTCTCTGATCTAGCGCGACCGCGCCCCCGTGTCAAGGGCGCACGCGTACTGTGTACACTCACGCCGCCTTACCCGCCTTGATCCGCGTCCTCCAACGCACTGCGTTTTGAAC
>JBAROU010000170.1:0-14716 GCA_049642385.1 Dehalococcoidia bacterium | reverse complement strand
GAGGGGCAGGCCGGGCGTTCTGCGCCGGCTATGACCTGCAAACTGCGCCACAGGCAGAGGCCACGGGGCAAGAGCGTACCGGCGGCTGGGACCCGGTCGTCGACTTCCTGGGAATGTCGCAGAACGTTCAGTCGTTCATGAGCCTCTGGCGTTCGCCGAAGCCCGTCATCGCTCAAGTACACGGGTGGTGCGTCGGAGGCGGCACGGACCTGGCGCTCTGCTCTGATCTAATTTTCATGGCCGAGGACGCCCACGTTGGCTATCCTCCCTCGCGCATCTGGGGCGTGCCAACCACCGCGATGTGGATCTATCGCCTGGGTCTCGAACACGCGAAACGGATCATGCTGACGGGCGAGCCGCTGACCGGCCGTGAGGCAGAACGTCTTGGCCTGGTATCCCGTGCTGTCCCGGCCGAGTCGCTCGCGGAAGAAACAGAGGCGTTTGCCCGGCGGCTGGCAACAACGCCGACCAATCAGCTGGTCATGAACAAACTGTTGGTGAACCAGGCGTACGAAAATATGGGGCTGCGGACGACACAGGCGCTCGGTACGTTCATGGATGGAATCGCGCGACATACGCCGGAGGGCTTAGCGTGGCGCGACCTGGCGATGCGCGAGGGCTTCCAAGAGGCGGTCCACCAGCGCGACGAGCCTTGGGAAGATTACACAGCGCGGCCGCGAGAGTAGAGCGGCCGTCCAGGCCCCCGATCTTTGCGGCCACCACGAGTTGCCTTCCTCTCCAGCTGCCTTGACAGGCGCTTGTCCCACCAATTATGCTTGGCCCGGCTGGTGGTGAGAATGCAGAAAGTGGCATTGCGGGGAGGGATACTGCTGGCAGCATTGGCTGTTGCCTCGCTCCTTGTCGTTCTGAATTGGGGCGGCGAAAGCTCCAATACGCTCCGAGCGGGCGGGCCACCGCCCACTCCCACCGTTACGCCAACGCCCGATCCGGCATTCAACGCTGCGGCCGAAGTCATCAGCGACTCCGCCGATCTTATCGAAGGCCCGCTCAGCCGCGGAGTGCTGGGCGACTACCTGCTCGCCAACAGCGAAATCCAGGTGGTGATTCAGGCGCCGCAGCGAAACCTGCTGAACGTCGGCCAGTTCGGCGGCCAGATCATTGACGCTGACCTTGTTCGCCAGGGCGCCGACCCTGAGCGGGACAACTTTGAAGAGTGGGCGTTCGGCATCAATCTCGAAAACACCGCCCACTACGACACGGTGCAGATTGTCAACGACGGTTCGAACGGCCAGCCGGCGGTTATCCGCGCGAGCGGCGTGGACGACCTTCTCGACTTCATCAACCCGAGCTCGCAGGTGGCGGACTTCGGATTCCCCTTCCCGGCCGAGTTCGACGATGCAGATCTGCCGGTCGAGATCAGCACCGACTACATCCTTGCTCCCAACAAGAACTACGTCGAGGTGAACACTACCGTCACCAACCTCGATAGCGTCGAGACGGTCGAGACATTCTTCACGGAGTTCATCGGTGCTTCTGGCGAGGTCGAGCAGTTCTTGGCTGGCTATGGCTTCGGGGAGCCGATGGTCACCACGGCGTGCGATCTCTGTAACTACGTCGCGTGGAGCGGGCAGGGCGCCGCTGACGGTGTCTCCTACGGCTACATCCAGGATGTGCCGGACACTACGGTCTTTACCACCAGCGGTGTCACCATTCCGGCGCTCGGCATCTCCGCAGCGCTGGCACTCGTCGGTGGGGAGCCACCGAACCAGATCATCGACCCGCTTGACGATGTGAGCGTGACGCGCTACTTCGCTGTTGGCGACGGCAGCGTGGGAGCGATCGTCGACATTCGAAACGAGATCCTTGGCCTCACGACCGGTACGCTCTCCGGTACGGTGATCAGCGCGGGCCAGCCTGTCGAAGGGGCGGACGTGGCGGTGCTCGGAGCTGTTCTCGATGGGCCCGGCACTACGAAGAACGTTGTCTCTCACTACCGCACGGACGCGAACGGTGAGTATTCGGGCACGCTCCCTCCAGGCGCCTACACCGTGCACGCGCACGCTGATGGGCATCTTGCAGCGACGCCCAATCCGGCAAGCGTGACCGTATTGGCCAGCAGCACGACAGACCAGGGCTTCACCATCCCGGAAGCCGGGCGTGTGCAAGTCACGGTGGAGGACGAAAACAACAACGACATCGCCGGCAAGGTGTCGATCATCGGCTTCGATCCCTATGTAGACCCGGAGAACACTCAGACGGTGCTGGGCGTGGTGAACAATCGCACCGCCCTTTTCGGCGAGGTGTCGAAGGACCGGATGCCGTTCGGCCTGACGCAGGTGCGCTTCGTCGACCAAACCGGCGACTCGGGCGAGTTCTACCTGGAGCCAGGCGACTACCGCGTCGTTGTCTCGCATGGGACGGAATACTCCGTCTATGGGGAGGACATCACGGTGACCTCTGGGAACCTGAGCACCGTGAACGCGCAGATCGCCCGCGTCATCGACACGACGGGCTTCGTCTCGGGTGAGTTCCACATCCACCAGCTCGCCAGCCCCGACAGCGCAACGACGAACGAGGATCGCGTTATCTCGCTCCTCGCCGAAGGCGTGGACTTCGTGGCGCCGTCCGACCACGAGCACCGCACGGATCTCACGCCGACTATTAGCGACCTGGGCGTCGGCAGCCTCCTCTCCACGGCCGGTAATGCCGAGACGACGACCGCCGACTATGGGCACTTCAACGCCTGGCCGATGACCTTCGACTTGACCAAGCCGAATAAGGGCGCGATCGACTGGGCGGGCGCCGCGCCGCTCGGCCAGGACTTCCCGAGCTATGGCAACTACACACTCTCGCCCGGCGAGATATTCGCCGCGCTTCAGGCTGACCCCGGCGAAGACGCGGTGCAGATCAACCACGCCGACAGTTTCTTCGGCCCTGGCGGCCTATCCATCGACACCGCCTACATTCCGCCGCAGGACTTCGCGGACAACGCCGACAAACGGCTTGACCCGGCCATCACCAACCTCTTCGACGACGGCTTCACGTCGATGGAGGTCTGGCAGGGCACGGACCGCAACGACATTGCCCGCACAACGGACCGGCGCATGGGAGACTGGTTCAACATGATCAACCAGGGCATCGTGCGCACCGGCACCGCGGTCTCCGACACGCACAAGCTGATCGCTAACCAGTCCGGCTTCCCGCGCACGATGATGCCCTCGTCCACCGACGACGCGGGGGCGCTCGGTCCCATCGCGGAGAGCCTGGCCAGCAACATCAACGACGGCAAGGGCACTGGCACGAACGGACCATACGTTGTCGTCTCAGGCAATGCCACGTCGACCGGCGAGAGCGCGGGCCTCGGCCTTGCGGACTCGACGCTGCTCTCAACGACAAACGGCAGCGCGACGATAGACGTCGACATCCAAAGCCCGACCTGGGCCGAGTTCGACCGCGTCGAGTACTACATCAACAACGTGCCCTTCCCGAACGATTTCGATAACAACCCGACGACACCGCCGTACTGGAACACGGCGCCCGACGTTGTCCAGACCGCGGGGGTGGACTTCACCATCAATACGGTGGACGACTTCCCCCTCATTCCTGGTGGCAGCCATCTGGAGGCCTCCACCTCGGTCGCGCTGAGCGGGCTGACGGAGGACACCTGGGTGGTGGTGCTCGTGCGCGGCTCTGACGGCGTCTCCAGCCCGATCTTCCCCGTGGTCCCGAACGATCTCCAGCAGTCCGGCAACACCACCCTCGCCGACCTCACCGACGGCAACGTAGGCGAACTGGGCGTGCCGGCTTTGGCGTTCACCAACCCGCTGTTCATCGATGTCAACAATAACAACGTCTACGACACTCACCCGGTCGATAACGACCGCGACGGTTGCACGAACGATGAGGAGCTCCAGCCCGCTTCGAGCGCAAGCGATGGCGGCGGGCGCAGCCCCAGCAGCATCTGGGATGTCTACGACACGGATACGGAAAACCTCGCCGCGGCTGGCACGCACCTTGAGGGCGCCGTCTTCGTCGGTGACATCACCAAGGTCGTGCTTCGCTTTGGGAAGACCGGCTCGCCGGCTATTGACCCGCTCAGCAACGCGAGCGGCACCGGCTATCACACGCGCTACGACCGGGGCGGCCCCATCATGGGACAGAACGCGTGGAACCTCAGGCCGCCCAACGGCTCCATTACGATCGCTGACATCGTCAACGTCGTGGGCCAGTTCGGGCATAACTGCCTGTAGCTGCTTTCTGCGGGCGCCATGACCCTGTGCGCGAAGACCGTGGCGATCCTCTTCACCGACGTCGTCAGCTCGATGGAGCTGCTGCAGCGCGCAGGCGCTCGCCGCGGTGCGCTGCAGGGGCTGTGGCCTCACGATGCCGACATGGTGGCGGGCAGGCCTTCTTGACGCCTCTACGCGCGTCCTCAATACTGCCTGCGTGACAGCTACGAGCAGCCGACAACTGTCGCCAGAGCTCCCAGAAGGCACCGTGACCGTGATGTTCACGGACGTGGTCGGTTCGACGGAGCTTACAAACCGAGTCGGCGACGATGCAGCCCGCGAAGTCATTGGTGCGCGCGACGAGCTGGCTCGCATCCAGGTGGAGCGCCACTCGGGGCACGAGGTCAAAGGCATGGGCGACGGGCTGATGGTGGCCTTCACATCTGCTCGCCGCGCGATCGCCTGCGCCGTGGCCATCCAACGGGCCGTCGCCGAGCTCAACCAACGCGATCCTGGCAAAGCGATAGAGCTTAAGATCGGCCTCAACACGGGTGAGGTGATCCGAGAGGAGGCCGACCTCTTCGGCGCGACGGTCAATGCGGCCCAGCGGATCGCCGCATACGCCGCGGGCGGCGAGGTGCTCGTCTCGGAGGGCGTGAAGATTGTGCTGGGCTCGGGTAGCTCCGTCGACCTGACGGACCGAGGCGCTGTCGACATGAAGGGCTTTCCTGACCCCTGGCGACTTTACGAGGTCGTCTGGCGGGAGGAAGGGCCGGTCTCGTCGGGTCGGACACCCTACATCGGGCGTAACGAGGAGCGGACCGAGCTACGCCGTCGCGTTCAGGAGGCAGTCGACGGCCGCGGTTCGCTGGTCATGATCGGTGGCGAACCGGGCGTCGGCAAGACCCGCCTGGCCGAGGAGCTCATGAGCGAGGCGGCTGAACGAGGCATGCGTCCCCTCATCGGCCATTGCTACGAGACCGAAGGCGCTGTTCCCTACATCCCGTACGTTGAGCTTTTGGAGATGGCTGTCCGCACCGTGACGCTTGAGGGGCTCCGGACGGCGCTGGGCGACTCCGCGCCCGAGGTGGCCAAGCTTATGCCTGAGCTGCGCCGCATCTATCCCGACATCGCTGAGCCGCCCGAGCTGCCACCCGACCAAGAGCGCCGTTATCTCTTCAATGGCATGCGCGATTACCTCGCGCGCGCAAGCGAAGCGCAGCCGCTCTTCTTCGTCCTGGATGATCTGCACTGGGCGGATGACTCGACGTTACAGCTCCTTGAGCACCTGACGCAGGACTTGCACGAACGACGAATCTTGATTGTCGGGACATACCGCGATGTTGAGCTGGATGTCGGCCGGCCGCTGGCGCGCATGCTCGAAAGGCTCCTGCGCCAACGCATTGCCGGGCGGATAAGCCTGCGCCGCCTGCCGGAGGACAGCGTGGCTGGCATGCTACGCGCGCTCAGCGGCCAGGATGCGCCGGCGGCCCTGGTCCGGGCCGTGTACAGCGAGACAGAGGGCAACCCCTTTTTCGTCGAGGAGGTCTTTCACCACCTCGCGGAGGAGGGCAAGCTGTTCGACGAACAACGGCGCTGGCGCCGGGACCTCGACGTGGACGAACTGGATGTCCCTGAAGGCGTACGTCTGGTCATCGGCCGTCGCCTCGAGCGTGTTGGCGAGGACTGCAGGCGCGCGCTGGGCGCAGCTGCCGTGATCGGCCGGCGGTTTCGCTTTGAGCTGCTTGAAGCTTTGAGCGAGATCGAGCCGGACGTCTTACTCGATGCGATCGACGACGCTCAACGTGCGCATCTCATTGTTTCGGAGGAGGGTCGCAAGGAAGCCTGGTTCTCATTTGCCCATGAGCTGATCCGGCAGACGCTCCTCACGAGCCTATCGCTGCCGCGGCGACAGCGCATGCATCTGCGCATCGCCGAGGCCTTCGAGCAACTCCACGGTGCGAAGGCCGAGGAGCGCGCAGCGGACATAGCGCATCATCTCTACCAGGCCGGCGCCGCCGCCGATCTACACAAGACCTGCCATTACCTCCGAGTCGCCGGGGAGCAGGCCCTCGCCGCTGCGGCGTTCGAGGAGGCCACGCGCTACTTCGACGAGGCGCTCTCGCTTCTCGACGCCGACGAAGCTGCCGCGCGCGCCGCGCTTCTTCACCGGCGTGGGCTTGCCGTGCGCAGCGTTGGCAAATGGGAGGAGGCATTGGACGATTGGCGTCAGGCGCTTCCGCTGTACGAGGCTGCGCACGACGCCGATGGCGCCGTGGAGCTGTGTCTCACGATGAGCGAACAGCTCTCCTGGAACGCGCTTTGGCCGGAGGCAGCCGCGGTTGGTGAGCGCGGCCTAGCGCTGGTAGGCGAGGAACCGTCCGACAACCGCTGTCGCCTCTTGGGCTTCGTCGGCTGGACGACGTCGCTCGGGCAAGGCTACGCGGCTGGCCGGATCCTGCTGGACCAGGCAGAGTCTCTAGCGCGTGAGATCGATGATGAACTCGTCCTGGGGCGGACTCTCGGCATTAGGGGCTCGGTGGACATGTGGCACCTGCTCCCGGGCAGGGCACTTGAAAAAGGTCTCCCAGGCATCGAGATGCTGCGCCGTACCGGCGACCTTTGGCACCTCGTCGATACCCTGTTCTCGATTAGCTACGCCTACAACATGCTCGGGCGATTCGACGAAGGCGAAGCGCTGGGCCAGGAGGCGATGGACATCGCCTTACGTATCGGGCATCTAGGTGGGGTGATGGCAGCTCGCCGGGGAAACGAAGGGGCAAAGCTACTACGAACGGGTAATATTGACGCTGCGCTGGAGTTTGCACGTGAGGACCTCAAGCTTGGTGAGCAAGCCGAGATGCCCTGGGTCGCGAATTCCCACACCAACCTCGGCTTCATGACCTTCTGGCAGGGACGTTGGGAGGAAGCCCTCACCCATTTCGAGATGGGAGTGCGCTTGGAGCCGCCGGGCATGCTCGATGGTTGGGATACCATGCACGCGATGATTGCGAGGGCGTACGTCGGGGATGCCGCTGGCGCCACCGATCTTCTGGAACGCAAGCGACACCTGCTCCCCAAGCCAGGCGAAGTGAACAGCCTCGGGTCCTGGTCTCTGCTGGCTGGTGCTGTCGAAGCACTCGGCGTGCTGGGCCGGCGCGACGAGGTGGCGCCGCTCTACGGCCTGACACGCGAGGCTGTCGAATCCGGCACGCTCCTGATTTGGCCGACGACCTCCGTGTCGATGATCGCTGGTATCGCCGCTTCGGCCGGCGCGCGCGCGGACGACGCGCGGACCCATTTCGAGACGGCGCTCCGACAAACCGAAGAGATGCCCGCTCCCATAGCCCAGGCGGAGACACGCCGGTGGTACGCGCGCGCCTTGATCGACGAGGGTGCACCGAGTAGCCTAACCCACGCGAGGCAGCTTCTGACTGAGGCGCTTGGATCGTACTCCCAACTCGGTATGCCTAAGCATGTGGAGCTGGCGGCGGCGATGCTCAAGGACGCTGGCTAAGAAGGGTGTTGGTAGGGCGGCCGGGCCGCTCTATAATGAGGTAGCTGAGCGGGGGTAGCTCAGTGGTAGAGCTCCTGCCTTCCAAGCAGGCTGTCGCGCGTTCGAATCGCGTCCCCCGCTCCAGCAAACGATTTCTGACTTCCACGGCCGCTGACGCCGGAATGGCAGGACGCGAGAGATGGGCTCTAGCGCACTCGACGAGCGCCGAGCTCGTGATCGTCGAGGACGCGGGCCATTCGACCAACCCAACCATCACGCAAGCATTGATCCGTGCCACCGATCAATGCGCAGTGCCGCCTGATACTAAGTGGACGTGACCACCGTCGTTCGGCTACACTCCGATCACCATGACACAAACGGCGGCGCGGGACGGCGCATCTGGCTGCGATACTCCGTTTCCAGCGAGCCGCCGGCCATTCGCTTTCGATCGACTCTGTTGGAGGCAACATCAATTATGGACGTACGTTTTGTAGCAGGCGTCGGCGCCATCGTGGATGATGTGGGGAAGGCTCGTCACTTTTACGGAGAACTCCTCGGGCTTCCACTGAAATTCGAAATGGGCCGCGAGTATTCCGAGGTTAATCTGCCGGGACTGAATCACTGGGGCCTGTGGCCATTGAGAGGCGCTGCCGCAAGCGCTCTTGGGCAGGCTGAGTGGCCGAACGATCTTCCTCGCCCGCAGGCCAACATTGAGTTGGAGGTCGATGACGTTAGGTTAGCGGCGGAAGAGCTTCAGAGCAGAGGACTCATGCTTCTGCGTGAAGCCACTCTGGAGCCGTGGGGGCAGACGACTGCGAGGCTTCTTTCGCCCGAAGGTCTCATGATCAGCATCGTGTTTACCCCAACGCTTCGCGAGCAGGCGACAACTTCATGAAGGCAGGAGCGTCGACAGATTGGTCTATAGCCCAGAAACCAAGACTAGCCCACATTAATTCGTAGATAGTGCGCGCCACTTTGGGCAGCCTTCGTTCGAGATCTTTTTCCGACTTGTCAGTCAGATGGCTTGACGGGCCAGCATCGCCATGTAGGCACTACAACTCAGATGCTCGGCACTGCTTTTGGCAGAAGGCCGAAACAGGTCTCAGATCGCCGACGGGCAACGAAAATAGCCCGTAATTGATTCTGCGAGCGGGCTGAAGTAGCACGCGTGTCTGAACAGCTACTTCCCAAGCAGAGGGTCGCGGGTTTGAGTCTCGTGCCCGCTCCGGCTCTGTCTGTCTGGGCAGGGGTCGGCGGTTGTGGGTGGCTAGCCTTTGTCCCGTTGGAGGCTAATCGCGCGCTCTGGGCAGTTCGTCACGGCGAGGCGCGCCTTCTCCTCAAGCTCCGGTGGCACGACGCCTTCGTTGCGTTCGTGCGCGTAGCCGTACTCGTCGGCCTCGAACAGCTCCGGCGCCGCTTGCATGCAGCGGTTGTGGCCCTGGCACTTCGCTCCGTCGACTTTGACACGCATTACGGCCACACGATCGGCATCGAGCGCGGGCCGCGCACCTGCCCGCCCGCCCACGTCACGGCGTCCGGGTTTTCGAGTCGGAAGTCGGGGATCTGGCGGAGCCACTCCTCGATCGATACACGCATCTCCATGCGCGCGAGGTTGGAGCCGGCGCAGCGATGGATGCCGACGCCGAACGCGATGTGCGGGTTCACCGCCCGGTCGATGATTACCTGGTCGGGGTTCTCGAACTTGTCGGGGTCGCGGTTGGCGGCGGGGAAGTTCATCAGCACCTTGTCGCCCTCTTGCATCGGGCAGCCATCGTACTGGTAGTTCTCGGTCACGACGCGGGCCATTGTTACCGGCGAGTACGCGCGGAGCAGCTCCTCGATCGCCACTGGCATCAGGTCTGGCTCCGCGATCAGGCGCGCCCGGTCCTCCGGGTGCTGCGCGAGGTGCCAGATCGCCGAGCCGATCGAGCTCCAGGTCGTGTCGATCCCCGCGACGAGGAGCAGGAAGCAGGTGCCGAGGATATGGGGCTCGGGGACCGGCTCGCCATCGACCTCGGCCGACAGCAGGTAGTTGATGAGGTCGTCGCCCGGCTTCTCCTTGTGCTCCTGGATGCGCTCCCAGAGGTAGCCGAAGATGTTGCGCGCAGCCTCGCCCTGCAGCTCCACGTTGGTCAGGCCGAGCTCGAGGAAGTTGCGCACCCACTCGGTGAACATGCTGGCTTCCTCTTTGGGAATGCCGAGCATGCTGGCGATAACGCGTGGTGGGATCTGCTTGGCGTAGTCGGCGGCGCCATCCGCGCGGCCCTTGGCGACGAACTCGTCGACGAGCGAGCGACAGAGCTCTCGCGTCTCTGGCTCCCACTGCGCAATGGCCTTGACGGAGAACGGTGGCAGGAGGAGCCGACGCGCCCATGTGTGCACCGGCGGGTCAGAGGTGATGGGCGGCGCGCCGGAGTCGTAGTCGCGGAGGACTTCTGGAATGTCTTCCTCCGGCTCTTCGTCGCCTTGCGGGCCCGGCCCGCTGGGAGCTACCAGCACGTCCCGCGATGAGAAGTGCTGGATGTCCTGGGCGATCTTGAACAGGTCTTCGTAACGGGTGGGCATCCACGAGCCGCTCCAGCGCTCGGTGTGCGCGACAGGACATTCCTCGCGCAGTCCGTCCCAGATGGGGAAGGGGTTTTTCTTGTACCCCTCGTCGAAGATGTCGTAGTCGGTCGTCCAGTCCTTTACGGGCTTGTTCTTGGCATCACTCGCCGGATCGTTCGCCGTCTCCTGCACCATGGCCGTACTCCTCCTGGTCTTATTCTAGTGGGCGCTTAGTCAGAATCCTGAAGTGATTATACCAGGTCTTTTCGATTTGTCCAGAGGGGTAAGCCGGTATTTCTGAAAGATTGGCCCTTGTCAGGTTGTGGCTCGCACCTCACTCTGTGGTGTACGCTAGGGCGAGCCGCTTCGGCTATCTCATATGAAGGCGCTGGTCTTTCACTACAGCCTGCCCCGGCTGGCCGCGACGCGGCTGCTCGGTACGGTGTCCGACGCCGCGTTCGTCGGGCCGCTCGCGCCGCTGCGACTCGAGCAGGTGCCCGAACCGACGCTCATCGGCGACGATTGGTTGATCGTGCGCACAGTGCGCTGCGGCATCTGCGGCAGCGACTCCAAGCAGGCGTTCCTGCACGGCAACCGAGACAACCCACTCACGGCGCTGCTGTCGTTTCCGCACGTCCTTGGCCATGAGGCGGCGGGCGTCATCGAGCAGGTGGGGCCTGCCGTGCGAACACGCCGCGTGGGCGAACGCGTGGTGCTCAACCCCTGGCTCTCGTGCGGACCGCGCGGCATCGATCCGCCGTGCAGCGCCTGTCAGGCGGGCGACTACCCTTTATGCGAGCGCTTCACCGACGGGCGCTTCTCGGCCGGAATACATGCCGGCAACTGTCGCGATGTCGCGGGTGGCTTCGCCGAACGCATCGCCGCGCACGAGTCGCAAGCGTTCGCGATCCCGGATGGCATCGAATGGGATGCGGCGGTGCTCGCTGACCCGTTCTCCGTGGCACTGCACACTGTGCTGCACCATCCGCCGCCGGCGGGCGCACCGGCGCTGGTGTTCGGCTGTGGCACGCTGGGGCTGCTCACGATTGCGATTCTGCGAACGCTGCACCCGGACGTCGACATGCTAGCGATGGCGCGCTACGACCATCAGGAGCAATTAGCGCTTCGCTTAGGCGCATCTCAGGTTTGGCGCGATACGAATGAGACCGTCGAAGGCGTGGCGAGCACCGTCGGTACGAAGATACTCCGGCCGGCCGATGGGAAGCCGTGGATCCAGCGCGGGGCAGGGGTGGTTTACGACACCGTCGGCTCGGCGGGGAGCGTGGAGCTGGCGCTGCGCGTGGCTAGCCCCCGCGCGGCGATCGTCGTCAGTGGTGTGGAGCCGCCCCAGCGTTTCGAGTGGACGCCGCTGTATTTCAAAGAGGTGTCGATCGTGGGATCGAACGCGTTCGGCGTGGAGACGTTCGAGGGGCGGCGTATGCACGCGATGGAAGTGTACTTCGAGCTGGCGCAGCGCGGCCTCGATGTCACGCCGATCATCACCCATCGGTTCCCACTGGACGAGTACAAACAGGCACTGCTCGCGTTGCGGCGGAAGGGAAAGAGCGGGGCGGTGAAGGCGCTGTTTACGTTTGGCGACGATGCTTCGACGGGCTCAGCATGACGGCTATTGTCCGGTGTAACGGGGCTCGCGCTTTTCCATGAACGCGCGCGGCCCTTCCTTCGCGTCGTTGGAGGCCATCACCTCAGTCGTGCACTCCTGCTCGATCTTGTAGGCGTCGCGTAATGGCACGCCGGACGTGCGCAGGACGGCCTCCTTGATCTTGCGTAGCGCGAGCGGGCCGTTCGCAGCCAGCGTGCGCGCAAACTTCTCGGCCGTGGGCAGCACCTCATTCGCAGGGACGACGTAGTTCACGAGCCCGATGCGGTACGCCTCCTGGGCCGGAATGCGGTCGCCGGTGAGCAGGATCTCCATCGCTTTGGCGTACGGGATCTGGCGCGCTAGGCGCACCATCGAGCCGCCGGCCGGCACCAGTGCTCGCTTCGCCTCGGTCAGACCAAACTCCGCATGTTCCGCCGCGATGCGGATGTCGGTGCCTTGAAGCAGCTCCATGCCGCCGGCCAGACAATAGCCGTTCACCGCGGCGATCACGGGCTTGTACAGTCGAATGCCGCGCAACAACGCCGGGTTGGTGAGGGTGCGATCATCCAGCACGCGCTGGTCCCACTCGTCCTGGGGCGATCGCGCGCCGGTGAGCACCGGGATCAGGTGGCCCAGGTCGGCGCCGACGCTGAACGCCTTGTCGCCCGTGCCGGTGACGATCGCTACGCGCAGGTCATCGTCGTCCGCGAAGTCGCGCCACGCCTCAGCGAGGCGCACCATCACCTCTGGGTTCCAGGCGTTGCGCACCTCCGGGCGGTTGAAGATCACATAGGCGATGCCGTCGCGCTTTTCGTAGATCAGGGGCGGCATGGGTCCTCCTTAGGGTGTCGAGGCGGCGTTGATCGACTGAAGCGCGTCGAGCACTTCGGGCAGGTGACGCCCGATGGCGAAGTCGTGACGGAGCGCCCCGCGGATAGTTCCTTCCTTGTCGATGACGTAGGTGATGCGCGCGGTCGTTATGCCGAGGAAGCCATCTGCGTCGTAGAGCTTCACGACGCGCTTCTCCGGGTCGGGGATGAGCGGGAACTGGAGGTCGTGTCGCTCACGAAACGCGCGATGGGAGTCCGCGGAATCGGTGCTCACGCCGATGATCACGGCGTCGTGCTTCTCGACGTCTGCGTAGTTGTCGCGAAAGGCGCACGCCTCACGCGTGCAGCCGGGCGTGAAGTCCTTGGGGTAGAAGTACAGGACGACGTTCTTCTGACCCTTCTGGTCGCGCAAGCGGAACGTATCGCCGCTGTCCAACTGCGCCTCGAAGTCTGGCGCCGCTGTTCCTTCTTTGAGCATTCGCCACCTCTCCTTAGCCGCGCGGCATACCCAGGCCGCGCATCGCGATGATGTTCCGCTGGATCTCGGACGTGCCGCCGCCGATGGTCAGCGCCACGCTGTAGAGGTACATGCGCGGCACGCCGCCCTTCATTGGCGCGTGGCCATTGTCTAGCTGCGCGTAAGAGCCGAGTAGGCGCATGGCCGTACCGGCGATGCGCTGCTCCAGCTCCGATGAGTAGAGCTTCGCGATCGAGGCTTCCTTGTTCGGCAGCTCGCCGGCGTTCTGCATCGAGATCACGCGGTACGACATCAGGCGCCCGATCTCCGCCTCGACCATGCGGTCAGCGAGCTCGTAGCGGAGGACGGGCGATTGTGCGAGGCGGTCGTTGGCCTTGGTCTTCGCCCATTGGACGATGTCGCCGACCATGAGCACGAGGTTGGTTGTTGAGGCGATGTTCGAGCGCTCGAAGTCGAGCGTGGCGGTAGCGACGTACCAGCCGCGGTTCTCCTCGCCGAGTAGGTTCTCGCTCGGGATGCGCACGTTGTCGAAGAAGACTTCATCGAAATCTGCCTCGCCGACGAGGTTCACGAGCGGTCGAGTCGTGATGCCGGGGCTCGTCATGTCGAGTAGGAAGTAGCTGATGCCCTTGTGCTTGGGGGCGTCCGTGTCGGTGCGCGCGAGGACGTTCATCCACTGCGAGTGCTGGGCGCCGGAGGTCCAGATCTTCTGTCCGTTGAGGACGTAGTCGTCGCCATCGCGGACGGCGCGGGTCTGGAGGCCGGCGAGGTCAGAGCCGGCTTCCGGTTCGCTGAAGCCCTGGCACCAGATTTGCTCGCCCGAGAGGATGGCGGGTAGAAAGCGCTGCTTCTGTTCGTCCGTGCCGTAGAGCATGATGGTGGGGCCGGCCATGCCGAGGGCGATGCCGCCACCGGTGCGAGGCGCGCGCGCCTGTGCCATCTCCTGGTTGAAGACGAACTGCTCCATGATCGACATGCCAGCGCCGCCGTACTCCTTGGGCCAGGCGGGCGCCGTCCAGGCGCGGCCGGCGAGCTTCTTCCGCCAGAGCTTGGCAGCGGGACGCCCCCAGCCCGACCCGCGGTCGAAGCTGCCTTGGACGCCTTCGCGCCGGCGTAGCTCGTCGGGCAACTCCCGTTCAATGAACGAGCGCACCTCCGCGCGGAACGCGGCCTCGTCGGGTAGGTCATGGAAGTCCACGGCTGCTGAAAGGTAGCTCACGCTCTCGAAGCGGGTCAAGGAAGGTAGCGCTACACCGCACCATGAATGGTGCGGCATGCGGCCAAAACCCCTCGATCGTCTCTTGATTTCCCGTAGCCTCTGGGTTAGGCTGCACGCGCTGGAGGCCCGTGCAATGCAAGTTAGCATTTTCTATCTACCTTCGATTGGCTCTCGGCCCGAGATCGAGAAGGGCATGGCCGGGCTGCGCACCGACCTCTATCAGCAGATGCTCAGCGAGCTGCGCGAACAGGCGCAACTCGCCGACGGCCTTGGGTACGATTCGATCTCGTTCACCGAGCACCATTTCCACGTCGAGGGCTTCGAGATATCGAACAACCCGGTGATGCTCGACC
>JBAROU010000015.1:0-10893 GCA_049642385.1 Dehalococcoidia bacterium | reverse complement strand
GCGCCCCGACGCGCCGGGGCTCGGCTTAGCCGGCCGCGACCTTCCGGCGCCGGCCGCTGCTCGTCTTTTCGCCGACGGCGCGCTTCGCCGCTTTCGCCGGCTTGCGGCCCTTGGCGGCCTCGACGCTCTCCTTGAGCGCGGCCATCAGGTCGATCACCTTCCCGCCTCCGGCGGGCGCGGGCGCCTCCGCGATTTCGACGCCCTGGAGCTTCGCTTCGATGATCTCGCGCAGCGCTTCGCGGTACTGGTCGTTGTACTTCTCCGGGTCAAACTCCTCGGCCATCAGGTCGATGAGCGAGAATGCCATCGTCAGCTCTTTGTCGGAGACGTTGACCTCGGGCAGGTCGGCGCCCTTCTGCACGCGGATCTCGTCCGGGTAGAAGAGCGTTTCGAGCATGAGCGTGCCGTTATGGGGGCGGAGCGCGCAGAGCCGCTCCTTGTTCCGGATCGCGATCTTGGCGACCGCGGTGAGCTCTTTCTCCTTGAGCGCACGCATCAGCAGCGCGAAGGGCTTGATCCCCACCTCGTCCGGCTCGATGTAATAGCTGCGCTCGTAGTACACAGGGTCGATCTCCTGCGCCTCGACGAAGGCGGACAGCTCGATCGTGTGCTTGCTGGGCAGCGGCAGCTTGGCGAAGTCTTCGTCCGTGAGGACGATGTGCTCGTCCTTCGCGTACTCGTAGCCGCGCTGCACTTCGTCCAGGGGCACCTCGCGCTCACAGATCGGGCACCAGCGAGGTTGGCGCAGCCGGCTGCCGCACGTCTCGTGCAGCTGGCGGAAGGAGACGTCTTTGCTCTCAGTGGCCGTGTAGAGCTTCACCGGGATGCTCACCATCCCGAAGCTCACTACGCCGTTCCAAATCGATCGAGGCATCTGAACCTCTTCCTAGCCCCCAGGGCCCCTAGAAAGGGGCGATCGCAGTGATACCACATTATGGCAATATCGTCAACAATATCATCGGTTTCGTGATTCGGAATCGATAGCTGCGAACCGAGGTTGTGCCTAGCCGCCCTCTCGCACGCACTCCTGCGGCGGCACGTCCGGCCGCGGCGCGACGAACAGTGGGAAGCGCAGCTGGCCGTCAGGGCCCCATTGGCTGTAGCGCACGTGGCAGGCCAGCTCCGGCCGGCACCAGTACAAAAAGCGCGAGCCCACCTCCGGCGCCTGTGCGAAGGGGCAGTCGTCCGTGTGGAGCGGTGTGAGCAGCTCCAGCAGCTGCTTTGCCTCGCGGTCGCTGCAACCGATGCTCACCTGCCCGACGAACCGCAGCTCACCTCGGCGGTACACGCCGAGGAGCAGCGAGCCGATCGGGTCTTTGCGCAGCCCGCCCCCGAACGTATACCCGCCCACGACGAAGTCGTCGCTCTGGACGGCGCGGATCTCCTGCCAGTGGTCCGAGCGCTGGCCCGGCAGGTACGGGCTCTGCTTGTGCTTCGCGATGATACCTTCAAGGCCGTGGCCGCTCACCGCCTCGAAGAAGGCGGTGCCATCGTCGCGCACGAAGTCGGCCGCCTGCGCGTAGCGATCGGGACGCAGTCGTTCGTAGAGCAGGTTGCGTCGTTCCACCAGCGGCGCGTCCAGCAGCGACTGGCCGTCCAGCTCCAGCAGGTCGAACGCCTGATAGACGACAGGTGAGCGGCGCGGGCGCGACACCTGCGCGTCCGGCTGGAGCAGCCGTGAACGCAGTAGCTCGAACGCGGGCATGTCTTCCGTCCCCCACGCCAGAATCTCGCCGTCGATAACGGCGCTCTCCGCATCGAGGCACTTGGCCAGCGAGGACAGCTCGGGGTAGAGGAGCGTCAGGTCGCGCAAGTTGCGCCCGCTCAGCCGCACCGTCCCCTCATCGACCTGCGCGATGGCGCGCACGCCGCCCCACTTCACCTCGAAGATGTGGTCAGGCGAATCGAACGGCTCGTCGACCACCGTGGGGAGCATCGGGCGGAGCTCGGCTGCTTCGGGTCGAACGATGGTGAGACGGCGGCGCTTCTGGTGGCGGGGCATAGTCGTCATGGCGCCTCTACCTTGACCGTAGCACGCCCTGCGCTGCCGTCAAGACCGTTGGTTGGCCACAGATGAGCACAAATTGGCACTGATGGCGGCATCAGGCTTGATAGCCGTTTATCTGTGTTCATCCGTAGCTAATCGGGCAGGTCTGCACCAGGCTCCATGCCCAGCAGCCGCTGGAGCCGGCTGGCGTTCACAACGCTCTGGTCGGCGCTCTTGGTGCTGAACGACAGGTACACCTCGTCGGTCTCCCTCGCCAGCTCCTCGATGCGCGGCAGCCACTCCGAGAGCTCCTCGTCCGTGTACCACCAGTCGAGCCGGTCATCGATCGATGCCGACTTGTCTTCCCAGCGCTCGATGTTTCGCCCACGGAAACGCACCGCCACCACCGACGCCGTAGCAGCGGCGACCGGCGGGAAGCTCGACTTCAGATCGGGCGGCTCGTCCACGCAAACGAAACCGCAGCCGGCGTCGCGCAGCGCGGCGAACGTCGTGTCCGCCTCGCCGTCGTCGACCCAGCGCCGGTTGCGGAACTCGACGACCACCTGGTCGTCGGGCATCTGTTCGCGCGCGTGCGCGATGAACGCCCGATTGTCGTCGGATGGGCCGAACCACGGCGGGAAGTCGATCAGGATCGCGCCCAGCTTGGCCGCCTCGCGCAGCGGCCGTAGCGCGCCGCGAAAGATGCCCCAGAGCTCTTCCAGCACTTCCGGCGGGACGTCCTTGTAGTACACGCGCGACTTCTTCAGGGTCTCCGGCGGCAGCGCCTCGTGGAAGCTCTTGGGGATCGACGAGAGGCGGGTAGGGTGCTGGCTGAACAGTCCGAACGTCTTGGCGTTGAAGCGAAAGCCGTCCGGTACCGCCTCGGCCCAGCGCTCGGTGTTGCGCCGCGATGGCAGTGCGTAGTAGGTGCTATCGATCTCGCCGAGAGTGAAGCGCTGCGCGAAGTACTCCAGCCGCGATGGCGTGTCCTTCAGCTCGGGTGGGTAGAACCCCGCCTCGACCAGGTCCTTTTCCGCCCACGATGACGTGCCGACGAAGAGTCGAGCGGGCATCTGTTGTACCGGATATTAGCGACCAACGACCGGCGACGAGCTACTGCCAGCCCTTGCGCGCACCGGCCACCATCTCCAGCGGGCCGGCCGGCCAGTTGAACCCGAAGCGCATTGCCTTGTTGATGTCGTCCACCGAGGCGACGCCCTCGTCCATCACCTTGCGCGCCTCAGCCACCGCAGCGAAGTAGATACGGTTCGCGACGAAGCCGTACTTCCCAGGCGCGTCCTTCACGCGCACCGTCTCCTTACCCAGCTTCGCGCCGACGGCCTCGAGGAGCTGGATCGTGTCCTCGCTCGTCTCGGGCGCGTAGATGATCTCGATCAGGCGCATGACGAAGGCAGGGCTGAACCAGTGCATGCCGATGAAGCGGTCTTTGCGCGACACGGCCTGGTTCAGGTCTGAGATGGCGAAGCCTGACGTATTGCTCGCGAAGACCGCCTCCGGCTTAGCGATGCCATCGGTCTCCGCATACACCTTCCGCTTCAGCTCGAGGTCCTCCGGCACCGCTTCGATGATCATGTCGGCGTCTCGCAGGTCTTCCAGGGCCTTGGTGAAGGTCACGCGCGCCATGGCGTCGTCCACCTGCTGCTGCGTGAGCTTCTGGCGCTCAATGGCGCCGCGAAGCCCGAAACGCCCCTCGATCATCGTGTCGCGCGTCTTGTCCAGCAGCTCGTCGGTGAGGTCGCGGATCGTCACGTGGTAGCCGGCGACGGCGCAAGTCTGGGCGATGCCACCGCCCATCACGCCCCCTCCCATCACCGCGATGCGTTTGATGTCTTCTGCTTTCATTCCAGTCCTCCCGGCGCCAGGCCGCTGCCTGGCCTTCGACGTTGGCGTATTGCAGGCCGGATGGTATCAGGAACGTGGAAGCGGGAACAAGGATGCGCCGCTTACACGCACATCCGGCGCACGACCTCGAACAGCATCTGGCAGCCCAGGCGCAGGTTCTCGATCGAGATGCGTTCGTTGTGGCCGTGCATCGTTGCGCCCTCCGCGGGTTCGAGGAGCACAGGGATGAAACCGTAGGCCGGAATGCCCCGGCGCCGGAACACTCGTGAGTCGGTGAAGCCGGACGACACGCTCGGCAGCACGACGGCGTCCTCGACATGGTCGCGTACCACGTCCTCGATCGCCTGCATCAGCTCCGTGTTGATCGGCGATGGCGGCGTGCTGGAGGTGAACACCTTGTCGATCACGACCTTCGGATCGTCGATGATGGTGCGCAGCTCTTCGATGAACGCGTCGGCGTTGGTGCCGGGCAGCAGCCGGCAGTCGAGCGTTGCCTCAGCGCCGGCGGGGATGACGTTGTGCTTCACGCCGGCGTGGGCTGTGGTGAGGCTGATCGTGTTGCTCGTGATCGCGCGCACGACGAGGTTCTCGTCGCCCAACGACGTGATCGCCTCGTCCGTCGGCTCGACCTTGAGGATGCCAGCGTCGTGCGCGCGCGCGAAGTACTCGCCCAGCTCGGGCACCACGCTGCGCGGGCGCTCCCATTCCTGGATCCGGTTGAGCGCGCGCACCAGCCGGTCGAGCGCGTTGTTGTCGTGCGGGACCGAGCCGTGGCCCGGCCGCCCGACGGTGCTCAGCTTGAGCCAGCAGGGCCCCTTCTCGCTCACGGCGCAGTTGAACGCCGGACGCGTCGAGCCGAGCGTCTCCGTCGAGCCCCAGCCGCCCTCGTTGAGCACGAACGCCGCCTCGAGCGCCTCCGGGTGCTCGCGGTCGAGGAACTCGACGCCGTAGGCGCTGCCCGCTTCTTCGTCCGCTGCCGCCAGGAACACGATGTCCCGTTTGAGCGAGAGGCCGTGGCGCTTCGCGAGCAGCATGGCGAAGAGTTCCATCACCCCCATACCCTTCATGTCGATCGCGCCGCGCCCCCAGATCACGCCGTCCTTCACCAGCCCGGCGAACGGCTCTTCGTCCCATCCCTCGCGCTCCACCGGCACCACGTCGGTGTGGTTCAGCAACACCAGCGGCCCGCCCGAGCCGTCTCCCGGCAGGCGCGCGCGCATGCTTACGCGCCCGCGCGACGCCTCGTCCGAGGCGTCGTAGAACGTGATCTCGTCGATGCCCTCGCCGCGCAGGATGTCGGCAAGGAAGCGCGCGGCCGGCTCTTCGTTGCCGGGCGGATTGCTCGTGTCGATGGCGATGTAGCGCGAGAGGATGTCCGTCGCTTCGTCAGTAATGCGGTCCCAATCGATGTCAGGTGCAGTCAAGGCAGTTCCTTTCGTGCTGGCGTTACGCCGGGCGGCTGTATTCTAGCCCGCCGGTAGTAGAGGAGACCAGGCGCTAACCGCCGACCAGCGCGTCGATGCGAGCGAAGCTATAACCCGCCGCGCGCAGGCCATTGATGATCGACTGGAGGGCGCCCGCGTCCCGCGATGCAGAGCCAACGTGGAACAGGTAGATCGCCCCAGGCTCTTTGCCTGCCAGGCAGCGGTTCTTGATCGCGGATGCCGAGAGCCCCTGCCAGCCGAGGGAGTCGACCGTCCACATCACGTTGTAGCGATAGCCACGCGCGCCGACGTCCGCGTTGACCGAGTCGTCGTAGTCGCCGTAGGGCGGTCGGAAGTAGGGCTTCGTCGTCGCGCCAGTGAGGTTCTTGATGATCGCCTCCGTCCGGTCGAGCTGTTCCCAGCGTTGCGCGCGGCTGAGCGCCGCGTCACTCGTCGAGTAGCCGGTGAAGGACGCGTGGCTGTACGTGTGGTTGATCAGCAGGTGCCCTTCCTGCGCGATGCGCCGAGTCAGGCTCGGGTTCTGTTCTGCCCAGCGACCGGTGATGCCGAAGCTTGCCTTGATGTTGTTCGCCTTGAGCGTGTCCAGGATGAACGCTGTGAACCCGGTGTCCGACCCGGCATCGAACGTAAGGGCAACGACCTTCTGGTTCGTGGTGGCGCGCCGCACGACCGTCGCGGGGCCGCCGTTCGATGGCGGCGGCGATGTCGGTGGCGGCGGCGAAACAACACCGCCCTTCGGGATACGCAGCACCTGCCCCACGTTGATCTGGCTCGGGTCGGCCAGCCCGTTCGCCGCGGCGAGCGCGTTCACCGTCACGCCGAAACGCCGGGCGATAGCGTAGAGCGTGTCGCCCGGCTGCACTTCGTACGTGGTGGTCGAAGGCGGCTTGGTCGTTGCTGTTGCCGCGGGCGCCGCCGGTGTTTCGGTAGGGGAGCTGGTGCCTTCAGCCGGCGCCGTTACGACTGCCGTGCTGGTCGCGAAGGTTGTCGGCTCGAGCGACGCCGTAGCGCTCGGCGCGCCATCGCTCCCGCCACCTCCGCACGACGCCAGCGCAAAGATCGCAAGCACCCCACCGATCGCGAACATCCAGCGCTTCATCTCATGCCCTCCCATAACAACGTATGGCGTGGGCGCGGCTAGGCCAAGAGCCGTTGGTCTCGATTCGGGTGGACGCGGTGGAAGGGTGGAACGGGAGAGCGCGGCTACGAAGCCCTAATCACCTTCTGGCACAGCTTGTTGCCGTCCTCGTCCTTGAGGGTGATCGTGGTCGTACCGGCGGTAGGGTCGACCTCAACGAGGCCGTAGGCGAACGCGTCGAGGTGGACGCACTCGGCGCGGGGGACCTGCTGGAGTAGCGCCTCGAACGCGGGGATCGCGTCCTTGCCTTGCTGCTCAGCGATGTCCTGGCCCAGCGTGTTGTGCGCGATCGGCCCTGCGACCGCTTCGACCGCGACAGGCTGCGTCGCGAGGTTCAGGCGCACGTCGCTGATGATGTTCGCGTGGAAGTCGGTGGTCAGGAAGACCACGTTCTTGATGTCGTTATCGCCTATGAAGCGCAGTATCTCATCGCGCTCGGCGCGGTAGCCCTCCCAGCGGTCATACGGCAGGGCGATCAGCTCTGAGATCGGCACCGGGTTGACGATGAACTTGAACGTCGCGTCCGAATTCTGCAGCGCGTCGAGCAAGAACTGCTTCTGCTCCGCGCCCAACATGGTGCGCGCCGGGTCGTTGAGTGCGTCGAGGCAGGCTTGATCGGTCTGTTCCGGCAGCCCGATGAAAGTGCGGAACGAGCGGAACGGCGCGGGCGTCTTCTCCGAGCCGAGGCCCGGCAGCAGGTCGGGGCCGTCCGCGCCCGCAGGCGTGCAGGCCTCCTCGACGCTCAGGTCGCGGAAGCTACGCTCGTCCAGCATGATCACGTCCACCGCCGAACCCCAGCGGTAGCGGCGATAGAGCACGTCGGGCGAGGCGTCGCCGCTCAGCGGCATGTACTCGCGGAATGCCTGCCGTCCGGCGGCGAGCAGGTTGGGATCAACGATCGTGCCGGCGAAGTCGTTCTCGACCTCGTGGTCGTCCCACACCGTGTAGATCGACGTCGAGGCGAGGATCTCGCGCAGACGGTCGATGGCGCGGTTCTCCTTGTACTTCGCCCGGTAGGCATCGAGCGTCTCTGCTTTCGGGCCGTAGGGCGAGTCTGCGTAGATCGCGTCTCCGAAGTAAAGGAAGAACTCGGCGTCCTCGGCGCGCGCGGCGTCCAGCACCTTGAAATCGAACGTGCGGCTGCCGTCCTTCCCGACGGTGCCGTCGGTGTCGCCTGAGAAGACGAAGCGCACCGCTGCCGACGTCTCTTCGGCGGGTGCGGTGCGGAAGGAGCCGGTCTTGCTCATATCGTCGCCGTGGCGGAAGCGATAGTAGTACTGCGTGCCCGGCTCGAGGCCGGTGATCTCGGCCTTGGCCGTGAAGTCGCCGTTGTCCGTGGCCTCTGCCTCTTGCTTGGCAGCCACGTTCGCGAACGCCTGATCGGTCGCCACCTCGGCCGTGAGCGTCGATGTGCGGTCGGCGCGCGTCCAGACAACGGCTGCGTCCGGCCGCACGTCGCCCGAAGCGACGCCGTACGTGAACGCGACGGGCTTGTCGCTCTTGCAGGCGCTCAGCGTGACGAATGCTACCGCCACGGCGACCAGGAACAACGCGCGGCGAACTGGAGTATGCATCCCGACTAAGTATCGGCGGTTCGTATCGTGGCAATCAGGTGGGGTCTCCGGTAGCATGGCGCCGTGAGCGAGCGGCGCTGGCTACCACTGGCCGTCCTGGGAGTCGGCGTCACCGCCGTCGCCTGGGCCGCCATTCTAGTTCGGGAGGCGGACGCGCCCGCGCTCGTCATCGCGGCGTATCGCCTCAGCTTCGCGGCGGTGCCCGTGGGGGCGCTGGCGGCGCTCCAGCAGTACCGCCGCCCGGAGCCGGTCTCGACCCGGTCGATCGGCCCGCTGCTCCTCTCCGGCGTCTTCCTGGCAGCGCACTTCGCGTTCTGGATCACGGCGATCCAGAAGACATCCGTCGTTACCGCCGTCGTCCTCATGTCGACGCAGCCGCTGTTCGTGGGTATCGCCGCGCCGCTCGTGCTGGGCGAGCGTGTCGACCGGCGGATCTGGGTGGCGCTGATGGTCGCGCTGGCGGGCACAGCGCTCATGGCGTCGGAAGACCTGCGCGAAGGGCTGGGCACGTTCGCCGGCGATATCTACGCGGTGCTGGGCGGCGCGTTTGCTGCGGCGTACATCATGGTCGGGCGCTGGGCGCGGCCCGCGACATCGTGGGCGCGCTACGTTGGTATCGTCTATCCGGTGACAGCGGTCCTGCTGGTCGCGATCGTGCTCATCGCAGACGAGCCGTTCACCGGCTACTCGACGAAGACCTGGATTATGATCGCGTTGCTCGCGCTCGGGCCGCAGCTTGTCGGCCACTCGTCGATCAACTTCGCGCTCGCCTATCTGCCGGCGGTGACCGTCGCGATCGGCATCTTGGTCGAGCCCGTCGGTTCGACCGCGCTCGCTGCGCTGATTCTAGACGAGACGCCCAGCGCGCTCGAGATGATCGGCGGTGGTATCGTGCTCGCCGGCGTCATCTTCGCGATCCGGCCCGAAGCGCGCGTGATCGAGGAAGCGCCCGCTGCCCTGGACATCGAGACGGGCTAGGCGAGCGCTACAATACTGAACTGAAAGAGGTGCGACCATCATGTCCGGACCGCTGGAAGGCATCACGATCCTCGACCTCACCTGGGTGCTCTCCGGGCCGTACGCCTCGATGGTGCTCTGCGACCTCGGGGCGGAAGTGATCAAGGTCGAGCGCCCGCCCCACGGCGACATCGCGCGCACCACCACGCCCCATATCAACGGCGAGAGCGGCTACTTCTTCAGCATCAACCGTGGCAAGAAGAGCACCGCCATCGATCTCTCGCGCGACGAAGGGAAGGCGCTGTTCTTGCGCCTGGTCGAGCAGGTCGACGTGGTGATGGAGAACTTTACGCCTGGCACCATGGACGGCCTCGACCTCGGCTACGCGGCGCTGCGCCAGCGCAACCCGCGGCTCGTCTATGCAGCCACGTCCGGCTTCGGGCAGACGGGGCCCGATCGTCTGCGCCCGGCGCTCGATGTTGTCGTGCAGGGTATGGGCGGCGTGATGAGCATCACCGGCCAGCCGGGTGGCCCGCCCACGCGTCCCGGCCTCTCGCTCGGCGACATCGCCGGTGGCCTGTTCACCGCGATCGGTGTGCTGGCGGCGCTGCGCGAGCGTGACCGCTCGGGCGAGGGCCAGATGGTCGACATCAGCATGCTCGACTGCCAGATCGCCGTGCTCGAAAACGCCTTCATGCGCTACTTCGCCACCGGCAAGCTACCCGAGGCCATCGGCACGCGCCATCCCTCGGCGACGCCATTCCAGGCGTTTCCGACGAAGGACGGCTATATTGTGCTCGCGCTTTCGTGGGGCATCGAGAACCAGTGGGAGCTGTTCTGCGCTCTGATCGGCAAGACCGAGCTGATCAACGACGAGCGCTTCCAGACCAGCGCCTCGCGCACGGAGCACCACGCGGAGCTGGAGCCGCTACTGAACGAGGCGCTCGGCCGGCGCACGACGCAGGAGTGGCTCAAGGAGTTCGACGCGATCGGCATGCCGTGCGGGCCGCTGAACAACATCGCCCAGGCGGCGGCGCTGCCGCAGATCAAGGCGCGCGAGATGCTCGTCGAGGTGGAGCACCCGGTCGCCGGCAAGCTGCCGCTCGCAAACACGCCGGTGAAGCTCTCGCGCACGCCGGGCGGCATCAAGGGCCCATCGCCCGCCGTCGGCCAGCACACCGACGAAGTGTTGCGCGACTTGCTCGGCATGCCAGACGACGAGATCGAGCGGCTGCGGGCGACAGAAGTCGTGTTGTAGGGTAGGGGATAGCGATGTTCTCACTGGAAGGTAAGGTTGCGGTTATTACTGGCGCCGCCGGCGGTATCGGCAGCGCTACCGCGCGTCGTTTCGCCCAGGCCGGCTCGAAGGTCGTGCTGGCCGACCTCGCCGATGCGAGCGCTGTCGCCCAGGAGATCGACGGCCTCTTTGTGCAGACCGATGTCTCAGACGAGGCGCAGGTGAAGGCGCTGATGGATGCCGGAGCTGCGGTTTCCGGCCGGATCGATATCGTGATCAACAACGCGGGCGCTCCGGCGGGCGGCGCGCCGATCAGCGAGTCGGCTGCGGAGACGTTCCACCACGGCTTCGATACGAACACGCTCGGCGTGGTGTTCGGCATCAAGCACGCCGTGCCGCACATGACGTCTGGCGGCGCGATCGTCAACACCGCTTCGCTCGCGGGCGTGCAGGGGCACTACGGCAGCGCTCCCTACGTCGCGTCGAAGTTCGCCGTTGTCGGCGTGACGAAGACCGCAGCGCTGGAGCTGGCGTCCCTCGGCATCCGCGTGAACTGCGTCTGCCCGGGCAACATCGATACGCCGATGGGTGCGCCACCGGGCTTTGCCGCCATCACCGATGCGATGACGCCGCTCGGCCGTCCCGGCCGGCCCGAAGAAGTCGCGGCGCTGTTTCACTTCCTCGCCTCGGAC
>JBAROU010000013.1:0-7924 GCA_049642385.1 Dehalococcoidia bacterium | reverse complement strand
GCGCAGGACGCGCTCGTGCGCGCATACGTCGGCTTTCAGGTGCAGCGCTTGTTCCGCCTGCGCAACGAGTGGCTCGAATCGACGGGTCAGGCGATGCCGTACGAAAGCGCGCAGGTCGCGCTCGGGCGGAAGCTGTACGACCTCGAGCTGGGCGAAGCGATCCACCGCGCGCTCGGCCCGCTCTCGCTGATCACGGCTCCACAGTTCGCGCCACTGGGCGGTGACCTCGAGTACTTCCAGCGCTACGCGGTCCTCATGGCGCACCCCGGCGGCACCGTCGAAATCCAGAAGCTACGTATGTTTCGCGGCATGGCCGACAGTCGCCCCGCGGAGTAATCGACTGCCATGCCCAACTTCTCCCTGACCGACGAGCGGGCGCTGCTGCGCAAGAGCGTGCGTGACTTCGTCGAGCGCGAGTGCCCGCTCGCCGAGGCGCGGCGCATCGACGAAGCAGGCGGCTTCTCGGCCGAGCTGTGGCAGAAGATGGCCGGTCTCGGTTGGGCAGGCATCCTGATCCCAACGGAACGCGGCGGCGGGGGCGGCTCGCTCACGGACGCTGCCGTGCTCTACGAAGAGATGGGGCGCGGCATCCTGCCCGGCCCGCACCACTCGTCCGCCGTGCTGGGCGCGCTGCTGGTTCTGCGCGCAGGCCGCAACGAGCAGCAGCAACGCTACCTGCCCGCGGTCGCGCGCGGCGAGTTAGCCCTCGGCCTGGCGATCACCGAAGAGCAATACGGCTGGTCGCCGGAACACATACGCATGACGGCTCGCGAGAGCAGCGGCGCCTTTATCCTTGACGGTACGAAGCGCTTTGTGCCGGACGCAGGATCAGCCGACGAACTCATCGTGGTCGCGCGAGCCGAAGATGCCACGTCGCTCTTCCTCGTGCCGCGCGACGCGAAAGGCGTCGCGCTCCAGCGCATGGAGGGCTTCGTGGGCGAGCCGCTGTTCGACGTGACGTTCGAAGGCGTCGAGGTGGCCGCCGACCGCGTCGTCGGCGCGCGGGGTGCTGCGTGGGATACGCTCACGCCCGTCCTCGACAGCGCGACAGCGCTGCTCTGCGCCTACGTCGCCGGCGCAATGCGACGCGTGTACGAGTTCACGCTGGCGTACGCCCAGCAGCGCGTCCAGTTCGGCCAGCCGATCGCGCGCTTCCAGCGAGTGCAGGACCACCTGATCGAGATGCTGAACCACGCTGATGCTGCCCGCTGGACGGCCTACGAGGCGATTTGGAAGCTGGAACACGGCAAGCCGGACGCCCAGGCGACTGTCTCCGTGGCGAAGGCCGTCGCGAGCGAGGGCTTCTACCAGCTCTGCGAGTCAGCGCACCACGTCCACGGCGGCATCGGCTCAGACAGGGCGTACGGCCTGTATCTCTACACCAAGAAGTCGCGCAGCTTCTACCACTATCTGGGCGACCCGGCGTTCCACCGTCGCCGCCTGGCGCGCCTTCTGGACCTCTAGCCCTACTCCAGGACCAGCGTCGCCTGGACACCGATGTGGTCGGATATTCGTAGCGTGTGCCCATCGCCGATGTCGATCGGCTCATCGTGGAAGAGCGAAGCGTCTTCGACATCCATCGACACGTCGTCGCCTGGCAGCACGAAGATGTAGTCGATGCGGTGGTCGGCGTGGTTCTCCGCGTTGTCACCGAGCGGCATCGTCGAGTTCGTGCAGCCCGGGTCGCCCGCAGCGTTGCAGGTCGCGGCCCCAGCGGTGGCGAGCGCATCGCTGAAGCCCGCGTCAAGCAGCGCCTTAATCGACGGGTCGCCCGGCACCGCATTGAAGTCGCCCGCGAGGATCACGGGGCCGCCCGTTCTCGTATCGTCGATGAACTGCAGCACCTTGTTGATCTCGACGACCGCCGCCTGCGGATCATCTTTCGTCCCTTCCAGGTGCGCGTTGTACACGTCGATCGCCCCGGCGTCAGTTTCGAGCGTTACGCGATGGACCGCGCGCACGCCCTCGAGAGAATGGTTCTCCGACGAGAGCACCGGCAGCCGCGTCAGCGTCAGCTGCCCGAGCGTGCCGGTGTCGATAGGCCGGCCAGCGGCGTCACCGAAGACGGCGGTGTACTCGGCGCCCAGCGCCTGGAGCAGGACCTCGCGGGGTTTCGGATAGTCGCTGCCTGCCTCCGGTATCACCACCTCCTGAAGAAAGATGATGTCCGGCTGGGCCTCCGCGAGGGCGCTGGCGAGGAGCTGCACTCGCTCCGGGAAGCGGTCGTACGGCTCCGCCGCCGGGTCTTCGTCCAGGAGCCCGTGGAGCACGTTCTGGTCGACGATATGCAGCCGCGTAAGCGCTGGCGTCACGCCGGGCGTCGTGCCGGTCGGCGCCGGCGTGTTATCCGATCCCCCGCCACAGGCGAACGTCGCTAATAGTGCCGCTAAGCCTATCGAAAGCCACAAGAAACGTCGCATCGCTACCCCCTAAGGATGTGTTCGCTGGCCATGAGACGCGACGGCGTCTGCAGGAACTGCGCCACGTCTACCTCCATGATCGCCTGCCCCTCAGGCGAGTCGAAGCTGCGTTCGTCCATGTAGTGCACCTCGACGATGCCGTCCGTCTCCGGCGCGCCCGCCGTCACCGGCTCGATGACGACGTTTGTAACGTAGCGCCACATGCCAAGCACGTGCTTCAGCGCCAGCGGCGAGTGCGTGTGTACCCAGTGCTCGACGAACTGATCGTGCGTGAGATCCGCCCTGCGGCGGAGCGGCGCGACCAGCTTCTCTCCCGGCGATCTCGCGCCGACGGCCCACCCGCGCTCGTTGTCGCGCTGCACGCGCTCATCGACGTGGTAGCCCATACTAGCGCCAACCAGCTCGGCGCGACTGCGGTCCACTGCGGCCGCGCCTTCGGGCGAGTCGTAGCGCTGGGAACGATCGGCATAGTGCTCCATCCGGTCGTACCACAGCTCGACGGCGACATCGACGGAGAGCGGCGTACCGTCCGGCTCGAACGGTTCCGAGCGCTCTTTGCCCGTATCGAACACATTGACGACATAGCGGCGTAGCCGCGGGCAGTGCTCCAGCACGAGCGGAGCGTGCTCATCCAGATAGCGCCGCTGGAACTCCTCTCGGTCGAGACCGTCAGCGCGATGGTAGAAGAAGATCAGCTTCTCCAACGTTAGCCCCCTACCCGCCTGGCCCGCTCGTGATCACGCCCTCGTCTACCAGCGCCGCGAGTTGTGCTTCGTCGTAACCGAACAGCTCGTGGTACACCCGCGCGTTATGCTCGCCCAACAGCGGGCTGGTACGAACGGGCGCGCGTTCGTCGAACACGATAGGCGAGCGCGGCAACCGCAGCGGCCCGATGCCTGGCTGATCGATTTCTCCGAAGACGCCGCGGGCGTTCAGGTCCTCGTCGTTGAGCACCTCCTCGATGTCCATCACGACACCACACGGTACATCGGCGGCGATCATGGCATCGAACGCCTCGCTCTTCGTCCGCGCCTGCGTCCAGACGCCAACGATGCGATCGATCTCCTCGTGGTTCGCCCACCGTTCGCGGCCACTCGCGAAGCCGTCCATCGTGATCAAGTCTTCGCGGCCGATCACACGGAACACAGCATGCGCCTGCTTGTCGGTGTTGCAGGCGATGTACACATGGCCATCGGTCGCCTCGTACAGGTTCCCGGGCGAAAAGCCCACCAGCAGGTTACCCGAGCGCTTCGGCACGCGGCCGGTGTTGTAGTAGATGTTGTAGAGGTTGAACGGGATGCAGGCCGCCACATCGCGCATGGCGATCTCCAATCGACGGCCCTTGCCCGTGCGCTCGCGTTCGTACAGCGCGGCGACGACGCCCGAGACGACGTGCGGCGAGACGAGCGTATCGACGAACAGCACGCCAGCGAGCGTGGGCGGCGAGTCCGGGAACCCCGTCGCAGCCATCATGCCCGTCATCGCCTGCATCGCCATATCCAGCCCAGGCGCGTGGCTGTACTTGCTCTCCCGCCCGAAGCCGGAGATCGAGGCGTAGACCATGCGCGAGTTGAGCGCCGCGAGCGTTTCGTACGAAAGGCCCCAGTCGTCCATCGTGCCCGGCACGAAGTTCTCGATCACAGCGTCGACTTTGGGGATGATCTGTTTGAAGATCTCACGCCCCTTCTCGGTCTTGAGGTTGAGCGTGATCGATTCCTTACCGCCGTTATAGAGCGCAAAGAGCGGGCTAATGTTCTCGCTGTTGCGCGACGACCAGCGCGCCTGATCGCCCATCGGCCCTTCGAGCTTGATCACCCGCGCGCCCATGCCCCCAAGCAACCACGCCGCGTAGGGGCCGGTCACCGCCTGCGACATGTCCAGGACGACGGTGCCGGTCAGCGGGCCGGCTATGTCATCCTTGCTCATCGAAGCGGGCGGCGCGCTTCTGGGCCGCCTCGCGCGAGCCGAAGTCACGCCGCTCCTTGACGAAGCTCGTCTCGTCTTCCGCCCAGCGCATGCCGACGACGAGCGGGTGCGACGCCGAGTATTGCAAAAACGGCGACACCATGCGCAGCAGGTCGTAGGTCATGTTCGTGTACGCCTTTCCGATGGCAAGCCCGTCGCGCGGCAGCAGGCTGATCCGCTCCGTCCAGGCGTTTACCTCGTTCTCCAGCTCACCGGCCGGCACGACCTTGTTGATCAAGTTCAACCGTTCGGCTTCCGCCGCGTCGAACTCGCGACCGGTGAGGAGCAGCTCGCGCGCCTTCTTCGGCCCAGCGTGGAGGATCGTCAGCGGCAGTGTCCACATCGTCCCCGACGCGCCCAGGCGCTGCTCGGTCTGGGCGAAGCTCGCGTCGTCCGAGGCGATCACGAAGTCGCACACCAGCGCGAGCATCCACGCCGCGCCGAAGCAGTAGCCGTGCACCTGCGCGATCGTCGTCTTCATCGAGAGCAGGATCGCGGCATACTTCTCCGAGCGCCGCCGGTCCAGCATGAGGCCGTTGCGCTGGGGCGGCCGGCGCGACTTCTCGCCCGACTTGATATCTTCGATGCCATACATCCGCCCGATCTCCTCCAGGTCCCAACCGGAGCTGAAGCACTTCCCCGCGCCCTTTATCACCACGACCTTCACGTCGTCGTCTTCTTCCGCCCGCCGTACACCTTCGAGGACGGAGTCTAGCATCGCGTCCGTCATGGCGTTCAGCTTCTGGGGGACGTTGAGCGTGATGTACGCGACGTGGCCGCGCTTTTCGTGAAGAACAATGTCATCCGGCATAATGAGCCTCCTGGGGTCCGAATCGTGCGCTTGTGTATAGCGCCGGCGGCGGACGGCGTCAAGATTACGCCTACCCTACCCTGCCGGCCGGAACTTCACCAGCGTGATCTCGTCCGACGCATCCTCGTACTCCGCGACGACGGCCATCCCGCAACGGACGTCCTCCGGCGCGCAGCCGACGACGTTCGACAGCATGCGCGGCCCTTCGTCCAGCTCGACGATCGCGATCACGTACGGCACATCCGCCTCGAACGCCCTCGACGTCGGCCGCCGCGCAACGGTGTAGCTGTAGACGGTTCCCTTCCCGCTCACGTCCGTCCACGCGAGATCGGACGAGCCGCACGCGGGGCAGAACGGTCGAGGATAGAAGACGTACTGCTGGCAGGCGGCGCAACGCTGCAGCACGAGCTTGTGACGCTTCGTCGCCTCCCAAAAGGGCTTCGTGATGGCGGTCGGCGTCGGCAGCGGCTTGGGGCGAAGCGGACGCTCGCTCACACGTCTCTCCCCAGCACCAGCGACGCCTGCTCGGCCATGAAGCCGCCGTTGCCGTTCACGTACGCCAGGTCGCAGCCGTCGATCTGACGGTCGCCCGCGATGCCCATCACCTGGCGCGCCGCCTCGGTCACGTGCGACATGCCACCCGCCAGCCCCGCCTGCCCGAACGAGAGCTGGCCGCCGTGCGTGTTTACAGGGAAGTCGCCCTTCCAGGTCAGGTCGTGCGCTTCGACGAAAGCGCCCGCCTCACCCTTACTGCAGAAGCCGGCGTCCTCCAGCGTCACCAGCACGGAGATCGTATAGCAGTCGTAGACCGACGCGAGCTTGATGTCGGAACGGCGCACGCCCGCCATCGCGAACGCCTTGTCGGCCGCGGCCTTCACCGCCGTGCTCGTCAGCGACGGCGCGGCGGCGATCGACTTGTGCGTGAGGCGCTCGCCCGCGCCCAGCAGGTACGCCGACGGGCGCTTGCCGCGCCTCGCCTTCTCCGCCGAAGTCACGATCAGCGCCGCGCCGCCCGCGCAGGGCATCACGATCTCCAGCATGTGCAGCGGCTCCAGGACCATCGGCGAGGCGAGCACATCCTCGATGGTGATCGGCGCACCGAAGAAGATCGCGTCCGGGTTGGCGCAGGCATTCGTGCGCTGATCGACGGCCACCTTCGCGCGTTGCTGATCCGTGAGGCCGTACTCGTAGGCGTAACGCTGGGCGATCAGCGCGAACGCGTAGTTCGCGCCGATCGCGCCGTACGGGAACTCGAACTCGGCGTCCGGCGAGACGTACGGCCGCGCCTGCGCGCCGCTCCACCCAATCGTTTGGCGCGCCTCACGCGGCGTGGCGGAGACGCAGAGGCATGTCTCGCACTGGCCGGCGGCGATCGCCGCCGCGGCGCGCCAGACCATCGCCGCCCCGGTCGCTCCTCCAAGGTCGACCAGCTCACCGAAGGTCACCTGGAGCCCGAGGTACTCGGCGACGGTGGACGGAATCACGAGTGGTGTGTCGTTGAACGGGTCGACGAGCAGGCCGTCGATCTCGCGCAGCTCGACACCCGCATCGGCGGCGGCCATGCGGGCCACCTCCGCGATCATCTCAAGCGTGGTGCGGCCTTCGGTGTAGCGCACCGGCTTCATCTCGCCGATGCCGGTGATCGCGGCGACCCCTCGGAGGGACCCTAGAGGGGACATCGACGCCCGCTAGGCCCCGTCGTGGAAGCGCGGGAGCACCTTCGTGGCGAAGAGCTCCAGCGAGCGCATCAGCTTGTTGTGCGGCACCAGGCCATTGTACGTCCAGGCGAAGAGCCAGCGGATCGGCGTGCCGTCCAGCATGCGCTCCATCTGCTTGCTCACCGTGTCAGGTGAGCCAACGAGGATCAGTCCGCGCTCCATCAGCTCCGGCACGCTGAGCATCTCCTCGCGCCCGGGCTCCGTGAAGCCACGCCAGAACCCGAACGGGGCGAACCAGGCAGCGCCGCAGTACTGACCGCTGTGGTGCCACAGCTCAAGCGCCTCCTCATCGGTGTCAGCAACGATGACGTCGCGCAGCACACCGAGGCCCTCGCCCGGCTCCAGCTTCCGCCCGACGTTGTTCGCTTCGTCCTGGTACACCTCGTAGAGTTCGTTCTGCATGCCGCGGTACATCGGCGGCAAGATCGCCGTGACGTGCTCGCGCGCGCACCAGCGGATCGTGCTCTCGCTCGACGCGAACGGCTGGAACAACGGCGGGTGGGGCTTCTGCAGCGGCTTCGGCACGACGCCGATCTGGCGCACGATGTTGTGCTCGTCCACGCCGGCGCCCCACTGCCTCGTCGCATCGATGTCCCAGGGCGTGCCTTCGGGCGGGATGTGCCAGTACTTGCCCTCGAAGTCGATCATGTCCTCGGTCCAGGCGCGCTTCAAGATCTGGAAGTGCTCTTCGAACGCCGCGCGGTTCGCTGCGTCGATCTCGTCGTGCTGGCCGGGCGTGGCCCCGTGGATGCCGTGCATCTGCTGGCCCATCACATCCACCCAGCGGCGCTGATAGCCGCGCGCGAAGCCGGCATTCGCCCTGCCGCCACTCATGTGGTCCAACATCGCGATGTCCTCAGCGACGCGCAGCGGGTTCTGCGCCGGCAGCACGATACCCAGCTGCCCGACGCGGATCCGTTTGGTGTTCAGCGCGATGAACAGGTCGAGCATCACCGGGTTGTTCGATATCTCGAAGCCCTCGACGTGGAAATGGTGCTCGGTGAACGAGA
>JBAROU010000005.1:0-41805 GCA_049642385.1 Dehalococcoidia bacterium | reverse complement strand
GTCCGAGGCGATGTCAGTCCATATCGTCGTCGTCGTCCGCGTCCTCCGCGGCCGCTGCGTCTGACAGGCGCACGTCGCCTTCCGGGAGCTCGGACTCTTGGTCCCAGGTCGAGCTGTCTCCGCCTATGTCCGACTCGTCGCCGTCCTCGATCTCCTCGATCTGGGGCTCGTAACGGACAAGGCGCTCCTTTGTGTAGGGACGCATGCCTTCGGCGACCATGGCGGGGAACGATGGCCGGCCGACCTGGCTGGGGTCCTGATGCGTCTCTTTGATGATGATCCGGCACTCGCTCTCACCGACGCTGGTGACGGCTGCGGCGTACTGATTGCCGCCATCGATCAGCTTGACGAGGCGCAAGGCCAGCTTCGGCTCGATGACGCCGATCTTCTCGCCGTCCGTGGTTTGGACGATGAGCGTCTGTTTCTGCGGACTCATATGCACCTTGTCACCCGCGTCGAGCTTGGTCAGCACGTTCTTATCGGTGTCCCGGAGCATGGTGATGGTGCTCTTGCCTGTGGCTTCAATGAACAGCGTTGGGTCGACCTGTGAGGCCGAGATCGGTCCCACGCCAGACTTGGCCAGGACGGTGATCCGGCTCAGGTTCTTCTTGGCGATCTGGTTCGTCGGGTCGAGCTCGACGGCCTTCTTGTAGGCTTTCTTCGCCTCGTTGTACTTAGCCAGCTCCATGAGGGCCTTGCCCAGCCGGTTGTAGGAGTCGGCGTCATTGGGAAAGAGATTGATGATGGCTCGGTTCGCAGTGACTGCCTCTTCCCAACGATTCGCCATCGCCAGGTGGATAGCCCGCTCGGCCTGCCGGCGCCGGACTTGCAGCTGCTCTTCCTGCTGATACATGATGCCTTCACTCACCTCTCAGCTCGTTTTCCGAGCGATTGTAGCTCCAGTCTTCGTGCCGCGCAAGACTGTTTTTGCAAAGATTTTGTTAAATCGATCCACTCCAGTTTCGACTACAACGGCAGGAGTAAAAGACTGGGGAAATCCCTGATCCTGGGGGTGAGGACGGGCCCATCAGCGTGCGCCCGGGCCGTCGTTATGACTGGTCGGGGTGGGCAGATTTGAACTGCCGACCTCACGGTCCCGAACCGTGCGCTCTAGCCTGGCTGAGCTACACCCCGACGCGAATAGCCTAGTAATGGTAACAGAGGTGTCGAGAAGCTGTCGAGGCGAGTTGCTCCGTATTCGGCGGAGGGCTACACTGCGCGCGAGGCCGAACCATGCACGTGCTCATGCTGTGCGCGCTGGACGTGTGGGCGCTGCCGGGCGGGGGAGGCGCTCCTTCTCTCTATAAGACGCTGTGCGCGTACGGAGAACGCGGTCACCGAGTCACCTTCGTCTCACCAACCATCGGCGCGAACTGCCATTCCCCGACCGGCCGACTTGGCGATGCCAAGCCCTCGCCGCCGCCCGAGATCCCGGGCGTCTCCTACCGCCAGTTCTCGCTGCCCAGCCTCCAGCGCCTGCCCCTTCCGATGCCGAACCTGGCCGCGAAGGCCGACCAAAAGCTGCGCTTCGCGCTTGCGTACCCGTTCCTCGCCGCCCGACGAGCTCGGGAAGTGCTCCAGCGCGAGCCGGTCGATGTGCTCTACGCTTACGAGGTGCATGCCGCGCTCGCGGCGCGGCTCCTGCGCCGGCGCTGGCGGCTGCCCACGGTGGCGCGTTACCAGGGCACGGTCATGTTCCCGACATTGGAGAGCCGGGTCGCCCGCCTGCGGAAGTACGAGGAGGTGCTGGCGCTGCGCCTGCCCGCGGACCTCTACATCATGACCGACGACGGTACGCGGGGCGACGACGTAATTGCGCGCTTGAACCCGCCCGCGGTGAGCAAGCTGCGCTTCTGGCGCAACGGGCTCGACCTCGATCGGTTGCGTCCCGCCGGAGCGCTTGAACGCAACAGCGCCCGGCGCTCGCTCGGGCTGCCGGACGCCGCGTTCGTAATGGTGACGGCGTCGCGACTGGTTGCGTGGAAGCGGCTCGACCGGGCCGTTGCAGCGCTGCCGGAGATCGTGCGCCAGATACCAAGCGCGCTGTTGCTCGTCGTCGGCGACGGCGACGAACGGGAGCGCCTGGCACGACAGGCCGAGGCGCTTGGTGTCAGTTCGCACGTGCTGTTCACCGGGGGCGTGCCCCAGGAAGAGGTGATGCGCTATATGCACGCGGCAGACCTCTTCCTGGCCGTGGCCGATCTGACAAATGTGGGGAACCCGCTGTTGGAGGCGATGACCTGTGCCATGGCGATCGTCGCCGTCGACGGCGGCGACACGCGCGACCTGATCGCAGACGGTGCAACCGGGCGGCTGCTGCCGAACCGCGCGCCAGCACGCATCGCGGCCGCCGTTGTCGAACTTGCGGGTGACGCGCCGCTACGCCTTAGGCTGGCCGCCGGCGCGCGGCGTTACGCCGAGGAGCACTTCTGGACATGGGACCAGCGACTGGCGGCAGAGCTGGAGGAGGTCGAGCGGCTTGTCAAAGAGCCCGCCCAAGGGCGACCCGATGACAGAGACGTTGCGCTCGGATCCGTCCGCGTCGGCTGATCTCGCGGAGGCGCCCGGAGGGCGGCTGCAGCTCGGGTTCCTCGGCCAGATCAACGCCGTCTTTCTCAGCTACGTCGGCAGCGCGGCGCTCACCTTCGGCAGCGCGGTGCTGGTCGCGCGCGCGCTAGGGCCGGAGGGGAGGGGCATCTATGGTCTGTTCCTGCTCTCGGCGTCGATCGCGCAGGCGATGCTCGGGTTGGGGCTGGGGGTCTCAGCGGTCTACCACCTGGGCAAACGCACGTACTCACTGCCACGCGTCGTCGCGAACGCGCAGCAAGTGACGTTCGCGTCGGCGGTGGTGAGCGTGCTGCTCGTGCTGCTCGCCTGGCCTGTGCTGGGCCAGACGCTGCTTGACCACGACACGCCGTATTGGCTGTTCGCGTTCGCCGTGCCGCTCTTTCTCAACTACAACCTGCTGACCACCATCTTGCAAGGCGCGAGTCGTTTTTTGGCGATGAACGCGGTGATCCTGGTGCAGCCGCTGGTACTGTTTGGGCTGCTCGCTGTGGGCGTGATTGTCGGTGACGTCGATACGAAGGCGGCACTGGTGTTCTGGTGCATCGCGACGCTTGTGGCGTCGCTGCTGGCGCTGGCGCTGCTCGCCCGCGACGGCCTGCGCGTCGGAGAGCTCCTGCGCGTCGACGGGTCGTCGCTGCGCGAGCAGGTACGTTTCGGGATGCAAGGCCAGGTGGGGAACCTGATCCAGCTCCTGAACTACCGCCTGGACCAGTACATCGTGCTGCTGTTTGTCAGTACGGCGGGCGTGGGCATCTACGCCGTGAGTGTGACCGTGAGTCAAACCATCTGGTTCTTCGCGAACGCCGTTGCGGCGGTGCTCCTGCCCAGGCTCACCGCGACGGACAAGGCGGAGGCCGCACGCACGACCCCGCTTGTCTGTCGGAACACGCTGCTGGTGAGCGTGCTGGCGGCGGGAGCGCTCGCGGCGTTCTCACCGTGGCTGATTGAGGGGCTCTTCAGCAAGGACTTCTCCTCTGCGGTGGTGCCGCTCTTGTGGCTCCTGCCGGGCACAGTCGCGCTGGCCGGATCGAAGATCCTGACGAGCTACATCTTTAGCCAGGGCCGCCCGCTCACGAATAGCCTGATCACGGCCGCGGCGCTCGCCGTCACGCTGGTCGCCGATTTCGCGCTGATCCCGCCGTTGGGTGTGACGGGCGCGGCGATCGCGTCGTCGATCGCGTACAGCGTCCACTTCGCACTGTCGCTGGTGGCCTATCGAAACCTCTCTGGCGGGTCGATGTGGGAGGCTGTCGTGGTGCGCGGCGACGATCTGCGGCGTTACGTTGATGCCGCACGAGAGCGGCTCGCGCCGGCGCGGACGTAGCTGATGGTCGACCGCGTCGCGCCGGGGCACCAACTGCGTATCTGCGTTCTGGGAGACCTCGATGGTGTGCACACTCGTGCCTGGCTTCGCTATTTCGTTGATCGAGGCCACGAAGTGCACGGTGTGTCGTACTACGCGCCGGCCAGGCCGCCGGAGGGCGTTGTCGTGCACGCCCTCCGGCCCGCCCCGACACGTCGGGGCGGGCGCCCCGATAGCATCGGGGCGCGGCCGAGCTTAACGGTGCACCTGGGGCGACGTCTCCCGTCCAGCCTCCAGCGCTTCATCCAACTGCTGCGCTATCGACGCGCCGGACTGCGCCGCACCGTCGAGCAGATCGCGCCGGACGTGTTCCACGCGCACTACCTCGTCGAGCACGGCTTCTATGGGACAGCCGCTAACTATCATCCCTATGTGGTAAGCGCGTGGGGCTCGGACGTGCTCGTAGAGGCGGCGAACTCGCGCATGAACCGCTCGATCGCGCGGTTCGCGCTCGGGCGAGCCGACCTGGCGACCGCGAACAACCGCCACATGGCGCGCGAGATGGTGCTTCGGCTGGGCATCGAACGCGCGCGCGTGCAGCACATCGTGCTCGGCGCGTCGCGCTTCTTCCTCGAGCGCCCGGGCGCATCGGTGAACGCGCGAACGCCGGAGCCGGGCCACGCGCCGACCGTGATCAGTATGCGCTCGCTCGATACGCCGCTGTACAACATCGACGTCGTCGTGCGCGCGCTGGCGCGCGTGCGGAGTCAGGTGGCGTCCGTCCGCCTGCTCATCGTGGGCGAAGGACGGCTGCGCCCAGAGCTCGAGCGCCTCGTGGATCGCATCGAGCTCGGCGACGCCGTGCGCTTCCTGGGCCACCTGACGCCGGAGCAATTCCGTGACGCTCTTGCGGAAGCGGAGGTCTCCGTCTCCGTGCCGTCGTCGGACGCCACGTCAGTCGCCGTGCTCGAAGCGATGGCGGTCGGCTGCTTCCCTATCGTCTCCGATCTGCCGAGCCAGCAAGAGCTGGTGGAGCACGGAGCGAGCGGGCTGCGCGTGCCGGTACGGGATGAGGGAGCGCTCGCCGATGCGATCCTGCGGGCGCTGGAAGACCGCGAGATGCGGCGTGGCGCGGTCGAGCGCAACCGGACGTTCGTGGAGGAGTACGGCGTGCTTGAAACGAATATGGCACGCATGGAGGCGTGGTACTACCGCCTCGCCGGTCGCGCGACCGAGACGCCCGGCGCGACGAACCCGTAGCACACGCATCGCGCTGCGGTTCGTTGGCATTGGCTTCGGACGCGCGCGCCTCGTAGACTCGTGTATGAGATGCGAATCGTCTATCTCGCCGACGCACCGTACGTCCACACGAGGCGCTGGGTCGAACACTTTGCGGCTGCGGGCTGGGAGACGCACGTCATCTCTTTTCGGCCGGCCGAGATCGCAGGTGTGCAGGTGCACTACATCGACGGCTTCGAGCGCGTCGGACGGGCGCGCTACCTGATTCACACGAACCGCATCCGGCGCCTGGTGCGCTCGCTCGAGCCGGACCTGGTGCACGCGATGCACCTCACGAGCTACGGCTTCCTGGCGGCGCTGTGCCGCGCGCGACCGAAGCTCACGTCGGTGTGGGGCACGGACATCCTGGAGGCGCCGCGCTGGAGTCCGTTGCACAATCTGATCACGCGCTACGCGCTCGCGCGCGCCGACCACGTCACGGCGACTGGCCTGCGGCTGGCGAGCGCGACGCTGCGCTACGCCCCGGCCCGGACGCCCGTCTCGGTCGTGCCCTTCGGTGTGGATGTGTCGCGCTTCTGCCCCGCCGAACGTAACGGCGTTCGTCCGAACGAGATCGTCGTTGGTTCCCTGGGGCGTCTCTCGTTGGAGAAGGGGCTGGACGTGCTGCTGCGCGCCGCGGCGAACGTCATCGGGCGGGGCGTGCCCCTGCACGTGCTGCTTGTCGGTGACGGCCCGTGGCGCGATCGGCTGGAGCGCCAAGCCGCGCAGCTGCGCATCGCCGAACACGTCGAGTTCTGGGGTGAGGTCTCGCACGACCAGGTGCCGACGGCGCTGGCCGAGATGGATATCTTTGCCATGCCCTCTCGCGCGGAGGGCTTCGGCGTCTCCGCGCTCGAAGCGGCGGCAATGGCGCTGCCGGTCGTCGGATCGCGCGTGCACGGTATCCCCGATGTGGTGCAGCACGGCACAACCGGCCTGCTGGTGCCGCCGGGGGACGCCAAGGCGCTCGAGGAGGCCATCGAATGGCTGGCGGGCGATGCCGGGCTGCGCCGCTCGATGGGCCAGGCCGGACGCGCGTTCGTCCAAGAGCGCTATAGATGGGAGGAGAGCACGGCGCTCATGGAGCGAATCTACCGGCACCTGCTGGCGGCTTCCGCGAACAACGCCCTACGTGCTACCGTGCGGGAGAGTTGAACGACACGGTTATGAAGCCTCTCCCCGCCTCGGCAATGCCAGAGCAGCAGGACCTACCTTTCGTCTCCGTCATCGTACCGATGCGCAACGAGCGGCGCTACATCGAGCGCTGCCTGCGCAGCTTGATCGACCAGGACTACCCACGCGACCGCTTCGAGGTGATCGTCGTCGACGGCCGTTCAACGGACGGCTCGCATGAGCTGGTGGAATCCCTGCGCGAGGAGCTGCCGAACATGCGCTTGATGGAAAACCGCGGTAAGCACACGGCGCGCGGCCTGAATATCGGGCTAGCGTTCGCCCGGGGCGAGGTGATCGCTCGCGTCGACGCCCACGCGGCGGTCGCGCCCGACTACCTAAGTAAGAGCGTCGCGGCACTGCGTGAGAGCGGCGCTGACGTCGTCGGCGGGCCGCTCAAGACCGTGGGCGACAGCCCCGTTAGCCAGACGGTGGCGCTCGCGTTGTCGTCGCCCTTCGGCGTGGGCAACGCCGTGTTTCGCTACAGCCATCGCGAGCAGTGGACCGACACCGTCGCGTTCCCGGCCTACCGGCGTGACGTCTTCGACCGGATGGGCCCGTTCGACGAGATCGAGGGCGGTGAGGACGACGAGTTCCACTATCGCCTGCGCGACGCCGGTGGTCAGATCCTGCTCACGCCCGCCATCCAGCCGACATACTACGCGCGCAGCTCGTTCTGGGAGCTGGCGCGGCAGTACTTCGGATATGGCCAGGCGAAGGTTGTCGTGTTGTCGCGCCACCCGCGCCGCACGCGGCTGCGCCAACTGGTGCCGTCCGCGTTCGTGCTGGCGCTGCTTGTCTCGCTTATTATGAGCGCGTTCGGGGGAGTATTCGTCCTGCCGATCGCGGCGATCGGTGGTGCCTACCTCGTCGCCTCAATCGGCGCATCCGTCGTGCTGGCGTGGCGTCACGGCTGGCGCCATCTCGTCAGACTACCGTTCGCGTTCCTCATCATGCACGTGGCATATGGTTCGGGGTTCATCGTGGGTCTCGTGCGCCGCGCTTTTGGGCAGCAAGTGGCGACGCCGCGCGAGGCGGAAGCGCCGTGATGGTCGCGAGCGCGGTGGCAGGCTCAGCGTTGCGCCAGGGCGAGTCCGTGACCCCATACGAGCACCTAAGCGCTGCCGAGCGCTACATCCATCAGACGCGCGACGCGGCGTGGCTTGATCTGCTGCGCGAGCGCGGCTTCGGCGACCTGTCGGAGCAACGCATCGTGGAGATCGGCTGTGCTGAAGGCTCGCTACTGCGCACGCTGCTGCACCACGGCGCGACCCCGGGGAGGCTGACCGGCATCGACATCGATCCGCAGCGCCTCCGCCGCGCGCCCCGCTCTGCGGGTCGCGTCGCGATGAGCGACGGCGCGGCGCTGCCGTATCGAGACGGAGTGTTTGATCTCGCGTTTGCGTTTACGTTCCTGTCGTCGGTGATCGATCCGGAGGTGCGCCGCCGCGCCGCGGCGGAGGCGCTGCGGGTGCTGCGACACAGCGGGCTGCTGCTGGTGTACGATTTCTGGACGAACCCGGTCAATTCGCGAGTACGCCCGCTGGGCAAGCGTGAGCTGGCGTCACTCTTTGCGCCGCACGCGATCGAAATTCGCAGCGTCACGCTGGCGCCACCGATCGTGCGCGCGCTGGGCGGTCGGCAGGCGCTCTGCGCACCGTTCGAGCGGCTGTCGTTCCTGCGCACGCATCTGCTGGCAGCCGTTTCGAAGGAGTAGTTTCGTGGGCGCAACGACTAAGGCCTCGGTGGAGCCGTTCCTTCCATTTTCTCAGCCGGATATCAGACAAGAGGAGATCGACGAGGTCGTCGACACGCTGCGTTCGGGCTGGCTGACCAGCGGCCCGAAGGTGCGCGCGTTCGAGGAGCAGTTCCGTGAGGCGACCGGCGCTGCGCACGCCGTGGCGCTCTCATCCTGCACTGCGGGACTGCACTTGGCGCTACTGGCGGCGGAGATCGGCCCAGGCGACGAAGTGATTACGACGCCGATCACGTTCGCAGCGACGGCGAATATGATCCTTCACGTCGGCGGGACGCCCGTGCTCGCGGACGTGCGCGAAGACGACTACAACATCGATCCGGCGGCAGTCGAACGGCGTATCACGGCGCGCACGAAGGCGATCATGCCGGTGCACTTCGCCGGGCTGCCCTGCCGCATGGACGAGCTGCTCGCGCTCGGTCGAGCGCATGGCCTACGCGTGATCGAGGACGCCGCGCACGCGCTCGGCGCGAGCTACCACGGGCGTCCAATCGGTGCGCTGAGCGACGCGGCGGTGTTCAGCTTCTATCCGATCAAGAACATCACGACCGGCCAAGGCGGTATGCTTACGACAGATGATGACGACTTCGCGGAGAAGACGAGGCTGCTCAGCCTGCATGGACTGAGCAAGGGCGCCTGGGACCGCTACACCGACAAGGGCTCCTGGGCATATCAGGTGCTGATGCCGGGGTTCAACTACGTGATGACCGATATCCAGGCTTCGCTCGGCATCCATCAGCTCGCGAGGCTGGACGAGATCCAGGCGCGACGCGCGCATCTAGCTGCGCGCTACGACGAGCTGTTCGCTTTGGTACCGGAGGTCATTCGCCCGCCCCAACTCGGCGGCACGGTCCACGCGTGGCACTTGTACCCGATGAGGCTCGAACTGGAACGGCTGCGTATCGACCGCGCGGACTTCGTCGAGGCACTACGCGAGCGGGGCATCGGCACGACGGTGAACTTCATCCCGATCCATTTTCACCCATACTTCCAGAAGACGCTCGGCTTGCACGAGGGCGATTACCCCGTGGCGGAGCGCGTCTTCGCGGGCGAAGTGTCGCTGCCGCTCTACCCGCGGATGCAGGACAGTGACGTTGAGCGCGTCGTGGCGGCGGTCCGAGAGATCATCGACGCCGCGAGGCGCTGAGCGTGGTCAAGCGCGCCTTCGACATCGTCGTGTCGGGGACGCTGCTGGCGGCGTTCTTGCCCATTATCGCTGCGCTGGCGCTGCTCGTGCGCCTGGAGTCGCCTGGACCGGTGGTGTTTCGCCAGCCGCGCGTAGGGAAGGGCGGTGGACTCTTCACCATGTACAAGTTCCGAACGATGCGCATGGAGCCGGAGGAAACGCCAGCGCTGAGCGCGGTGCCGCAAGTCGGCGACTTCGAGAGCTACGTGTTCGATCCGCTCTACGGCGGGAAGCGTTACACACGCATCGGCAAGCTGCTGCGCTCGACGAGCCTGGATGAGCTGCTGAACCTATGGAACGTGCTGCGTGGCGATATGTCGATCGTTGGGCCGCGGCCGGAGGTGCCGGATCTGGTGGACCAGTATCCTGCGGAGTACCGGCGCCGTCACGACGTTCGACCCGGCATTACGGGACTCGCTCAGGTAAACGGACGGGGCGAGTTGACCTATCACGAAGCGATGGTCTACGATCTTGACTACGTGGACCAACACTCGTTCCTGCGCGATATGGTGATCTTGGCACAAACAGTGCCGGCGGTATTGAGTCGCCGGGGAGCGCACTGAGGCAGCTTAGCGAGATCATGTCCGGCCTCCCCGCCGCTTCTGACGAACACGTGATTCCAGACGACCGCTTCCGAATCCCCATGGGCCGGGCGCTGCGCTTGTTGCCTGTGCTCGCGCTCGATGCGCTCCTCGTCGTTGCGAGCTACGCGGCGACACTCGCGCTCAAATTCGATGGAGATGTGCCACGCGAGTCGATGGTCTTCTTCGGCCGGGTGGTCGCGGTGATCGTCCTGGCGTACCTGGTAGGTAACTACTTCTTTGGCATCTACCGGACGGCCTGGCAGTACGCCAGCATCGGCGACGCGATCAGCCTCGCTTCCGCGGTCGGGCTCGTCTCGATCGTGCTGCTGGGCATCAACGTCTTCCTGAACCCGCGCCCCATTCCGCTCACGGTGACGGGCATGGCGCCGGCACTGGTGTTCCTCTCGATGGGCGTCGCGAAGCTGTGGCCGCGCCTGCGTTCGCAGGCGCCGTTCGCTGACTGGGGTGAGGCGTCGACGCGCCGCGTCCTCATCGCGGGCGCGGGCCACACTGGTCAGATGCTCGCGCGTGAGTTCCTCCAGCACACGGAGTGGCATTACCGACCGATCGGCTTCGTCGACGACGACAAGGGCAAGCGCGGGATGCGCATCCACGGGCTGAAGGTCTTCGGAGAGCGACACGACATCCCGACGGTCGTCTTCGATCGCCACGTCGACGTCGTCGCTCTGGCGATGCCCTCTGCGAGTGGCGCCACGATCCGCGACTACGTCGGCGCATGTCAGGAGGCGGACGTGGCCGTGCGCACAGTGCCAGGCGTGCCGGAGATGGTGCACGGGGCTGTCCAGCTACGTGAGATCACGGTGGACGACCTGCTCGGCCGCGAGGAGGTCGCTATCGACGTCGATGGCTGCGCCGACGCTGTGCGCGGCAAGTCGGTGCTGATCACGGGTGCGGCAGGATACCTCGGGCAGGAACTCGCACAGCAACTGCTTGCCTTTGGGCCTTCGGTCCTGCACCTGCTCGACACGAACGAAACAGGTCTGTACGACATGCAGCGCGATCTGAGCGGCGAGGGCGCCGACATTCGGATTTGGATCACGAACATCACCGAGTGCGCACAGGTCGAGCGCACGTTCCGGGCTGCGCAGCCGCAGGTGGTGATCCACACCGCAGCCTATAAACACATCCCGGTGATCGAGAGCCAGCCGGAGGGTGCGTTTCATGTCAATGTTGTTGGCACGATGTGCCTCGCCAAAGCTGCCGCCGACGTGGGTGTCGAGCGCTTCGTGTTCGTCTCGACGAACAAGGCAGCCGAGCTGGACAGCGTCTACGGCGCGACGAAGCGCATCGGCGAGCTGCTCGTCGCGTCGCTCGGGCAGAAGAGCGCGACGGCGTTTTCCGCCGTGCGCCTGCACAACGTGATGGGCAGTCGCGGCAGCGTGGTGCCGCTCTTCCTGCGTCAGATCGAACGCGGCGGGCCGGTGCAGCTCACGCACGCAGAGATCACGCGCTACTTCATGTCGCCGCCGGAAGCGGTGCGCCTGCTAATCCAGGCGACCGCGTTCGCGCGGCCGGGCCAGATCTTCGTCCTCGACCTCGGTGAAGAGGTGAAGATCGGCGACCTGGCGGAGAAACTGATCCGCCTGCGCGGCTACCAGCCCGGCAAGGACATCCAGATCGTCTACACCGGCCTGCGCCCGGGCGAGCAGGTACGCGAGGAGCCGCTGGAGAAGCGAGGTCGCTTCCTGCCCACTGACCACGCCCGTGTGTTCCTCGCGGACGACAAGCCCGCATGCTCTGTCGACGAGATCATCGGGCGGATCGAGGCGCTCCAGCGCGATCTGCCGGAGGATCGCGACGAACTCGTCGCGCGGCTCCACGCGCTCGCCCGCATCGACCTGCGCGACGTTCAGCCCGCGGCCATCTCAGGCAACTAACGCACCGGTTTTGCACCGTAGAGAGGGTCTTCAGGCCTGCGCTGTCGGGGTCTAAAGACCCCGACCTACGGCATGTCAGAGGGTTAGTACATCTGCGATGCGTTCGGCGGCGTGGCCGTCTCCGAACGGGTTGACGACGCGCGCCATCCGTTCGTAGGCGTTCGCGTCGCGTAGTAGCGTCTCCGTTTCGCGCACGATCGTGTCGGTATCGGAGCCGACGAGGCGCGCGACGCCTGCGTCGATCACTTCCGGGCGTTCGGTCACCTCGCGCAGGACGAGCACGGGCTTGCCAGACGCGGGCGCCTCCTCCTGGATGCCACCCGAGTCGGTCAGGATGAGGTACGAGTCCTGCATCGCGGCGACGAAGTCCAGGTAGTCGAGCGGCTCGATCAGCGAGAGGTGCGGCAGCCCGGCGAGGCGCTCGCGCAGCGTTGCGGCGACGTTGGGGTTGGGATGGACGGTGCAGACGATGTGCGCCGTGTCGTCCAGGCCACCAGCGATCGCGCGCAGCGCGTCGCAGATGCGTTCCAGCGGCGCGCCGAAGTTCTCGCGCCGATGCACCGTCGTGAGCACGATGCGTTTGCCCTGCGCCTCGTCCGGTAGGGGACAACGGCGCGGGAACTCCTGGGCGAGCCAGTCGCGGATCTGGAACAGCGCGTCTACGACTGTATTGCCGGTGACGTGGACGGCATCGGGCGGGCATCCTTCGCGAAGCAGGTTCTGGCGGGCGCGTTCCGTCGGCGCGAAGTAAGCGTCGGCCATGAGATCGACGATGCGCCGGAAGACCTCCTCCGGAAAGGGCTGGTGCTTGTCGTACGTCCGCAGGCCGGCTTCCACGTGGCCGAGCTGCACACGCTCGAGGTATGCGGCGAGACCGGCGGCGGCGGCGGTGGACGTGTCGCCCTGGACGAGCACCCAATCCGGCCGCTCCTGGGCGATCACGTCGCGCGCGTGTTGCATCACCGCGCCCAGCACGGCGGTCGCGGGCTGGTCCTCGGTCATCACGTCGAACTGGTAATCGGGCTTCAGCCCGAAGACATCGAGCATCGGCTGGAGCAGCTCGCGGTGCTGGCCCGTGACGCAGAGCCGGCACTGGACGTCCGGCTTCGCCTCGAGCGCGCGGATGACGGGCGCCATCTTGTTTGCGTCGGGGCGCGTGCCGATGAAGGCGAGGACTTTTGTAGCCATGCAGCGTTAGTCGCGCGTGGGAGGCGCGGCTGGTGCGCCGAGACGCCGTATGTCGAAGCCGGCAGCGCGCCAGGCAGCGGCGTCAAGCAGGCCGCGCGTGTCGTAGACGAAGCGCCCGCGCATCGCCGTTCGGAGCGCATTGGGGTCGAGATCGGCGAACTCGCGGTGGTCCGTCATCAGCACGAGCGCGTCGGCGCCGCGCGCCGCCTCCTCTGCCGAATCGAACGTCTCGACCTCGGCGACGGCGCGCACGCGCGGGTCGTGCGCGCGTACCTGCCAGTCGCTGAGCTGGCGTGCGAGCGCGAGTGCGGGGCTGTTGCGCGTGTCGTCGGTGTTGCCTTTGTAGGCGAGGCCAAGCAGCGCGACCACCGGCCGTTCGACGGCGGCGAGTTCGCTGCGCAACGCTGCTGCGATCCGCTCCGGCATCGCGTCGTTGACGGCGCGTGCTGCGCGGATCAGCGGTGCTGGGTAGGAGGAAGCGCTGGCGAGGAACCAGGGATCGACAGGCACGCAGTGGCCACCCACGCCGGGGCCGGGCCGGTGGATGTTCACGCGCGGGTGCTGGTTGGCGATATCGAGCGCGCGCCAGACGTCGACGCCGAGGTCCTCCGCGAGCACGGCGAACTCGTTGGCAAGCGCGACGTTGACGTCGCGGTAGGTGTTCTCCATCAGCTTTACCATCTCCGCCGTTCGCGCGTCAGTGAGGATCAGCCCTCCCTCCACGAACCGCGCGTAGAGATCGCGCGCGGCCTCCGCGGAGCGCCGGTCGATGCCGCCGATCACGCGCGCGTTCTGCGTCAGCTCCGCGATCAGGTTGCCCGGTAGCACGCGCTCCGGCACGTGCGCAACGAGCAAGTCGCGGCCGGCCTTGAGACCGGAGCGCTCAAGCTGGGGTACCAGGAGCTGTTCGGTCGTGCCGGGGGGGACGGTGGATTCGAGGATAACGAGGTTGCCGGGCCGGACGACCGCGGAGACAGCGCGGGCAGCACCTTCGACGTGGCTCAGGTCCGCCGACTTGCCGTCGTCCTCATAGAGTGGCGTCGGCACGGCGATGATGAAGGCGTCGGCCGGCTTGGGCCGCTCGCCAGCGGCGAGGCGGCCCTCCGCGAGCGCCCGTTTTAGCAGCTCTGCGAGACCCTCCTCGGCGGCGTTCGGTTCGCCCGCGACCAGAGCGCCGCGGACGCGGGGATCGACATCGACGCCGAAGACGCTGAGGCCGCTGGCTGCGAGTACAGTGGCGATCGGGAGGCCGACGTAGCCAAGGCCGACGACGCAGACGGACTGGGTCTGGACGGCGTTCGGCTCGCTCGAGGCGGGGGCTTCCTTTGCTTTCGGGGGCAGCGTGGCTCCTCCGCGCGCGGGTTTGCCTGCATCGTACCGGCGAAGCGAACCGCTAGCAACATTCGGCGGACGACGTACCTATGTTCTGGAACGAAGCCGTTTAGTAGATATTTAACACTTCGTTATCGTGGCCTTATCGCCGTCAGCGCACGATCGAAGTGAGGGACGAGCCGTTCGAGCGCGCTGAAAGGCGCGTATTCCGAGCTTGGAGGCAGAGAGTGCGAACGGCTCGTCCTCCTTCCATCTCGGCGTATGTGGGCCCCGTCCGCCGCGTTATAGTTTAGGGAGCAGCAATTCGGCAGGAGGCCGGGGAGGCAAACCGACCCATGGCCGGCACAATTCTCGTTGTCGATGACGAGAAGAACATCGTTCAGCTCGCGCGCCTCTACCTGAACAAGGAAGGCTTCCAGGTGGAGGCTGCCTACGACGGTCGCCAGGCGCTGGAGAAGGCGAAGACGATTCGCCCGGACCTGATCGTGCTCGACATTATGATGCCCGAGCCGGATGGCCTAGCGGTCTGCCGCGAGCTGCGCAAGACCAGCAACGTACCGATTATCATGCTCACCGCCCGCGGCGACGACGTCGACCGTATCGTCGGCCTCGAGCTGGGAGCGGACGACTACGTCACGAAACCGTTCAACCCGCGCGAGCTGGTCGCGCGGGTGAAAGCGGTGCTGCGCCGGAGCGCGCAAGACGCGCCCAGCCAGCCCGTGCTCGAAGCGGATGGCCTGCGCCTGGATTCCGCCAGCCGCGAGGTGACGGTGGACGGCGAGCCGGTTACGCTGCGCACGAAAGAGTTCGACTTGCTGGCGGCGTTCCTGCGTCATCAAGGCATCGTGCTCGACCGCGAGCGGCTGCTGCAGCTTGTCTGGGGCACGGACTACTACGGCGACACGCGCACGATCGACGTGCACGTGGCGTGGTTGCGAGAGAAGCTGAGTAAATCGAAACACGTGAAGATCCAGACAGTGTGGGGTGTCGGATACAAGCTGGTGGTAGAGGCACATGCTGAGCAGTCTTAGCTCCCGGCTGCTGGTAGCGTTCGCGCTGATCATCGTCCTTGCGCTGGGCGTTTCGGCGCTGGGCACGCTCTTCTTGCTGCGCGATCAGCAACGGCAGACGGCTGAAGAGCACGTGGGCGCGCTCGCCGAGCCGATTACGCTCGCCGTCGCCTTGCTCGGGAACGCAGGCCTGGACGAGCACGAAATCCAGGACGCACTACGCACCTACGCTACGAGCTTCGACGTGCGCGTGCTCCTCGTCGATCGTGACGGTCATGTCGTCGTCGATACGTCGTCCGTGCTGACAGGCGAGACGATCGTGGACTATCGCGCGTTCGCGCTCACGGTGACCAAGCGTGGCGACAGCGAGTTCCGGACGATGAGCCTGACTGCGGGCGGCCAGAAGCTTCGCCTGTTCGGATCGCCGCAGGAGAGTCTGGCGGTTACGTCGAGCGCGCTGGTGGAGCTTCAGGCGCGGCTGTTTGCTCTCGACGAGTCGGCCATTTCGCGCCAGATCGTGGAAGAGCAGGTCGCTGCGGCATCTCAGGCCCCGGATTCGAATCGCTTTCTCCCGGCTCCCGAGTTGCGGCCGCTGATCGTTGTGCCGGAAGCGCAGATCACATCCGCCTGGCGCGAGCTGGTGCCGCAGCTTGCCGTCGCCGGCGCCATCGCGCTGCTGGCGGCAGCGCTCGTCGCGGCGCTCATCTCCCGAACGATCTCGCGTCCGCTTGCGCGCATCACGCAGGCTGCGCAGGAGATGGCGCGGGGCAACTATGACCAAGCGCTGGATCTGCGCGGCCAGGATGAGGTGGGCCGGCTGGCGCAGGCGTTCAACGCGATGACGCGTCAGGTGAGCCACTCGCATCAGATGATGCGCGACCTGCTCGCTAACGTCTCGCACGAGCTAAAGACACCGCTCACGTCGATCCAGGGCTTCTCCCAGGCGTTCGAAGACGGCGCGATCTCGTCGCCAGACGAGTACAGAGAGGCGGGTAAGATCATCAACGAAGAGACGCAGCGCATGCGGCGCCTCGTCGAGGATCTGATCGACCTCTCGCGGTTGGAGTCAGGGCAGGCCGTGATCCAGCGCGACGCGATCGATCTCGAAGAAGTGCTGCGCGTCTGTGTGCGCCGGTTCGAGTGGCGTGCGCGCGAATCTGGTTCGACGATCCGGCTCGAGGTGGCATCGCTGCCCAGCTTCGAGGGCGACGGTGGGCGGTTGGAGCAGGCGTTCTCGAACCTGATCGACAACGCTGTGCGGCACACGCCGCGCGGTGGCACGATCGCCGTGCGCACCTGGGTAGAGAACGGTGCTGCGCGCGTGGCCGTGCACAATACGGGCTCGTACATTCCGCCGGAAGAGCTATCGCGCATCTTCGAGCGTTTCTACCAGCTCGACCGGAACCGGCCACGCGGCTCGGGTCGGGCGGGGCTGGGCCTCGCTATCGCGTTCGAGATCGTGCAAGCGCACCAGGGCGCCATCGAGGTGAGCAGCGACGAGCAACGAGGCACCGAGTTCGTCGCGACGCTGCCGCTTGTGTTGGTTACGAACAAGAACGGTTCGACGAAGATAACGTTATCAGACAGACGACAAGGCGGTCGTCTCTCAACGCGTGAGCAAGGACGCCACAACCTTCCTCGCGCTCCCCGTCCTGAGGAAGAATCGCATGTCTGACTTCCTCGTGGATGGGGACGCTGCGTGGTAGGCCGCCTCACGCTCGCGGTCGCGATCCTGGCTGGCGCCATCGCGCTGGCTGGCTGGCACGCCGTCTCGGCCAGCGCGCAGACGCCGGCGACGCCGCCCGCGCTCGCGTCGCCGTTTCCGGCGGGACAGGCATGGCTCATCACCTGTGGCTACGCGCTTCCGGAGGGGTCGGAGAGCAGCGACTGCGGCCACTCCGGCACGCTCTGGAATCGCTACGCGCTTGACTTGCAGCGCGTCGGCGGCCCGGACGCGGCGAAAGGCCAGCCGGTGCTCGCTGCCGCCGATGGACGCGTGCGTTTCGCCGGCTGGGAGGACAACCTGGGCTGGCACGTCCTCGTCGATCACGGCGACGGCTACATGACCGTGTACGCGCATATGCTCAGCCAGCCGCCTATACTAACGGGCGAGCGTGTCGCGACGGGTACACTGCTGGGTCTGGTGGGCTGCACCGGCAGATGCACGGGCGCGCACATCCATTTCGCGCTGTGGCACAACGGCGTCAGTGTCCCGCCAGAGTCGATCTGCGGCCAGCGCGGTTTTCGGCCCGGCCAGGTGCTCACCGGGTGCGCGGCGGTGCAACTCTCATATCTTGATCTGCTGCGTTTCGTGCTCGAACCGCAGCGCCCCCTCACGCCCGCCGTGGCCGACTTCGACGGCGATGGCGGGCAGGATGCGGCGCTCATCTATGCGCCCGAAGCAGGCATGCCGCGTATCGATGTCATCAGCTCACAGCAAGACACACTCACAGCGGTTCCGTTCGAAATTGACGTGGCGAGCCAGCGTGACGAGCCGCTCGACGTTTCGCGCACGCTTGCGGGTGACTTCGATGGCGACGGTCGCACGGACTTCGCGCTGCTGGCAGCTGGCGAGGACTGCGGTGTTGTCGTGCGCGTCTTCCTCGCTGGGGACGACCGGTTCGCCGAGACGGACCCGGACGGCTGGTGGAGCGACGACGATCTGTGCATCGCCCAGGTGGCGGACGTCGTTTCGGGCGACTACAACGGCGACGGTCGCGCGGATCTCGCGCTTGTTATCGAACGCGAGAAAGACGCGCTCGACGTGCAGATGCTGCTCTCGAACGGCGCGCGCCTGCTCGCCTCGCCCGAACCGTGGTGGCACGGTCGGAGCGATCGTATCGGCGTCATCTCGCAGCTTCTCCCCGGCGACTTCAATAACGATGGTCGTACCGACCTCGCCGCGTTCGGGCCGGCGACGTACGGCTGCGAGAGCCAGGTGCAGGTCTTCTTGTCCACTGGCGCCGGCTTCGACTACCGCGGGCCGGAGCGCTGGTGGTACGACGGCGCGACCTGCGCGTACCAGGTGACCCACGTTGCCGCGGGTGACTTCGACGGCGACGGCTATGTCGACGACTTGGCGCTGCTCGACGAAGACGCGTCGTTCGCCCGGCGTATCGACGTGCTCGTCTCGGATGGTGAGGCGTTCGAGCGCGGACTGCTGCCGTGGTGGTACGAGATCATGCTCTACCCACCGACGCAGGTGCGCGCGCTCCTGCCGGCCGACTTCGATCGTGACGGTCGCACGGACCTGGCCCTGCTGTATGACGACGGCGAGTGCGAGACGAGCATCACAGCCCTCTCGTCCCGGGGCGAGACGTTCTCCGGCGCGCAGACGTTGGTGTTTGACGCTGGCTGCGCGGACGCTGTGCGCGCGGCGCTGCCGTAGCCGTCAGGCGGCGGCGCTTGCGCTTTCTCTAGCTACGCTCCAGCTCGAAGAAGACGTAGTCCAGCTCGCGCATCGGCTTGCCGAGCGACGTGACGATCAGCGCCGTCTCGGCGCGGTGGTGCGTCCCGTGGTTCACCAGATGGAGCAGCGGCTGCCAGAGCACGATTTGGCGCGCGTTGCCATTCGTGTCGGTGTAGCGCAGCACGCTTGAGAGGTCGTTCTCCGTTAGGCTGGCGACGTAGCTCCGTAGGTTCTCGTGGGAGGCGGCGAAAGCCGCCCGCAGATCGTCGAGCGAAGAGTTGCCGCCTTGGAGCGGCCGGGCTGGCTTGCCGGCGAAGCGGTCGTGCCAGACGGTCTGGGCGGAGACCACGTGCCAAAGGTTGTCCTGCACGCTGCCGAAGCTGGCGCCCATCGGGCGCGTGCGCTCAGCGTCGCTCAACGCGGAGACGGCGTCGAGGTTGTGATTGTTGGCCCACTCGTTGTAGTCGTATAGCGCGCGGATCTGCCGGAGACCGCTCATCGCTGGCCCGGGTCGCGGTCGAGCAGCCCGTACTCGAGCGCATCGTTCAGGGCGAGCCACGACGCTTCGATGATGTCTGTCGATGCGCCGACCGTGCGCCACATGCGCTCACCGTCGGTCGATTCGATCAGCACGCGCACGGAGGCGCCGGTGCCGGCGCCGGTGTCGATGATGCGCACCTTGTAGTCGACGAGCTTTACCGCCTCTAGGCTGGGGTAGAACGTAACGAGCGCCTTGCGCACTGCCGCGTCGAGGGCGTTCACCGGCCCATTGCCGTCGGCGGCCGTCTGGATCATCTCGCCGCCGACGCGCACCTTTACCATCGCCTCGGTCTGCATCTCGCGGCCGTGGTCGCCCGGGTTCGTCGCGCGGCGCTGGACAACCCAGAAGTCGTCCAGTTCGAAGGGCGGCTCGTAGCCCGGCAGCGAACGGCGCACCAGCAGCTCGAACGAGGCTTCTGCGCTCTCGTACTGGTACCCGCGGCTCTCCTGCTCTTTCACCAGCTCGAGCACCCGGCGGGCACCATCGCGGTCCATATCGACCGCGATGCCGGCGTTGCGTAGCTTCTCCAATAGGCCGCGGCTGCCGGCTAGCTCCGAGATGAGCAGCCGGTGCTCGTTCCCCACGAGCGCCGGCGCGACGTGTCGGTACGAGGCCTCGTTCTTCAGGATGCCGTCCGCGTGGAGGCCAGCTTTGTGGGCGAACGCGCTCGCGCCGACGTAGGGTTGGAACGGGTTCGGCACGAGGTTGACGATCTCGCTCACGTAGTGGGAGACCTCGGTCAGCCTGGCAAGCTGTTCGTCCGTGACGACGTTGATGCCGAGCTTGATCTGGAGGTTGGCGATGATGCTCACCATGTCGGCGTTGCCGCACTTGTCACCGTAGCCGTTGATGCAGCCCTGCACCTGCGTGCAGCCCTCTTCAATGGCGACGAGTGTGTTTGCGATCGCGAGGTTGGCGTCGTTGTGGGTGTGGATGCCGAGCGCGACGGGAACGGCCTCGCGCGCGGCGCGCACAGCCGCTGCGAGCTGCGCCGGCATCGCGCCGCCGTTGGTGTCGCACAGCGCGATGGCGTCGACGCCGGCGGAGGCGGCGGCCTTCAGGCATTGGAGCGCGTAGGCCGGGTCGGCAGCATAGCCGTCGAAGAAGTGCTCCGCATCGAAGAACACCGTGCGGTCGTGCGATTTCAATAACCGGATCGAGTCCGCGATCATCGCCAGGTTTTCTTCGGTCGTCGTTTCGAGCACATCGTGCACCTGCATCGTGTGCGCCTTGCCCACGATCGTGACGACAGGCGTGTGTGCGTCGAGCAGCGCGCGTAGGTTGGCGTCGTCGTCGGCGCTGGCGCCGGCGTGACGCGTACTGCCAAACGCAGCGAGCTTGGCGCATGTGAGCTGGAGGGACTGCGCTCGCGCGAAGAACTCGACGTCCTTGGGGTTCGAGCCGGGCCAGCCGCCCTCGATGTAGTGGATGCCCAGCTCATCGAGCTTTTGGACGATTTTGAGCTTATCTTCTACGGAAAGGGAGATGCCCTCCATCTGGGCACCGTCGCGCAGAGTTGTGTCGTATAGCTGGACCTTCATTGGTCGGGGATACCTCCGTGGGAATGGTCGGTTCGCCTTGGGCGAACGTGCGTTATGCGACGGGCGCGGAGGCGACGCCAATCGCCCGCCCCCGACTGGGCAGTCGGGGGCTTGAAACAACCTCTGCTCGGTTCACCGCGGCCTGCGGGCGAAGAGTCATGACGCATGCACGATACCACATTCGTCCGCGCTCCTCCCATCCTCCGTTACACCTAAGCGGAACGCCTAGTCTCCACCGGGCTCTTGGTGGGCGGGATGTCCTCTCGGCGGCCGGATGCCGTAGATGCGCGTTGGCGTCACTTCGATAGTTATCATCGAATCCTGCGGATAGCCTTGCTCGTCCGCGGTCTCGGTTGTTCGGCTGGTCAGGCTGCTCGGTACCTCGCGGGCTGTGCCGTAGACGATGATGGCGCGGTACGGCCCGTCCCAAGAAGCGATAGCGCAGCGCGGATTGGCGCGGTGGTCGCGCAAGCGCTGCGAATCGGGAAATGTAGGGATGTAGAACTTGCCGTCGATGAGCCTTGGCTCAAGCGGTGCGACATGGACGTCACCCGAGGTGGAAACCGTCGAGATGGATGCCATCGGCCCGCTATCCCAGAACGCGACGAACTCTTGGGCTGACATCGCCCAGCCGCCACCGATGAAGTTGCGCTTGATAGCGGGGCCGGCGCTCGCCGCGCTCCGATCGATGATCTGCTGGAGGTTGCGCAGCGTGGCAGGCGTTTCGTTCACGCTCGTCAGGTCGTCTGTTTCGTCAGCTTTCGCTTCGTGTACTCGACGAGGCCGCCGGCTTCCAGTAGCTCCATCATGAACGGCTCGAACGGCTTGGCCTGGAAGACCTGCTCGGTCGTCAGGTTGCGGATCGTGCCGGTCGAGAGGTCGACGTCGACCTCGTCACCCGGCTCGATGCCATCGACCGCTGCCGGGCATTCGAGCACGGGCAGCCCGAGGTTGATGGCGTTGCGGAAGAAGATGCGCGCGAAGCTCTTGGCGATGACGCAGCTCACGCCGGCGCCGGTGATGCTGATCGGCGCGTGTTCGCGCGATGAGCCACAGCCGAAGTTGACCCCGGCGACCATGACATCGCCCTCTTTCACACGCTTGACGAACTCCTGGTCGGCGGTTTCCATGCAGTGCTGCGCCAGCTCGCGCGGGTCAGTCGTCACCAAGTACTTGGCGGGGATGATTTGGTCCGTGTCGATGTGGTCGCCGAACTTGTGGGCCCTGGCCGTCATCACTTGCTCTCCTCTACGCTCTCGCCCGCGACCAACTCCCACGTCTCGTGACCGAGGCCCTCCAATCGCGGGACGATGCGCGGGTTTCGCACGGTCTTTTGCATGTGGTAGTAGGCATCCTCGTTCTCGTACCGGATCATGCTGAAGTACTTGCCTTCCTGGCCGACGCCGACAGCGCGCACCATGTCAGCGGAGACGCAACCGGGCGATTCGCGGATCCAGCCGACGATCTCTCGCAGCGCTCCCTCGAAGTCTTGCTCTTTGCCGGGATAGGCTTCCCAACCTCGAACGCGGACATACATGATTAGACCGCTACCTTTCCGATGACCTCTTCCGGGTGCACAATGCGACCTGCGATCGCAGCAGCAGCGGCGAGCGACGGGTTCACGAGGAACGCCTCGGCCGTCGGGTGGCCCATACGGCCCGGGAAGTTGCGGTTCGACGTCGAGACACAGCGCTCGCCCGCGGCGAGCACGCCGTAGTGGCCGCCCAGGCACGGGCCACACGTGGCGGCGCTCACCTGGCAGCCGGACTCTGTGAACACCTCGATCAGGCCTTCTTTGAGCGCTTCCTTGAAGATGTCTTGCGTGGCCGGGATGACGATGCAGCGCACCCAGGGCGCGACCTTGCGGCCGCGCATGATGTCGGCTGCCTCGCGCAGGTCCTCCATGCGCGCGTTGGTGCACGAACCGATGAACACCTGATCGATCTTGATGTCGTCCTTGGCGATCTCGGCGATCGTCTTCGTGTTGCCGGGGCTGAAGGGCATCGCTATCGTCGGCTCGATCGCCGAGGCATCGAACTCGTAGGTCGCTGCGTAAGCTGCGTCAGGGTCGGCTTCGTACACCGTCCATTCCCGCTTCGCGCGCGGCCGCACATAGTCGAGCGTCACCTCGTCGACGGGTATCAGGCCGGTCTTGCCGCCCGCCTCGGCGACCATGTTGGTCAGAGTGAAGCGCGCATCCATCGACATGTCCTTGAGCGTGTCGCCTTCGAACTGCATCGCCTTGTAGGTGGCGCCATCGGTGCCGATGTGGCCGATGGTGTGCAGGATGAGGTCCTTGCTGCGCGTCCACGGCTGCATCTTGCCGTGGTAGATGAAGCGCATCGTCTCCGGAACTTTCATCCATACCTCGCCCGTCGCCATGGCCACGGCGATATCCGTGCTGCCCATGCCGCAGGCGAAGGCGCCCAACGCCCCACAGGTGGGTGTGTGCGAGTCGGCGCCGCAGTAGACATCGCCGGGCACGACGTCGCCCTTCCAGGGGAGCAGGATGTGCTCGATACCCGCCTGGCCCAGCTCGTAGTAGACGATGCCCATCTCGCGAGCGAAATCGCGCATCACCTTGAACTGCTCGGCCGTGGCGACGTCGCGCGCGGGCACGAAGTGAGAGGGCACGAAGACCACGCGCTGCTTGTCGAAGACGTCCTTTACGCCCAGGCTCCGGAACTGCCGGATGGCGATGGGCGCCGTCACGTCGTTGGCCATCACCAGATCGACCTTGACGGTGATCAGGTCGCCCGGCGTGACCTCCTTACGGCCGCTATGCGCGGCCAGGATCTTCTCTGCAAGTGTCATGCCCATGACGTGGCCTCGTTTCTCAATAGATCGCTTTGCTTATTCAGTTTACACGCGTTCCGGGCTGCGCCGCTCGACGGGTGAGCCATCGACCTCGTGGCCGACGAGCTCGCGCCGGAAGTTCGGGTCGCGCAGCTTGCCGAAGGCGCGGCGCTGGATGATCAGCGCCATCATCTCCGTGCTGCCGGCCGTGAAGCGCGAAGCGCGCACGTCGCGCAGGATACGCTCGATGGGGTAGCTCTGCGTGTAGCCGATGCCGCCCATGATCTGGAGGGCGTCGTCCACCGTCTGCCAGGCGGCTTCCACGCCGAACCACTTCGCCATCGCGACCTCCATCTTCGCCTCTTCCCACTTGCCGTCGTCGAGCATGCGCCCGGCGCGCGTATTGAGCAGGTAGGCGGCGTCGAGGCGCATGGAAGCCTCGGCGACCTTGAACGCGGCCCACTGGTGGTCACGCAGCTTCTGCCCGAACGTCTCGCGCTCCTCGGCGTATGTCGCGGCGATTTCGAGCGCGCGCAGCGCCTGCCCGAGCTGCGCCCGGGTGGCGACGACGCGCTCGATCAGCAGCTCCTGCGAGAGGTAGTCCCAGCCGCGGCCCTCCTCGCCGAGCAGGTTCTCGACGGGCACCTCCACGTCCACGAAGCGCACCCATGCTGAGCCCATGCCCCGGAAACCGAGCCAGTTCTTGTGCTCCTGGAGCACCTGGTATCCCGGGTGCGACGTATCGACGAGCAGGACACTGATCGTGCCGCGCGGGCTGCTGCCCTCGGCCGTCCGCACGGCGCACGAGATGAAGTCGCAGTCTTGCGCTCCGTCCAGGAAGCGCTTTTCGCCGTTTACGATGTAGCGGTCGCCCACGCGACGCGCCGTCGTCTGGATGCCGCCCAGGTCGGAGCCGGCGGCTGGCTCGGTGAGCGCCTGGGCGGTGATCTTCTCGCCGCGCAGCATCGGGCGCAGGTAGTGCTCCTTGATGTGCGCGGAGCCGTAGCGGGCCATGATCCAGCCCACATGCGACGTGAAGGTGCGCGCGCAGGCCAGCGCCGCTGACCCGTGGTAGCCGACGCGCTCGTTGAGCAGCGCGTCCTCCAGGAAGCTGCGCCCGCCGCCGCCCTCGTCGATCGGGACGCAGGCGCCCAGGTAGTGGTGCTCTCCCATTATGCGGATATACTCAGTCGGGTAGAGCACCTCCCACCGGTCCATGCGCCCAACCAGGTCTGGGTCAATGTGCTCGGCCAGGAAGCGATCGCACTCCTCCCAGTAGGCTCGTTCTTTCGGTGTCAGCGTGTCGTAGCCGATCATCGTGTTTGCTCCTTTACCAGCGCGTCCAGCAGCACGTATGGAATTTCCTTCACGCGTCGAGCACAGCGGGCGTCGTTGCCAACGATGGCGTCGCACTCCGTTTGGATGCCGGTCGCGATGATCGCAGCGTCAGCAAGGTCGAGGCCGGCGCTCGCGCGGACCTGCGCGGCGCGATGTGCGATCGCTCGGTTCATTTCCACGAGGTGAACGCCCGGTGCCTCCAAGACCATGTGCACGCGCTCCATCTCCAGTCTGTCGCCCTGTCGTATTGGCAAGACCATCAGCTCGAGTTCTGTGATGACTGAAACGACAAACTCGCGTTGCCCCAGGCGGACCGAATGGAACAGCTCCTCGATGACTTCGTCATAGACCCGCTCGCGCTGCAGGTGGTAGATGAGCGTGTTCGTGTCGAGACAGAGCCGGCGAGCGGCCGCTAGCTGCTCTCGGATGTCTGGTCGTCCTCCTCGTCGTCATCGAGATACGTCCCCCAAGAGCCGCGCACCTCCTTCAGGTACGCGTCGATCTCCTCCTTCGTCTTTCCGTAGTAGCCAGGCATCGAACCCGCCGTGTACGACACCCAGTCCTTCGGGCGGGGGTGGAGGATGAGCCGGAGGCCCTCCACCTCCACCGCGAGCTTGTCCCCGGGCTGCAGGCCGAGCTCCCGCACCAGGCGAGCGGGGAGCGTGATCTGATACTTGCTGCTGATCGTTGTCTTGGGCATCTCCAAGGCCTCAGCGGTGAGATAGGCCAGCGCGGCCTCCCCCACCTTACGGCGGCCCCGTTTCTTTGTCAAATCAGGTTTAGCTTGGTAGTCACTCTTGTCGCTTGGCATGACTACGGGTTCGTCCTCACCTCTGAATCCGCCGCCGGGCGCTGGATCGCCAGCAGCCGGTTCAGCGCGTTCATGTAGGCCTTCGCGGAAGCGACGATGATGTCTGTATCGGCGCCCCGGCCGACGTAGCTCCGGCCGTCGCTCTCGACCCGGATCGTTACTTCGCCCTGCGCATCGATGCCTTCCGTCACGTTCTTTACCGAGAACTCGGTGAGGACGTTGGGTACCTGGACGACGCGGTTGATCGCCCTGTACACCGCGTCGACCGGCCCGCTGCCCAGCGCAGCGTCGGCCAGTAGGGCGCCGTCCGGCGCGATCAGCCGGATCGTGGCGGTAGGTGTGGCGTGGTCGCCGCAGCTCACCTGCACCAGGTCGAGGTGGTAGACCTCCGCGCTGGTGCGGATCTTTTCCGCGACCAGAGCCTCGATGTCACGGTCGTCTATCTCGGATTTCTTGTCAGCGAGCTCCTTGAACGCCAGAAAGGCGCGGCTGAGCTCCTCGTCCGTCAACTGGTAGCCGAGCTGCTCCAGGCGCGCCTTGAAGCCGTGCCGCCCGGACGTCTTGCCCAGCACGATCTCGCCGCCGCCCGCCGGCCAGCCGATATCGCGGGCGTCCATGATCTCGTACGTCTCGCGCATCTTCAGGATGCCGTCCTGGTGGATGCCCGACTGATGGCGGAACGCGTTCGCGCCGACGATCGCCTTGTTCGGCTGCACGCTCATCCCCGAGAGGTCGGCGACGAGGCGGCTCGTGCGGTAGATCTCCTTGGTGTTAATGTTGGTCTCCAGGTCGTAGAAGTCGCCGCGCGTCTTGATTGCGAGCGCGACCTCCTCCAGCGACGCGTTGCCCGCGCGCTCGCCGATGCCGTTCACGCAGCACTCGACTTGGCGTGCGCCAGCGCGCACGGCGGCGAGCGAGTTGGCGACGGCGAGACCGAGGTCGTTGTGGCAGTGGACGGAGACCACGGCCTTGTGGATGTTCGAGACGTTCTCGAAGATCGATCGGATGAACTGTTCGAACTCTTCGGGGACGGTGTACCCGACGGTGTCGGGGATGTTCACCGTGGTCGCGCCCGCCTCGATGCACTGCTCCAGCATGGTGTAGACGTACGCCCACTCAGCGCGGGCGGCGTCCATCGGGCTGAACTCTACGTCTTCGCAGTACTGCTTTGCCCGCGCGACCTGGGTGCGGGCCATCTCCAGCACCTCTTCGCGGTCCTTGCGAAGCTGGTGCATTAGGTGGATGTCGGAGACGGAGAGGAAGACGTGGATGCGCGGTCGCGCCGCGTCGACGAGCGCTTCATGCGCTTTGTCCACGGCTTCCGGGTGTGCGTGGGCGAGCGCGGCGATCACCGGCTCGCGCACTGTGCGCGCGATGTTGGCGACCGCCTCGAGATCGCCGGGCGAGGTCATCGGGAAGCCGGCCTCGATGATATCGACGCCCAGCCGATCGAGCTGTTGCGCGATTTGCAACTTGTCGTCGGGGGTGAGCGCTACGCCGGGCGATTGCTCGCCGTCTCGCAAGCTCGTATCGAAGATCAGTACCTTGTCTGCCATTGGGATGCTCAACCTCCAGTCATTGTGTTTGGTGTGAGTCCTGGTGAGGCCCCCTCGGCTCCCGCTCAGGAGACAGGGGGCCGACGCAGGATGAGCATCCGCATTGTCTTGTCTACGCCCATAGCTCTAGTCCTTCTCCAGCACGGTCTCCCAGTCGTCGGCGTGTGTCTCTTCTGTCCCGAGCGTTTCTTCGAACATGCGGCGCGTAACGGGGTCATCTTCTCGCTCGGCAAGCTTGACGTAGCCCTTATACATCTCGATGGCGCGGTATTCGCCGTCGAGGTCATCCTTGATCATCTTGCGCAGGTCGCCGCCGACGGCGATCGGGTGCAGCTCCACGGTGAGGTCGCCACCCAGCAGGTCGATGCGCTCGGCGAACTGGTACGCGTGGCGCATCTCGTCCATCGAGTGGCTCTCGAACATCCCGAGGATCGCCGGCGAGGCGATGCCGCGGCCCATCACGTGGTGCCACTGGTACTGGATGACCGAGGCTAGCTCGTCCGATACGGCGATATTGAGCGCATCGATCAGCTGCGAGGTCTTCTTCGCTTCGACCTTAGGCGGCTTGGCATCGCTCACGTCGGCCAGTAGCTTCGCGAGCTCGTGCGCATGGTCCTCGGTCTGCCCCAGGATCTCCTCGAGCAGGACACGCGACACAGGGTCGTCCGCCTCGCGCGCCATTACGACGAGCTTGCGATACATGGCGACCGCCTTCCCCTCCGCTGCGAGGTTGTCGCGCAGCATCTTGCCGACGTCGCCGTGGCTGCCCGGGCTGATCGCGTCGAGCGCAATCGTCGGCTGGCCACCGAGTAGGTCGATGCGCTCGGCGATGCGCTCGGCATGGTTCATCTCCACCATCGACACGGCCTTGAACCGGTCGCCTATCGCGGCGCTGTGAACGCCACGCGCCTGTATGTGATGCCATAAGTACTGGATGATCGAGGCCAACTCTTCGGAGAGCGCCTCGTTCATCGCGTCGAGCAGCTCCTTGCTCCCTTTCGGCATGGTGTTCTCCTTACGCTTCCTTCTTCAGCCAGCTCATCATGCCGCGCAGCTCCTCGCCCACCTTTTCGATGGGATGCTCCGCCTCGATGCGGCGCTGAGCGAGGAAGGCGGGCCTGCCGGCCTGGTTCTCCAGGATCCACTCACGGGCGAACGACCCGTCCTGGATTTCGCTGAGCACCTGGCGCATGTTGTCGCGTACGTGCGCGTCGATGATGCGCGGCCCGCGGGTGTAGTCGCCGTACTCGGCTGTGTCGCTGATGGTGTAGCGCATCGAGGCCATGCCGCCGGTGTGGATGAAATCCACCAGCAGCTTCAGCTCGTGCAAGCACTCGAAGTAGGCGATCTCCGGCTGGTAGCCGGCCTCGACCAACGTCTCGAAGGCGTTCTTGATCAGGGCGGTGACGCCGCCGCAGAGCACCGTCTGCTCGCCGAAGAGGTCCGTCTCGGTCTCCTCCTGGAACGTCGTCGTGAGCACGCCGGCGCGCGCGCAGCCGATGCCCTTCGCGTAGGCGAGCGTCATCTGCTTGGCGAGCTCCGTCGCGTTCTGGTGCACCGCGATCAGGGCTGGCATGCCGATCCCGTCCACGTAGAGGGTGCGCAGCATGTGGCCGGGCCCTTTCGGAGCGACCATCGTCACGTCGACGTCGGGGGGCGGCTGGATTTGGTTGAAGTGGATGTTGAACCCGTGCGCGAACATGAGCATCTTGCCTGCGGAGAGGCCTTGCTCGATGTGCCCTTCGTAGAGCTCGCGCTGGATCTGGTCGGGGGCGAGGATCATGATCACATCGGCCTCGCTCGCAACATCCGCTACGGTTCCGACGCGCAGGCCGGCGCTTTCGGCCTTGGCCCAGCTCTTCGAGCCGGGGTAGAGGCCAACGATGACGTTCATGCCGCTGTCCTTGAGGTTTAGCGCGTGGGCGTGACCCTGGCTCCCGAACCCGATGATGCCGATGGTCTTGTCCTTCAGCAACGAGAGGTCGGCGTCCTTGTCGTAGTAGATCTCAGTCATGCACTGCTGCTCCTTCTGAATCTGCGCCTAGATCAGACTTCCTACCTTGGGCTTGCCTTCGCCCGCGGGGCGGTAACGGTGTGGCTCGACCTTGCTGGCATCTATGGCCAACGGCGTACCGGCGCCGCGCGTCATCGCGATGCGGCCGGTGCGCACGATCTCCTTCACGCCGTACGGCCGCACCATCTCGATCAGGGCGTCGACCTTGTCTTCCGTGCCGGTCACCTCGATGATGACTGACTCGGGCGCGACATCGACGATCTTCGCCCGGAAGATGTCGACGATCTCGAGCACGCCGCCGCGCTGCTGCGGGCCCGCGGCGATCTTTACGAGGGCGAGCTCGCGGTGGACCATATCGTGCTCCGTCAGGTCGGAGACCTTGACCACCTCAATGATCTTGTACATCTGCTTTGTCACCTGGTCGACGTCGGTCACCGTCCCGTCGACCATGAAGGTCATGCGCGAAAGGCCCGGCACCTCGCTGTGGCCAACGGCGAGGCTTTCGATGTTGAAGCCACGCTGACGCCACTTGCTGGCGATGCGGTTCAGGACGCCCGGCCGGTCCTGCACGAGTGCGACGATGGTGTGCTTACTCACGACGACCTCACTTGCTCGCGCTCGGGTGCTTCCGCGAACTTGGGCTGATCGATGGTCTCGGCGAGCGAGGCGCCGGACGGCATCATGGGGTAGATGTCCTCATCCTGCTGCACCTGGAAGTCGATGATGACCGGGCCTGGGTGGCGGATCGCCTGGAGGATCGTGGGCTCCACGTCGCCCTTGTCGGCCACCTTCATGCCGGCGATGCCGTACGCCTCGGCCAGCTTCACGTAGTCGGGCTGGAACATGTGGACCGCGCTGAGGTTGTCCTTGTAGAAGAAGTGCTGCCACTGGCGCACCATGCCCAGGTAGTTGTTGTTAATGATCGCGAACTTGATCGGCAGCTCGTACTCGGCGATCGTGGCGAGCTCTTGCAGCGTCATCTGGAAGCCGCCGTCGCCGCAGAACGACCAGACGAGGTCCTTCGGTCGCGCGAACTGCGCGCCGATCGCCGCGGGCACCTCGAAGCCCATCGTGCCGAGGCCGCCGGACGTGATGAAGCTCGCGGGGTTGTCGCCCCAGAAGTATTGGGCGGCCCACATCTGGTGCTGGCCCACGCCCGTGACGAAGTAGGCGTTCTTGCCGGAAAGGTCGTAGATCTTCTTGATCACGTATTGCGGCAGCAGGTGGTCGACGTCCGGGATGCTGATCGACGGATGATCGCGGCGGATTTGCTGGATATGGCCATACCAGTCGTCGTGGCGGGCGGGCTCGACGAGCGGGTTGAGCTGGCTGAGCACCTGCTTCACGTCGCCGACGATAGGGACGGCCGTGCGCACGTTCTTACTGATCTCCGCCGGGTCGATATCGATGTGGATAATCTTGGCGTTCGGCGCGAAGTCCTTGAGGCGGCCGGTCACGCGGTCATCGAAGCGCATGCCGATGCCGATCACGAGGTCAGCTTCGCTAATGGCGATGTTGTTCCAATACATGCCGTGCATGCCGGGCATGCCCATGTACAGCTCGTGGGAGCCCGGGAAGCCGCCGATGCCGAGCAGCGTGCAGATCACCGGGATGTGCGCGCGCTCCGCCAGCTCGCGTAGCTCGTCGTACGCGCGAGAGATGATCACGCCGTGCCCGGCGAGGATCACCGGTCGCTCCGCCTCGGCGATGAGCTGCGCCGCGCGCTTGATTTGGCCTCCGTTGCCCTTCGTCACGGGCTTATAACTGGCCAGCTCGACCTTCTCAGGGAAGTGGAAGTCGGTCTCTTGCTGCTGAATATCGCGTGGGATGTCGACGAGCACGGGCCCGGGGCGGCCGGTGCTCGCGATGTGGAACGCTTCTCGGATCGTCGGCGCGATCTCGTCGACGTCGAGCACGAGGTAGTTCTGCTTGGTAATAGGGAGCGTGATGCCGGTCGCATCGGCCTCCTGGAACCCGTCGCGGCCGATCAGCCAGCTCACGACGGCGCCGGTGATGCAGACCATCGGCACAGAGTCCATCCAGGCGTTGGCGATGCCGGTAACCAGGTTGGTGACGCCGGGCCCCGACGTCGCCCACGCGACGCCGGGCTTGCCGGTGATGCGCGCGTAGGCATCGGCCGCGTGGCCGGCCGCCTGCTCGTGCCGAACGAGGATGTGGCGGATCTGCGGGTACTGGACAAGGGTGTCGTAGAGCGGGAGGTTGGCGCCGCCGGGGTAGCCGAAGATGTACTCGACTCCTTCGCGCGCCAGACACTCCATCACGATTTGAGCGCCTGTGAGTTTCGTCATGGTTCCTGTCCTTTCTCTCGTTCCTTAGTAACGGCTCGGCCCCGATCATGTCGGGGCCGGTCCTCGGTTTCGTCTAGCGTGGTTCGTGTGCGGCCGAGGACCTCATATCGGAAGCCTGCCTAGCAGCAGCAGGCCAAGACCCGGCAAGCGCAGCAGCTCGCGGGTCGAAGGAGACGTGGCTACGAGGCCCCGACTAGTCGGGGTGCTCACCTCCTGGTTGACCGCGCTACGGCTATCGTTCGTTTTCATTGCCCTCATAGATCACAACATCCCGTCCCTAAAGGGATCCCGTAGGGACGGGATGGTACCACCCTTCTTGTCTCCGCCTCAGGCCGAGACCGCTCTGTGCGCGGTAACGGGCGCTCCCGTCCAGGCCTACTGATTGTTTCGGCCCGAAAGGCTCTGGGGCGAGTTCGGTGTCTCGATCCGCCGCCGGCTTTTCAGCTTCCGCCGGTTCTCTGAGGCGTCGAGGCGTTCCTACTACTCCCCTTCGTCGCCTTTTTTCAGTATCGAGAGATAGTGTACTGCCCTACATAAGAGATGTCAATGAGGACATCGCGTAGGAGGTATTAGGGCCGTTTCGGCTCGCTCAGCTTGGCCAGGCCGTTTAGCACGATGCCCAGCGGCCCGATGCGCTGCCAAAAGCCGGCGTAGGTGACCTCGCCCCGCACGAAGCCGCAGAGGCTGCGCCAAAAGCGGTCGCTCCGGCGCATGACCGATACGCAGGGGCGGGGCATCCGGTGGAAGATGCGCTGCAGCTTGTGCGACAACATGATATCGGTCATTAGCTCGCGCTCCACCGCCGCTTCGTAGGCGCTCAGGTCGCGCGCCTCGCCCGCTAGATACGGGAGGAGCGCCTCCGCTGCCAGCCGCCCGCTCGTGAGGGCGGCGTCGATACCCTCGCCGGAGAGGGGGTCGACCAAGCCGGCGGCGTCGCCAGCCAGGAGCGCTGGCCCCCGGACGATGGGCGCGCCGGGCGTCCGCAGCGGCAGGTGGTGACCGCGCACATTCGTGAGCTGCGTTTCATCGAGGTCGAGGTACTTGCAGAGCGCGGACAGGTGGTCGCGCAACGATGGCCCCACCCAGCGCCAGCCGCCCACCCCCACGTTCAGGTGTTCGCGCTTGGGGAAGAGCCAGCCGTAGCCGCCCGGTATGCCACCGAAGTCCAGGGCGATGGTGCGCTCCCAGCGTTCGATCAGCCGATCGTCGGCTGGAACGTTGCCTTCCAGCGCGAGAGCGGATTCGCCGTTCGGCGTGAGGCCTGCGGCTCGCGCGACAACGCCGTTCGCGCCGTCCGCGCCAACGAGCGCTCGCGCGCGATATGTGTCGCCGTTGCTGGACACAATGACCTCGTCGTTTGATATCTCGACTTCCCGTACGGCGACGTCGTCGCGGAAGTCGGCGCCCGCGGCGGCCGCCTGTTCGACGAGATACGCATCGAGGCGGCAACGCTGCGTCATGTAGCTCAGCGGTTCTGGCGACGATCGCTCGAACGGACGGCCGAGCCGGAGGCTCACCCGAACGCTGCTTACGGTGTCCTCGATGACGGGCGAGAGGTTGATGCCAGCGTCGTGGGCGGCGCGGATCGTGACGCCGCCGCCGCAGGGCTTATCGCGCGGGAAACGCGCGCGGTCGAGCAGCAGCCCGCGGACGCCGCGCTGTGCGAGCCGCCGCGCCGCCGTGCTGCCCGCCGGCCCCGCGCCGACGATGATGGTGTCGTACGTGGTCACGGGGTCAGTGTAACAAGGGAGACGGGTGCGGACGAGACGAGGTGATCAGGCAGTCCCTGGCTTGCGTGCCACGATTGCCACCATGTCGCTCTGGGCATTCTCGGTGCCAGTGAGCGAGGGAAGGAATTCGATCTCGGTGAACTGGCAGTCGCTGATGAGAGCGCGGTATTCGGCCTCCGAGTACGCCTGCTTAGTTGCAGCATATGTGCTGACGCTGCCGGTTGCCGCATCGATGATGAAGTAGCGGGTGGTGGAGGCGTTTGCCTCCGCGTGCCACGTATGCTCCTCCAGCCACAAATGAGGCGTGTCCGAGAATATGCTGCGCTCAGCCGAAAACCAAAGCGGACTCCGTCTGCCGACTGCCTTTATCGCTTCGGGCGTGTGCACTTCCAGAAGGAGTCGCCCATCATCCCGGAGTGCGTGGCGTGCTTTCGTGAGGATGGCTTTCGCGTCGGTCGGCCGGAACGAGTTCAGCTCACCGTTGATCAACATGACTAAGTCGAAGCCCGTTCCGTAGTCAGCAATTCGCATGTCTTCGCAAGCGTAGTTGCAGCGAAGCTTCAACTTGCGCGCTTCGTCCTGTGCGTAGTCGATCGAAGCGGGCGCATAGTCGATGCCGACGCACTCATGACCCCGCTGCGCCAGGCGGCTCGTGTACAGGCCGGGACCACAGCCCAGGTCGAGGATGTTCGCTGGTTTGCTGATCAAGAGTTGGTGGTGGATCCAGTCGACGTGCTGGCCAATCGTCTCAAAGCGGCGACTGGCGCGGTCGTGAGCCTGCGAGAGGTGCTCTTGAAGCATCCCGCGACTGAAGCCAGGGTCGTTCCAAGGGATGTTGTCTCCGTCTCGCCACGGCTCCGCGGGTTGCCTGCGCACGAGGTTGAGGAGTGACGCTACGTCCGCGGCTCCGCTCGATGGCGAAGAGCGCGATGGGTCTGTCATATGTACGATCTATTGCTGGAGGGTAATGATCGCGCCGGAGAGGAGGATGAGCTGCGAACCGATGGCGGCGGCGAACAGGAGGTAACCCACAGCGCGCTCCCAGGCGTGGAGAATGAAGCCGAGCGCGAGGTTGATCGCTAGCAGGCCCAGGCCGGTGATCGGGATGGCAAGCAACGCGCTCTTGTCGTCGACACGCGTGACGCCGCTGATCGAGGGGAACGCGAGCGGGATGCTGTCGGGCAGGCCCGGGTACTGCTGAAAGACGTAGCCGACCGTGACGGCCGCCGCCAGCATCGAAAGCAGCGCAAGCGTGCGCGCGAGGGAGTCGTGCCAGAACGGCTGTGAGGCGATCGACGTCCGCTCCGTCACCTGCGGCAGCGAGACGACCTGACCCAAGCGCTGGTGCCCCTGGAGCTCCTCGGCGAACTGCACCTCGTCCTGCACGGAGATGGCGTACGAGTGGCTGGGTGTCACTACGTACAGCAGGTGCTCGGGATCTTTCTGCGTCGAGTAGAACAGCGTCTCGCCGAGGTCGCCGACCTCCGCGCGGCCGACGTGGTGGCCCAACCAGCTCACGCCGTTTATCGTCGGCGCGGGTAGCTCGCGGCCGGGCACCAGCCGCTCGATGCGCTCCATAGGAATCATTTGGCGGATGTCACCCCAGTGGATCACCAAGCCGTTGCGATCGAGGTGGTAGCGCAGCGTGAGGCAGCCGTAGGTCCAGTAGGCGAACAGGCAGCCCAGCCCAAAGAAGAACGTCGCGGCCACGTATGGCCCGACGGCTTGCAGGCTGATGGGCAGTGTGAGGCCGCGCCAGAGCAGCGCCCCCATCAGCAGATAGCAGACGAGGGTGAGGACTCCGCCCGTCAGTCCTCCTAACATGCGGGGCGGTTGCCACTCGGAAAACACGCTAGGCCTTCACTCTTTGACGGCCGGCCGCCGGCTTCTTGGCGGCGATGCTTGGCTTCACGGGGGTGACCCAGTGGGCGTACTTCTCGTTCTTACCGCGGATCGCGTTGAAGTAGAGCTCTTGCAACCGGCGCGTGACCTCGCCCGTCTTGCCGCTGCCGACGCTTCGCCGGTCGACTTCGAGCACCGGCGACACGTGCGCGGCGGTGCCGGTCATGAAGCACTCGTCCGCGACGTAGAGCTCGCTTCGGTCGATCGAACGCTCGACGGTCTCGATGCCTAGCTCGTCGCGCGCGAGCGTGATCACGCTATCGGCGGTGATCCCTTCGAGGACGTTGTCCGACGGCGGCGGCGTGATCAGCTTGCCCTTGCGCACGATGAAGATGTTTTCACCACTGCCCTCCGAGACGTGGCCGCGGTCGTCGAGCATGATCGCCTCGTCGAACCCGTTCTCCTGCGCCTCGGTCTTGGCGAGCGCCGAGTTTACGTAGAGGCCGTTCACTTTCGCCCGCGCCGGGATGCCCAGGTCGTCGACCCGGCGCCACGTCGACGTCGCGCAGCGGATGCCGGCGTCGATGTCGAGATAGTTCCCGAACGGGATGACGAAGACGAGGAAATCGTCGCCCACGTCGTGCATCTTGGGCCCGATCACCTCTTCGCTCTTGTAGGCGATGGGCCGGATGTAGATGTCCTCGCTGTAACTGTTACGCCCGACGAGGTCCGACGTGAGGTTGCACAGCTCGTCGTCGGAGTAGGGCAGCCCGATGCGCAGGACGCGGCAACTCATGCGCAGGCGCTCGTAGTGGTCGCGCACGCGGAAGAGGTAGGTCTGGCCGTCGTCGTCGTTCCAGTTGCCGCGGATCCCCTCGAAGCAAGCGGTGCCGTAGAGGAACGCGTGCGTCCTGATGCCAATCTTCGCGTCGTCGAGGGGGATAAGCTGGCCCTGGAAGTACGCCGTTGGTATGGGCATCCGCCCGTCTCCTTACAACTTGACGCGTTAAGTGGCGTTAGTATAGCAGGAAGCGAATAGCTCGCCAATGGGGAACGGTCGCCAGCGGTTGGTGTACACTGGACGCGCATTCTCTACCGAGGTACGCCACATGAACATCGATTTCGGCTGGTTCTTACCTACTATGGGCGATTCGGAGGTGATCGGCCCACCCGATCGCGAGGCCACGCTCGACTATCTCGTCGACGTGGCGAAAGCGGCGGAAGACGCCGGCTTCACCTTCGCGCTGGTGCCGGTAGGGACAACCTGCCACGACGCCTGGCTCTCGTCCGCTGTCGTCGCCGGACGCACCGAGAAGCTGAAGTTCCTCGTCGCGATGCGGCCGGGGTTCGTGTCACCAACGCTCGCGGCCAAGATGAGCAACACGCTTGACCAGCTCACCGAGGGACGAGTGCTGGTGAACGTCGTCACCGGCGGCTATCCCGCCGAGCTGGCGGCGGACGGCGACTTCCTGGATCACGACGAGCGTTATGCGCGCACGCAGGAGTTCATGCAAGTCGTGCGCAAGGCGTGGACGGAGCGCCAGCGCTGGAACTTCGAGGGCAGGTACTACCGCGTCGAAGGCGGGAACGTCCATCCGCGACCGTACCAACAGCCGTACCCGCCGTTCTACTTCGGTGGCGCCTCCGATGCTGCTAAGCACGTCGGTGTGGAGGAGGCGGATGTGTATCTCCTCTGGGGAGAGACGGTGTCGATGGTGGAGGAGCGTATCGCCGACCTGCGCGCCCGCGCCGGGGCGATCGGGCGGACGCTGCGCTTCGGGATGCGCATGCACGTCGTTGTGCGGGAGACGGAGGAAGAGGCCTGGGCGGCTGCCGATGCGCTTATCGCCGGCATACCGGACGACTTCCAGGGCAAGATGGACAAGGTGCTGAGCCGCACGGACTCCGAAGGCGAGCGCCGTCAGCAGCAGATGCGTCAGGCGAACGGAAGCGATGAGCTCGTGATTGCTCCCAACCTCTGGACCGGCATCGGCAAGGCGCGCCTCGGCGTAGGAACGGCGCTGGTCGGCTCCGGCGAGAGTGTCGCGGCGCGACTGCAAGAGTACGTCGACCTTGGCGTCGACACCTTCATCCTTTCGGGTTACCCGCATCTCGAAGAAGCCCAGCGCTTCGGCAGGTACGTGATGCCGCATTTTGTGGGACGGCTCGCGGGGAGCGCGCTTGCCTGACGTCAAGGCCGTCGCGATCTCCGGCAGTCCACGCACGCCCTCGAAGTCGAAGGCGCTTGCCGAGCTGACGCTCGAAGCGCTGGCATGTTCGGGTTGCCAGACGCGCATGATCGATCTCGCGACGCTGCCCGCCGATGCGCTCCTGGCGCGATCGACGCACGCGGACGTCGATGAGGCGATCGCGTGCGTGGGCGAAGCGCAGATCGTCGTCGCTGCGACGCCGACGTATCGAGCGCTCTACACAGGTGTGCTCAAGATGTTTTTCGATCTGATGCCGCAGAGCCACCTGGCGGGCAAGCTGTGCGTGCCGGTGCAGACGGCGGCGGCGCCGGAACATTTCCTGGCGGTGGAGTATGGGCTGCGGCCGCTCTTCATGAGCCTGGACGGCGTCCCGCTCGCCGGCGTCTTTGCAACAGACGCGCAGTTCGTCGATGGCAAACCAAACGGGGCGTTGCTCGCCCGCATCGACGAGGTTGCGGCGGCGGCGCTTCGGCTACTCGGGAAAACGTAAGCCATGCGATACATCATCTACGGTGCGGGAGCGATAGGCGGGAGCATCGGTGCGCGGCTCCTTCAGCAGGGCCTGGACGTCGTCCTGATCTGTCGCGGCGCGCATCTGGAGAAGGTGCGCCGTGGCGGGCTCACGTTCTGCACGCCGGAAGAGTCAACGGTGCTGCCCATCAACGCCGTCGGACACCCCGCAGAGGTCGAGTTCACGAACGATGACGTTGTCCTGCTGACGATGAAATCGCAGGACACGCTCGCGGCGCTGAACGAACTGCGCCTGGTCGCGCCCGATGTGCCGGTGGTCTGTGCCCAGAACGGCGTCGCCAACGAGCGCATGGCGCTGCGGCTGTTCGAGCGCGTCTACGCGATGCTCGTCGTTCTGCCTGGCACGCACCTCGAACCCGGCGAAGTGCTCATGCATTCGTCCACGGTCGGAGGGGTGCTGGACGCAGGACGGTATCCGAGCGGCGTCGATCCGCTGATCGAGCGGGTGTGTGCGGACATCACCGCGAGCGGGTTCAGCTCTCGGCCCGATCCTCAGGTCATGCGGTTGAAGTACGCCAAGCTGCTGGGGAACCTCGGCAACGCGGTGCAGGCGTTATGCAAGCAGGACGACGCTGCTGGGGAGCTGACGCGACACCTGCGCGACGAAGCCGTCGCGTGCTATCGAGCGGCCGGCATCGAGTTTGCCTCCGGCGCGGAGCTCTTTCAGGGCCGCGGCGTGGATGTAACGAGAGGTAGCATTGCCGGCAGGGAGCGCGGTGGCGGGTCGTCCTGGCAGAGTCTGGAGCGGCGGGCCGGTTCCATCGAGACGGACTACCTGAACGGCGAGATCGTCCTCCTCGGCGCGCTGCACGGCGTCCCGACGCCGTACAACCGCGTTGTCCAGCGCGCGGCGGCCACGGCCGTTGTGGAAGAACGCGCGCCTCGCAGCCTGGACGCCAAGGTGCTCTTGCGTGACGGCGAGGCGCGGGGCTAGGCGACCGATGAACAGCCCTCTCTCTTGGACAACCTCCCACCATTCGCTATCCTAGTCTTCGAACCAACCGAGCGAAGAAGGTGAGCGGGGACGCCCCGCTCGCCTGACGCTGGGACGCCCTTCGGCTTCCGGCAGCAGGCGAGTGGGGCGTATCGATTTGGAGGGAGATGATGTCGGGGATAGACGAGGTGCGCTGGGCGCGCCGCGCGCCAAAGGACAAGATCCGCCGCCTCTATACGCTCGACGCGAAGGGCATCGTGGACGAGGAGCTGATCGATGACGTCGGCTACGCGATCTACGCGCGCTGCGAGAGCATCCGCCTCGTCACGGAGGCGCACGCAGGCCGCGTGACCTGCCCGCGCTGTGGAAATAGCATCGAGCGGCCGCACGGTGACAAGGAAGCGCCGCTCGGCTGCGAGTGCGGCTGGGCGACGACGTGGGGCGAGTACCTGAAGTCGTACCAGCGCAAGCAGCTTTTCGGCGGCAACGCGTTCCCAGCGTTCCAGGAGTTCCTCCAGCGCTGGCCGAAGGTGCGTACTCCGCGCGAGAAGCTGCTCGCCATCGATTGGATGATCCACGCCTGCCACCTCCCAGCGAACTTTCCTTGGGCGCGGCCGGCAGCGACGAACCTGATCGAAGGCACGGCGAGCGAGCTGGCGGCCTTTCTGGACGAGCTCGCTTATGGCGACGGCAGTACGCCGGGTCTGGGCGAGACGCGCGAGGCGTGGCAGCGTCTGCGCGCAGAGAAGTTCTTCCCGGGATCGTTTCGGACAGAGGCAAACAAGGAATGACGGAGCGCAAGTACTCCGAGCGCCTCGGCGTGCTCTCCGATGCGCAGCTCCAGGCCGCGCTCGACCGCTTCGATCTCGGTGACCTGCTCGCTGCGGAACCGGCGCCGATGGGCCTCTTTGGCCAGAACGTCTTTCTGACGACCGCGAAGGGCGAGTACGTGCTGCGAGGCGCGCCCTACCCAAGCTGGCGGTTTGAGAAGGAGCAATTCCTCACGAGGCTGCTGCACGAACAGACTGATGTGCCTGTCCCCTGGCCGTTCGACATCGATCCTCGTGACGACATCTTCGGCTGGAGCTACGCCGTCATGCCTAAGATGCCGGGCGTGCAGGTCGGCGATCCCGCGGTGCGAACCAGCCTGACTGCTAAGGAGAAACAGGCCCTCGCCCGAGCGATGGGCGAGAACCTCGCGCGGATGCACAGCCTGACCTGGCCCCGCTGCGGTGAGTACGATCCCGATGCCGTCAGCATCAAGCCGATCGACACCACATTTGCCGAATGGGCCGTCGTGCGCATCCGGCGCTGGCTGGATCTCTGTCTCGCCGCGTCGGATGTCACCACGAGCGAAGATGTCGCGTGGGTCGAGAGCATCATCGCCAGCGGGCGCGGCGCGCTCGACGTGCCGTTCGAGCCGACATTCGTGCACCACGACTACAAGGAGAACAACGCCGTCGCCGAGCGTACCGGCGCGGGCTGGCGCATCACCGGTGTGTTCGACGTTGGTGGCGGCTACTTCGGCGATCCGGAGGAAGACCTGGCGCGTTCGGTCGCTACGTATGCGATGGAGGACGTCGCACTCGCCCGAGCGTTTCTCGCTGGGTACCAGGCGCAGCGTTCATTCCGATCAGGCTTCACGGAGCGCTTCCCGATGTACATGCTTGCCGATCGGCTGGTGATCTGGGAGTACGGCCAGCGTAACAAGGTCTGGTTCGACGAATCGGCCGTCCTCCGCGAGTGGGCCGGCTGGTACACCGCGCTCAATTTGGCGTGAGCGTGGAAGCACCGCGCTCCTAGAAGCTCTCATGCGCCCCGGCCAGCGCTAGGCCGGCGGCGACGCTTGTGAATGTGTCCGTCTCGGCGAGCTGCGCGCGCGGCAGGGCCTCGTGCAGCATCTGTCGAAACGCCGGGATGAGCGACGAGCCGCCCGTGGTGAGGACGAGATTGATCTGCCCTAGCTCACGCCCGGCGGCCGCGATGACGTCGAGCACGAGCTGGCGCGCGGCGCGTACCTGCGTGCCAATCGCCGCCTCGAACTCGTGCCGCTTGATCTCCTGAGCGAGGTCGATCAGTCCGCAGCGCAGGCGCACCTCGGCAACATCGGCGTCCGAGAGCGCGATCTTCGCGTCTTCGATCGCGCGGAAGAGCGCCTGTCCGTAGTTGCGCGTGACTAGCTCCTCAAACGCCGCCAGCGCATCTGGCCGGTCGGACGTGCGGCGGGCGTCTCGGATCAACTCGAGCCGATCGGGACGGTTCAGCTCGACGATAGACTGCCAGCTGCGCAGCCGCGCGAAGAGATGGCTCGGCACAGGCAAGTTCCCGTCGTAGTGCGCGCCCCGCCCGAAGAGCGGCGCGATGCGCGTCTCCATGATCCGGCTGTCCAGCAGGTCGCCGCCGATGGGCAGGCCACCAGTGCCCAGCACCTCCGCTCGCCCGGCGCTCTCGCGCGCGACGGTGACGTCGAGCGTGCCGCCGCCGAAGTCGAAGACGAGCAAGTGCGCGCCCGGTTCGAGGCGCGCTTCCGAGGCGTAGTGGTGGGCGGCGGCGACCGGCTCTTCAAGGAAGCGCACGCGCTTCAGCCCGACGAACTGCCACGCCTCATCGAGCCGGCGGCGCGCGGCTTCATCGATCTCGGTGTCCTCGGAGAAGCGCACCGGCCGGCCGACGATAAGCTGGTCGATAGGCTGGCCCAGTGCAGCTTCCGCGGCGTTGACCATCTGGCGCGCCAGCAGCGCCACGAGCTCTTCGAGCGTGTACTCTTGGCCGAAGACGTTTGTCTTCTTGAACGACGTGACTGGCAAGAAGCGCTTGAGCGACTGGAAGAGCCGTCCCGGCTCGTTCACGTCGATCAGGGCGAAGCCGTGCTCGACCACCTCGCCTATTTCGGCGAAGACCATCGTGATGTCGCGGATAAAGACCCGTTCAAAACGCACTTCGCGGCCAGTGTTCTGCTCGGTGTAGAGA
>JBAROU010000259.1:0-6538 GCA_049642385.1 Dehalococcoidia bacterium | reverse complement strand
GTGCGGTCCGCGGAAGTGGACGGGCGCCTGGACGGCCTCGTGCGCGCCGTCGCCGCCCGCCAGCTCGACCCCCACACCGCCGCCCAACGCTTGATTGACGGGGAGAGCTAGCCCCCACACCGCGTTCGATGTGTTGTTGCACCAGCTACACGCTTCCGTGTAGACTGGCTCTATGGCGAAGCAAGTTTGGGACGGCTACCGGGTGCGCGCGCTCCGGGAACACATGCGCCTCAGCCAGCAGGAGCTTGCTCGCGAGTTGAATGTGCGCCAGCAGACCGTGAGCGAGTGGGAGACCGACCAGTACCGCCCGCGCGGCGCGTCGCAACGGCTGCTCAGCATGGTCGCGGAGCGGGCAGAGTTCGAGTATGGCGAAGACGCTGGTTCGTAGTTGCTGGTTGTTTGCTGTGACGCAGGCGTAGATGGTCGCAGCAGCGATTCGTGAGCCGCGCGAGCCGTATCGCGCTCTGGCTTCCCTGCCTGGAAAGCAAACTCGCACACCGCGTACCGGCAACGGCCAACCAGCGACCAGCAACAACCTGCCCTCGGAGGCGACGCTCGTCTGGCTCTGGGCCGGCCAGCGCTTCCCAGCGAGCGCCCTCGCCACACGCGATGGCGTACCGCTGCGCGTGCTCAATCCCGGCCGCCCCGGCCGCGGGGCCGGTCCCGACTTCCGCGACGCGCTGGTCACGCCGGCGACGGCGACGGTCGGGCCCCTGCGCGGCGACGTCGAGCTGCACGTGCGCGCGAGCGACTTTCGCGCTCACGGCCACCAGCGCGACGCCCGCTACGACGGGGTCGTACTGCACGTTGTCTTCGAGGACGATAGCGCCGAAGATACCCTGCTCGCCTGCGGCCGGCGCGTCCCGGTGGCTGCGCTCGGCCCCTGGGTGCGCCGGCGGGCTGGGGAGATCGAGCGTTGGCTCGCCGGTCCGCGCCTCTGGCGCGAGCCCTGCTGCGACGCTGCCGCTCGCCTGGGCATGCCGCACGTGGCGCGTACACTGGATGAGCTGGGCGACCGACGTTTCGGTGAACGCGTCGCCGCTCTTGGCCGGGAGATCGAGGGGCGTGGCTCTGGGGAAGCGCTCTATCGCGCGCTCCTCGAAGGCCTCGGCTACGGCGGCGAACCTCTCGCCAGCCTCGCGGATGCGCTGCCCTGGCGGGAGATCGCCGCGCGCATCGAACCGTTATCCGGCGACCAACGCATCGTCACCGCTGAAGCGCTCCTGCTGTGCGCCGCCGGGCTGCTAGCGGAAGCGCCCCAAAATCCGCACGAGCGGCTCCTCGACTCGCTCTGGCGTGACAGCAAGCTCGCGGCTACGCGCGTCGTGCTTGGCGCTCGCGCTTCGCTCCGGCCAGCGAACCATCCGGCGCGACGCCTCGCCGGGCTCGCCCGCCTCCTCGCGCGTCACAACCTTCGCTCGCTGGAGCCTGACGGTCCGGCGCGGCGGTTGATCGCGGCCTGGAGCGTGCCCGCGGATGGCTACTGGCTGCGCTTCGTCGCGCCGGGCGTCGCCGCGGGCCGTGCGCTGGGTGCGCTGATCGGCCGCAGCCGCGCGATCGAGCTGCTGGTCAACGCTGTGCTGCCCTGGTGTGCTGCCCAGGCGCAATTGCTTGAGGATGGAGAACGGGCCGCAGCGGTGCGCGCCCTGTACAGGGAGCTGCCTCGCCCCGGCCGGTACGGCGCGCTCGCGTTGTTGGAAACCAACCTGCGCGACGGCGCTACGCCTCTTGCGCTGGACGCGCGCCGCCAGCAGGGGCTGCTCGCGCTCTACAAAACCGAGTGCACACAGGGTGGCTGCGGGCGCTGCGTGTTCTCCTAGCGCCGCAATTGCTCGTTCGGCCTGGTGATGTTGTCGGGGCCGGATGTGGATAACTAGCGACCACCCGCCACCGGTAGGTTGGGCGCGACGTCCAGGTCGAGGCCGGCGCGGCCCGCCTCGAAGCGGTAGTGACCGCAGGCGCCGACCATCGCCCCATTGTCCGTGCAGAGCAGCGGCGGCGGCGCGAAGAGCGGCACGTCGGCGCGCTCAGCGAGCGTTCTGCGTAGCGGCCCGTTCGCCGCGACGCCACCCGATAACAGGATGCCGCGCACGGCGAGTCGGCGCGCCGCCCGGGCGGCTTTCGTTGCGAGGACGTCCACGACCGACTCCTGGAACGCCGCCGCGATCTGCTCCGGCGGTTGCGCCTCGCCCCGCACCACGTGGAGCACGGCGGTCTTAAGGCCACTGAAGCTAAAGTCATCGCTTTCACCCAGCCAGGCGCGCGGCAGCCGGAGCGACGGCTTCTCGACGCCCGCCGCTGCGCGTTCGATCTCGGGCCCGCCCGGAAAGCCCAGGCCGAGCAGCCGCGCGACCTTGTCGAACGCCTCGCCCGCGGCGTCGTCGCGCGTCCGGCCCAGCAGCCGGAGCTGGCCGTGGCCCCGCATCAGCACCAGGTCCGTGTGGCCGCCTGAGACGATCAGCCCGAGCAAGGGAAAGTGCGGGACCGGCGCGTCCGAGCCGTCGGCGTCAAGCCAGTTGGCGTAGAGATGCGCCTCCAGGTGGTTGACAGCGACGAGCGGCAGCTCCCAGGCGTACGCGAGCGCCTTTGCAACGCTCACGCCGATCAGCAGCGTCCCTACCAGCCCCGGCCCATACGTCACCGCGATCGCGTCCAGGTCGTGTTTGGTGCAATCCGCCTGATCAAGCGCAGCGTGCGCGACGGGCAGTATCGCTTCTAGGTGTTGGCGCGCGGCGACCTCCGGCACGACGCCGCCGTAGCGGTCGTGCATCGCCGCCTGCGAAGCGATCACGTTCGAGCGCAGCCGGCGACCGTCCTCGACGACAGCGGCGGCCGTTTCGTCGCAGGACGTCTCGATGCCCAGGATTCTCACTGGAGGGTTGGCGGCGGTGGTGGTGGCAGCTGAGTGCGGTAGAGTGCCGCGCCGACCAGGATGTAGAGCAGATTATTCGGCTCATCGACGGCCAGCGCGCGCAGGTCGGTAAAGCTGGCGCTCTTGAACTGCTGGCGGAAGACGCCGTCGGCAGAGAGAGCGATAATTCGCTTGTTTCCTTGATCGACCACCAACACGCGGTCCTCCGCCAGCGGCGTGACGGACGAAGGCGATTCCAGCGGCATGTCGATGCCAGCGAGCGAGAGCGCCTCGCTGCCTTCGCCCTGGAAGCCCTGGATCGTGCCGTCGGCGAACAGCACGTAAATCGAGCTGCTTACCGCAAGCTCCAGCGCCTCGTTGAGGTCGGCGGTGGGCAGCATCGGTTCTCGTTCGCTGTCGAATCCGGAATCGGTGGGAAGGAAACGCCAGACCTGGTTCTCATCGTTATCCAAGATGAAGAGGTTACCGCCGGCGAAGGCGATGCCGTCGATCGACTTGAGAGATTGGACGTCGCGGACGGTGAGGAGGCGTGGCGCCTCCCCGAAGCGGGCCAGGATCAGCCTCCGGCTGTCGTCCATGATCAGCAGCGCGCTCCGGTCCTCTGCCCACGTAGCGAACTCCGGCTTGCCCACCACCTCGGTGCCCACCAAATCGCCCGCGCTGAGGAGCGTGACCGGGTTCGGCTGCGCGGCGAGGAGCGAGACGGCGATCACGCGACCCCCTTCGTGGTCGAGAAAGTAGGCGCCACCTCCTCCCAAGGCGAGGTCCTTCGATGAGAACGCGCCGGGCAAGCGCTCGGTCAGGTCGGTGACCAGCGTCAGCTGCGGCAGCTCCAGCACGGCATCGAGCTCCGTCCGCAGCGAGTTCACCTGGCTGCGCAGCCCCGCGATCGCGGGATCAGTTGCGTCGAGCGCCTCGGCTTCGGCCAGACTCTGCTCGGCGTCGTCGAGGTTGTCGCGGCGTAGCTGCGGGTCGGCGGCGGACTGCGCGATATCGAGCGAAACGCTCGTGTTGTTGATCAACTTGGTGAGCTTCTCCGCCCGGCTGTCTTGCAGCGTCGACGGTATGACGAGCCAGGCGATTAGCCCAACGACGATGATCACCACAAGTACGGCGAGCGCCTGCGCCGGGATGCGCGGCAAGTTCGCGGTCATGCCCGTCGTGCGCGGGTAGCGGATGTTCGCGTTCTCGCCCTTCAGCCGTACTTTGGAGCGTGAGAGGCCGGGCGGCGGCTCCGACGGTGGTGGCGGCTCCTCCGGCTCGGCGGGCGGGAGCGGCGCGGGCCACTCGGTCGCACTCATCTCCGGCGGCTCAAGACCGCGCGACCGGGGCGCGGCCTCCTCGAACGTGTCCACTCCGAGGGGCGGAGGCGCGCTCGCAGGCGGCTCGGAGAGACTGGTCGTCGGGGCAGCGATCGGCTCCGGCGACTCGGGGAGGTTGGTCGGCGGGGCGGCGATCGGCTCCGGCGACTCAGGGAGGTTGGCCGGCGGGGCAGCGATCGGCTCCGGCGACTCGGGGAGGGTCGGCGGGGCGGCGATCGGTTCTGGCGCTGCGATCTGGCCCGGCAGCGCGATCACGTCCTCGTTCTGAGCTGCCGGGGGCTCTGGTTCGGGAGGGGCAGTTGCCGCGAGGGGCTCCCTCGCTGGCGGTTCCGGCTCGGGCGTAAGCACGGACGGCGCGGCCGCGAACGCTGTCGGGCCCTCCTCCGGCTCGACGGCGCAGGCGAGCAGCACAAGCGAGAACTCCTGCTCGCCGCGCGCGAGCCGGTACAGCTCTACCAGCGCCTGGTTCGCCCCGCGCTCGAGGATCGAGCGCAGCGCGTCGGCGTCGAGGATCTCCAGCAGCCGCGGCGACGCGAGCAACACGAGGTCGCCTGGCGAGAGCTGGCAGCGACTGAACGTCGGTTCGATCTGCTCGCCCTTGCCCAGCGGCTCGACCGCGCCGTTCACCGGCGCCAGGCGCTCGACGCGCCCGTCCTCGACGTGGTACGCGATGACGGGCCCGACCTGCGCCAGGTACGCCGTCCGGCCGCGCACCGCCAGGCAGGCGACGCCTGCGGCCACCTGATCCTCGCGCAGGCTGCGCTGGTTCCAGTCCAGCAGCTGCTGGTGCGCCGCGCGCAGCGCGCGCTGAACGGCTCCGGTCATGGAGAGTGTGTCTTGTAGGTAGAGCCGGCCGATGACCTCCGCCAGCTGGTTGGTGTACTCCTCGCTCTCGGCTGAGTCCGGCTGGACGAGGACGTATAGCTCGTCTTCGTCTTCGTCGGGTCGCTGGCGCGGGAATGAACGGAGGTTGGGACCCTCTTCTTGAGGCTGCCCCTGGACAATGGCAAAGCGACCGACCCAGGTCTTGACGGGCATCGATCTTTACTCCCACGGCCTCCTCAGTGGCCGTACACCCCGACGACACCAGGTCGCGACCCCATTATAGACAGAAGCGCGCGCTGAGTTGAAGCGAGGCCGTTCGCGCCGATTCAGAACTTACTGTAGCCAGTACCCGAACGCGCCTCGTCCATGCCGATCCCTCTCGCCTCATCGATCCAGCCGAACTCCTTGAGAATCAGCTGGCTGTAGGTGACGCGCCCCGTCACGCTATCGAGCGGCTCGGTGGCGAGGAGTAGCGCCGCCTTCGCCATGTACTCCGGCGACTCACCTCGCGGGTCGTCCAGCCCGCGCACCAAGCGGTGGAACACCGTACCCGGCGTCGGCACCACCTGTGACGGCGAGACGCACGTCACGGAGACGCAGTCCTTGTACACCTCCGAGGCGAGCCCTTGCGTGAAGCGCTCCAGCGCGGCCTTCTCCGCGCCGTAGCACGTGCCGCCGCCCATCGCGTTCGCGTACGGCCCGCGGCCCGGCCCGATCGCCGCGCCGGACGAGATGTTGACGATGCTGCCGCTCTTTCGCGACATCATGTCCTCTAGCACGAGTTGGCTCAGGATGAACGGCGCGTGGAAGTTCACCGACCACGACCGCATCCACTTGTTGATCGGGTAGTCTTTCACCGGCACGAAGTACGTCAGCGCGGCGTTGTTCACCAGCACATCGACTGGCCCGTACGTGTCGCGCGCGGCGCGTACGATCTTCTCGCACTCCTCAGGCTCAGAGATGTTCGCTGCAACCGGCGTCGCCTCGCCACCAGCCGCGCGGATGCCCTCGACCGTCTTGTCGAGCGATCCTTCCAGCGGGTGCTCGCCTTCGTGCAGCGTGCGCGCCGCGCAGACCACCTTGCCGCCCTCCGCGGCGAACACGCGCGCGATCTCCGCGCCGATGCCCCGGCTCGCGCCGGTCACGATCACCACCTTACCGTCCAGTTTGCCCATGGCGTCCTCCTCCTCATCGTTGTGGAGCGCGCGCAGTGTCGCACGAAGTCCGCGCGCTTTGCAAGCGTCCTTGACAGGAGCGATCGCACATCGTACATTCGTTCTGAGCATACAGACAACCGGTAGCGGCGGGATGCTGTTGAGAGATAGGCTGTCAATCAGCGCTAAGATGACTCGTTATCCATTGACGATCGGGCCCGTCGCACCGCATAAATGAGAGGAGAACCATGAAGGTCGTCTTTCTAGAAAACGTCGAAGGCACCGCCCAGGTGGGCGAAATCAAAGAGGTAAAGAACGGGTTCGCCCGCAACTACCTCCTCCCGCGCGGCGTCGCCGCGCCCGCC
>JBAROU010000238.1:0-11062 GCA_049642385.1 Dehalococcoidia bacterium | reverse complement strand
GGGCGCGAGTGAGGAAGCTATGATCCTGCTTATCGATAACTATGATAGCTTTACCTACAACCTGTACCAGTATCTCTGCGAGCTCGGCGCCGACGTGCGCGTCGTGCGCAACGACGAGACGACGGTGCGCGAGGTCGAGGCGCTGACGCCGGAGCGGATCGTGCTCTCGCCGGGGCCATGCACGCCCAAGGAGGCGGGCATCAGCGTCGAGCTCATCCAGCATTTCGCCGGCAAGCTGCCGATCCTGGGCGTCTGCCTCGGACACGAGTGCATCGGTGAGGCGTTCGGTGGGGAGGTGGTGTACGCCGGCGAGATCAGGCATGGCAAGAGCAGCCGCATCGAGCACGACGGGAAGGGCGTCTTTCGCGGCTTGCCCAGCCCGTTCGACGCGATCCGCTACCACTCGCTGGCGATTGCGCCTGAGAGCGTGCCGGAGTGCCTGGAGGTGACCGCCCGCAGCGATAGCGGCGTGATCATGGGCGTGCGCCACCGCGAGTATGCGATCGAAGGGGTGCAGTTTCACCCCGAGAGCATCATGACCTCGGTGGGGAAAGACCTGCTGCGCAACTTCTTGGAGATGGCATAATGGGTGACATGATCCCTGAAGCCCTCGCGGCCCTGGTTGAGAAGCGCGACCTGACGGAGGCGCAGGCCGCGGCCTGCATGGCGCAGATCATGTCGGGCGAGGCGACGCCGGCGCAGTTCGGCGCGTTCGTCGTCGCGCTGCGCATGAAGGGCGAGACCGTGGACGAGATCGCCGGCATGGCGCGCGTCATGCGCGAGCAGTCGCTCCACGTCTCGGTCGCTGGGCCGCTGCTCGACACCTGCGGCACTGGTGGCGATGGCAAGGGCACCTTCAACGCGAGCACGGCCGCTGCGTTCGTCGCGGCGGGCGCGGGCGCGCGCGTCGCCAAGCACGGCAATCGTGCGATGACGAGTGCGTGCGGCTCAGCCGACGTCCTCGAGGCGCTGGGCGCCAAGATCAACCTCTCGCCGGAGGGCGTGGCGGCGTGTATCGAGCGCGCCGGCATTGGGTTCATGTTCGCTCAGGTATTCCACCCGGCGATGAAGTTCGCCGCCGGGCCGCGGCGCGAGATCGGCGTGCGCACCGTGCTCAACATCCTCGGCCCGCTGACCAATCCGGCGAGCGCGCAGGCGCAGGTGCTGGGCGCGGCGGACGCGGTCCTGGCAGAGAAGCTGGCGTACGTGCTGCTGCGTCTCGGTGTGAAGCATGCGCTGGTCGTACACGGCGAGGACGGCCTGGACGAGCTGAGCGTTTGCGCATCCAGTGACGTCTTCGAGCTCAGGGGCGGTGATGTTACAGCGTGGAAGGTGAACCCGCGCGACCTCGGGCTGCCGATCGAAGCGCCGGATGCGCTGCGGGGCGGCTCGGCGGAAGAGAACGCTGCTGCGCTGCGCCGCGTGCTCGACGGCGAGCAAGGGGCGCTGCGCAACTTCACGCTGCTCAATGCCGCCGCCGCGCTCGTGGCCGCGGACAAGGCGTCGGACCTGACCGAGGGCCTCTCGCTCGCCGCGCAGTCGATCGCCAGCGGCGCGGCGAGCGAGAAGATGCATGCGTTCGTCAAGCTAAGCAACGAGGTGGCCTGATGGCTGATACCACGCAAACCGGCACCATCCTCGATCGCATCGTGGCCGCCAAGCGCGACGAGCTTGAAGAGCGCCAGCGCGACGAACCGATCGAGGCGCTCAAGCGGCGCATCGGCGAGCACGACGAACAGTGGAGCCTGATGCAGGCGATCCTGGAGGGGCCGCGCGGGCCGCACTCGGGTGGTAAGCGGGTGCAGCTCATCGCCGAGATCAAGAAGGCGTCGCCGTCCAAGGGGAGGCTGGTCGCGGTGCTGGAGCACCGGGCGATGGCGCGCACGTACACCATCGGCGGTGCGGCGGGCATCTCTGTCGTCACGGAGCGCAAGCATTTCCAGGGCGAGATCCAATTCATGCTGGACGTGCGCTCGAGCATGAAGGGCTACTACCCCGGCGGTCGCCCGGCCATCCTGCGCAAGGACTTCCTGTTCGACTCGTATCACCTGTGGGAAGCGCGCTCCTACGGGGCTGACGCCGTGCTGCTGATCGCGGCGATCCTAGACGATGTGCAGCTGCGTGATATGATCGCTCAGGCACGCGAACTGGAGATGGAAGCGCTCGTCGAAGTGCATGACGAGACGCAAGTCAAGCGCGGGCTCGCGGCGGGCGCCGACATGATTGGCATCAACAACCGCGACCTGCGCACGTTCGACGTCGATCTGGCGACAACGGAGCGCCTGCGCGCGCTCATCCCCGACGACAAAGTGGTGGTGAGCGAGAGCGGCATCTTCACCAAGGCCGACGTAGACCGGCTGGCCGCGTGCGGTGTCCACGCGGTCCTCGTGGGCGAGGCGCTGATCACGGCGCAGGACGTTCGCGCGAAGATGCAGGAGTTCCTGGTGTGACTCGCATCAAGATCTGCGGCTGTATGCACGTGGAAGATGCGCTGGCGGCGCGAGACGCCGGCGCCGACTTCGTCGGGCTGGTGTTCGCTCCGAAAAGCCGGCGGCGGCTCACGGTCGAGCAGGGCCGCGCCATCGTCGATGCGTTGGGCGCGCCGCTCGAACGTACAGCAGCGCCGAACGCGAACGGCACGAGCGATACTGCGGCGTGGTTCTGGCGCGGGGCGGAGCGGCTCGAGGCCATGCTCGGACACAAGCGGCCGCTGACGGTCGGTGTGTTCGAGGACCAGTCGATCGATGAAGTCAATGCAATCGTCGATGCATGCGGGCTGGATCTGATCCAACTGAGCGGCCGCGAGCCATGGGATGTCGTCGCGCAGGCGAATCGACCCGTGATCAAGGCGGTCGAGCCTGGTGTTGGCGCGGCAGCGATGCTGGCAAGCATCGAGCCGGGCGTTGCTGCAGCGTGCATGCTGGACGTCAGCCGCGGTCGCGGCATCGCCGTTGACCGGGAGCTGGCGGCTGCGGTGGCAAAAGAGCTACCAGTATGGCTAGCGGGCGGTCTGACGCCCGAGAATGTGTCTGACGCCGTGCGAGACGTACGACCGTGGGCGGTCGATGTCTCGAGTGGGGTGGAAACGGGGGGAGCGAAGGACCCCGATAAGATCGGGGCGTTCGTCAAGGCGGCCCTAGCGGCCAGCAGCACCATCGGCAAAAGGAGGGCATGATGGCAACTATCGAAAAGCAGATCACGATCAACGCGCCAGTGGACCGAGTGTTTAGCTACGTGGCGGACTTTCCTCGCCACAGCGAGTGGGCTCGGCAGCCGCTCAAGATCGAGGCCACCGGGCCAATCCAGCAGGGCAGCAAGTTCAAGTCGGTCGGCAAGCAGTTCGGCGAGCACGAAGACGAAGTGACAGTTACAGAGTTCGTGCCGAACCAGAAGCTCGCCTTCGAATCGATGGGTGACGCGGGGCATCTGCGGCACGCGTTCACGCTCGCTGGGGAGGGCGGCGGTACGAGGCTGACGAAAAGCGTCGAGCCCGTCAAGCTCGCCGGTATGGCGATGCTGATGTCGCCGATCCTCAAGATGTTCCTCATCCCGCAGGGCGTGCAGTCGGACCTGCAGCGCATCAAGGAGAAGATCGAAGGGGGCTAGACGGAACGGGCATGGTTGCACGGCTTGATGAGCTGAACCGGCGCGAGATTGCGATCGATCGCTTTGTCGAGGTGTCGCGCGCGGAGTTGGAGCACGCATGACGACGACAAACGACGCTCTTCCCGATGCGCGCGGGCGCTACGGAGCGTTCGGCGGGAAGTTCGTGCCCGAGACGCTGATGACCGCGCTCGATGAGCTTGAGCATGCGTTCGTCGATGCGCAGGCCGACGCATCGTTTCGCGATGAGTTGGCTGCGCTACTGCGCGACTTCGTCGGGCGGCCGACGCCGCTCTACTACGCGGAGAACCTCTCGCGGCGGCTGAGCAGAGCGCGCGCCGATGGCACGCCGTCGGTACGCATCTACCTCAAGCGCGAGGATCTGGCGCACACGGGCGCACACAAGATCAACAATGCGGTCGGCCAGGGGCTACTGACGCGCCGCCTGGGTAAGCGGCGCGTGATTGCCGAGACCGGCGCTGGTCAGCACGGCGTCGCGACGGCGACGGTGTGCGCGATGCTCGGCCAGGAGTGCGTCGTCTATATGGGCGCCGAAGACGTGCGGCGTCAGGCGCTCAACGTCTTTCGCATGAAGCTCCTGGGCGCCGAAGTGCGCGTCGTCGAGAGCGGCAGCCGCACGCTCAAGGACGCGATCAACGAAGCGATCCGCGACTGGGTGACCAACGTGCAGACCACGCACTACTTGCTGGGAAGCGCCGTCGGGCCACACCCGTACCCGCTCATCGTGCGCGAGTTCCAATCGGTGATCGGCAACGAGGCACGCGAGCAGATGCTCGCTACCGAAGGGCGGTTGCCGGACTACGCCATCGCCTGCGTCGGCGGCGGCTCGAACGCGATCGGGCTCTTTCACCCGTTTTACCACGACGCGTCGGTGCGTTTCATCGGCGTCGAGGCGGCCGGCGAGGGCCTGTCGTCCGGTAAGCACGCGGCGAGCGTGACGGCTGGCCGGCCGGGCGTGCTTCATGGGTCGTACTCGTATCTGCTCCAGGACGAGGCCGGCCAGGTGATCGAGACGCACAGCATCTCGGCCGGGCTGGACTACCCGGGTGTGGGGCCGGAGCACTCGTTCTATAAGGACAGCGGCCGTGCGGAGTACGTCGGCGCGACCGACGCCGAAGCGCTCGACGGGTTTCGGCTGCTGAGTGAGACGGAGGGCATCATCCCGGCGCTCGAGCCGGCGCACGTTATCGCGTACGTGACGAAACTTGTGCCGACGCTGCCGGAGGGCACCGTTGTCCTCATCGGGCTCTCCGGTCGGGGCGATAAGGACATGGACACAGTGGCGCAGGCGCTGGGCGTGGCGTTGACATAAGCCGGATCGGAGGAACAAACATCGAACCGGAATCACGCTACTACCAGTCGCAGCGGCTAAGGCTGCACTACGCCGTCTGGGGTGACGAGTCGAAGCCGCCGATGCTGCTCATTCACGGCGGTCGCGATCACGCCCGCAACTGGGACGCCGTCGCCGAAGGGCTTGTCGACCACTACTGCATGTACGCGCCCGACCTGCGCGGTCACGGCGACAGCTCGTGGGCGATCGGCGGGCAGTACAGCATGCCGGACTTCGTAGCGGACATCGCGGCGCTGGCGGACGAGATCGACCGCGATCCTCTGACGATCGTTGGGCACTCGCTTGGCGGCGCCATCGCGCTGCAGTTCACAGGCGTGTTTCCCGATCGGGTGAAGAAAGTTGTGTCGATCGAAGGCCTGGGGCCGCCGGCGATGCCGCCGCGTCCGGCGCACGTTCGCATGGAGGACTGGATCGGCCACGTGCGCGACCTGGAGCAGCGCCAGCCACGTCCCTACGCGACCATCGACGACGCTGTCAAACGCATGGAGGAGGAGAACCCGCACCTGACTTCCGCGATGGCGCGTCACCTGACGATCCACGGCGCGAAGCAGAACGAGGACGGCAGCTATATCTGGAAGTTCGATAACTTCGTTCGCATGCACTCGCCGTACGAGTTCAATATCACGGACGCGCGGGACATCTGGAACCAGATCCGCTGCCCGGTCTTGCTAATTCGCGGTAACGAGAGCTGGATGAGTGACCCGGAACAAGACGGCCGGACGAGCGCGTTCCACAACTACCGCTACGTCACGATCCGAGACGCCGGGCACTGGGTGCACCACGACCAGCTCAGACGGTTCCTGGAAGTTGTGCGCGAGTTCCTGCTGGAGAAGTAGGCGCAAGCCGCCCCTTATGTTGAAGGGGCCACGCCTCGCACCGCCCAGGCGCGTGCCATCAGAGAGATGACTCCCTGCGAGTCACGTGGCAAAGTTTCCGCTAGGCGGCTTCTCAAAGCCTCGCGCCTCGCGCTTGAAAGCGCCTGCAAGTAGGAACCGGCAGGTCCTTGACCGGCGGTAAACGGGGCCCAATAGGCCTCGAAGCTCGAGAAGACCGTTGGGATCGTGATAGCTTCAACCTCCACATCCCGGAAGCCTGCGCTCTCGAACAGCACGTTCAGCTGGTCGGGGTGACAGAGGGAGCGGCGTCCCTCATCGTGCGCTTCCGCCGCAGGGTCCAGGGAAACCGCCGCATCCCAGAAGAAGCGAAGGCGTTGCATTCCTACAGCGTAATCCCATACGTAGAGAGCTACCGCGCCTCCGCGCTGTAGCACCCTTCGCGATTCGTTGAGGACGAGGCCGGGGTCGGGCACGAAGTTCAGGACCAAACCAGATACGGCGATGTCGAACGCCTGGGGGCCGAAGGGAAGTGCTTGCGCGGCTCCGTTCAGAAGTCTCACGCTGCTCCCTTGGAAGCGCTCGCGGCCAAGCGCCAAATACGCGGTCGACGGATCGAGCCCAATGATCTGGTGGGGGCTTGCCAGGTCGAGGATGGCAGACGTGAGGGCGCCGGTACCACAGCCGATGTCCAGCCACGTCTGTCCAGGGCTTGGAGCGAGCCATGCAACGAACAGCCGAGCGACTTCGCTGCTCCATCGGCCCATGAAGTCTTCGTATGCTTCGCCGGACGCCCAGGTTTGCATTTGAGGTTTACCCTAAGGCACGTTAGCACTCGGGAGCTAGGGTGGGCCATGAGGCCGCGCCGTCACGGCTACTCCGCTCACAGACGATGATCCAGTAGGGCAGAACGCGCTTGTTGGCCCAGCGATGGTTGATGAGCGACAATGATGTTGTAACGACGATGGTAACGAAGCGAGACGGGACGGATACGGAGGCTGGCGGGGCCGCGAGCGAGCCCTGGCGGAAGGACTGGCAGGACTATTACGCGATCCTGGGTGTCGGCTCCGGAGCATCGGCCGAGGAGGTTAGGCGCGCTTACGACGAGCGCGCGTTCATCCTTGATCCGGCTCGCTTCGAGGATGCGCCGCCGAACGTGCTGGTGCGGGCTGGCCGCGAGTTCGCGCTGCTGAACCAGGCGTTCACGGTGCTGAGCGACCCCGGCTTGCGGCAGCTCTATGACGATGAGCTCTCACGCCTGACGTCCTTTCGAGCAGGGCAAGGCGCGCCTGCTGCGACAGCCGAGGCAGCACCACAAGTCGCATCGATGCAGACAGTCGAGCGCGTGGCAGCGCCGCCGGCCGTCGCGGTAGGAGAAGAACCGGCGCGGTCGGAGGAGCCGCCCACGAGCGGCGTCGAGCCGACGCCGTGGGGCCTTCCGGCGATCTTACTCGTGCTCCTGATCCCGACGCTGTTCTGGGTGTCCGGATTCTTCGTCGATGTGCCAGCGGAGCAGACGACGGCGGATGTCGCCGTCGGTCTTGTGACGACGATCGTTTTCAAGGACTTCCTGCTGATCGGGCTGGCTGCGGCGTTCGCGCTATGGAGATATCGACTCAGCTGGCGCGCGCTGGGCTTTCGCCCGTTCGACAAGCGACGCTGGTGGCTGCCGCTCGCGGCAGTGGGCGCGACGTACGTGGGGCTGATCGTGTACGGCCTCATTCTCGTTGCGCTGGGAGCGAACGATCCCGAGCAGGAGGCGGTGCAGTCGTTCTTCGATAGCAAAGCGCTGTTGCCACTGACGTTTGTTGCGCTGGTGATCATGGCCCCGCTCTCCGAGGAGACGTTCTTCCGCGGGTTCATCTTCGGTGGGCTGATCCGGCCCCTGGGCCCGATTCCCGCGATGATCGCCAGCGGGCTCCTGTTCGGTGCGTTTCACGTTTCGGGCATGGATACGTTGGCGCTGGTGGTGCCCATCGGCGCTATCGGCGCTATCTTCGCCTGGATCTACATGAAGACCGGCTCGCTCTGGCTCTCGATTGCGTCGCACTCGCTCTTCAACTGCCTCAGCTTTCTGGCGATGGCGCTCGCCCGATGAGCAGTAGCCGCATCGCCGAGACGCTCGCGCGCGCCCGCGAAGAGGGCAGGGTGGCCCTGATCGCGTACGCGACGGCGGGCTTCCCCGAGCCAGGCGCAACGCCCGATCTGGTCGAAGCCCTCGTCCAAGGAGGAGCGGACGCGATCGAGATCGGAATCCCGTTCTCGGACCCGCTGGCGGACGGCCCGACCATCCAGCGGGCCAACTTCCGGGCCCTGGAGCAGGGCATTACTCCTAGTAAGGCGCTGGCCGCGATCGAGGCCGTGCGGGGTCGGGGGCTTGTCATCCCCCTGATCGTTATGACATACTACAATCCCATCCTCGCCTACGGGCTGGATGGGTTTATTGGAAGCGCCGCTGCTGCCGGAGCGGACGGCATCATCCCCGTCGACGTACCGCCGGAGGAAGCGGGGGAGTTGGTGGCCTCATGTAAGGCTCACCACCTCGACTACATCCCCCTCCTCGCGCCGACGTCGACGGATGAGCGCATCGCTCTGGCGGTACGGGAGGCGTCCGGCTTCGTGTACTGCGTGAGCGTAGCTGGCGTCACCGGCGCTCGAGATGCGCTCCCGCAGGAGCTTGGAGCGTATCTCCAGCGGGCGCGTCGGCAGACGGAGTTGCCGCTCGCCGTGGGGTTCGGCATCTCCCGCAGGGAGCATGTCGAGTCGCTCCGCGGACAGGCGGACGCGGTCGTAGTCGCCAGCGCGATCATCGATATCATCGAGGCGTCGCCTCGTGACGAGCGAAGTGAGAGGGTGAAGGAATATGTGGAGGTGCTCACCGGCCGACGGAAGGCCAGGGCCTAGCGTCGTGCGAGATGCACGGTGCTTGGACGCGCCCGGGGCAATGCCTGGTCCCGCGGTCGGCGTCTATGTCCCTGGTCTCCCAGCCGGCGCCTTTGGCCGGTAACGCCAGGGCCCGGGGACGCGTGTAGAGGGAGGCACGGTCGGTATGAGCATGCTCGTTCGGGGAATCCGCGGGGCGACAACCGTCGCGGCGAATAGCCCCGAAGCGATGATCGAGGCGACGACGGAGTTGTTGGCGGAGATGGTGCGAGCCAACGACCTGCGGGTCGAAGATGTGGCCAGCGCTTTCTTCACCACCACGCGCGACCTCACCGCCGAATTCCCCGCAGTTGCCGCTCGGAAGCTTGGCTGGCACGATGTCGCCCTGATGTGCGGCCACGAAATGGATGTTCCCGGAAGCCTAGGGATGTGCTTGCGGATCCTGCTCCACGTGAATACGGAGAAGGAGCCGCGCGAACTGAGACACGTCTATCTGCGTGGAGCTGAAGCGCTCCGCCCGGATAAGAACTACAACAATCACGAAACGACGGAGGCGCCATCGCCATGATGATCATCATGAGGTCAGGACATACACAGGACGAAATTGATGCGGTTATGCGGCGTTTAGAGGAAGTAGGACTGCAGGGACACCCCATCTTCGGTGTGGAGCGGACGGTCATTGCCGTGGTCGGGCGCATCTACCCGGAGCTACGGGACGAGATGGAGACGATCGAGGGCGTGGAGGACACGGTGCCGATTAGCGTGCCCTACAAACTGGCGAGCCGCGAGACCAAGCCAGAGGACACGGTGGTAAAGATCGGTTCGGTCGAGGTTGGTGGGGGCCACACGGCCGTGATCGCAGGGCCGTGCGCCGTGGAGAGCGAAGAGCAGCTGTTGGAGACGGCGCACGCGGTGAAGGCGCTCGGCGCGAATCTGCTGCGCGGCGGTGCGTTCAAGCCGCGCACCTCGCCGTACAGCTTCCGCGGTCTTGAGGTCGAGGGGCTCAAGCTCCTCGCCCAGGCGCGCGAGGCGACCGGGCTGCCGGTCGTCACGGAGATCATGTCTGTGCGAGATGTGGACGTCGTTGCGAAGTACGCAGACGTGCTCCAGATAGGCACCCGCAACGCTCAGAACTTCATCCTCCTGGAGGAGGTGGGCAAGGCGGGGAAGCCGGTGCTCCTCAAACGAGGGCTTGCCTCCCAGATTGAAGACTGGCTGCTGGCTGCGGAGTACATTCTGGCGACCGGCAACCGGGACGTGATGCTCTGCGAGCGCGGCATCCGCACGTTCGAGACTGCGACGCGGAATACATTCGACATCAACGCGATCCCGCTGATCAAGCAGATGAGCCACCTGCCCATCATCGCAGACCCGAGCCACGGTACGGGTAAGTGGTCCCTCGTCGCGCCCGTAGCCCTCGGCTGCATCGCTGCGGGAGCAGACGGCATCATCATCGAAGTGCACCCGAACCCGGACCACGCGCTCTCGGACGGTGCGCAGTCGCTCAACTTCGACCGCTTCCGCGACCTGATGGAGCGCTCGAACGTGGTGGCGAACGCGGTCGGCCACCCGATGCTGTCGGCACCGCCCGCCCCCATGCCGGCGTAACGAATCGAGTCGAAATAGCGCAGAGGGCTGCCGTGAGGCAGCCCTCTGCTTGTGCGCCCCATATTCCGTCAAGCACGACGTTCTGTTATGCTGGGCGCCGTGACACTCCAGACTGAGCAAGAGACGTCAGACGCGTTCCAGCTACAGCTCCCCGTGTTCGATGGGCCGCTGGACCTGCTCCTCTACCTCATCGAGCGCGAGGAGCTGGATATTACCACCGTCTCGCTCGTGCAGGTGACGGACCAGTACCTGACGTACCTGCGTTCGGGCGAGCAGATCGACGCGGCGGCGCTGGCGGAATTCATCGCGATCGGCGCGAAGCTGATTTACCTGAAGTCCAAGGCGCTGCTGCCGAAGCCGGTCTTCGACGACGAGGAAGAGGAAGACCTCGGCGACGATCTGGTGCAGCGCCTGCGCGAGTACAAGCGATTTAAAGAGGTGGCGGGCCTGCTGCGCGACATCGAGGAGGAAGGGCTGCGTGCGTACCCGCGTATGGCGCCGCCCACAGGCGTGCCGTTGCCAACGGGTCTAAACGGCGTCACGCTCGACCTCCTGCTACAGATGCTTCAGCAAGCGCTCGACCGGCACACGGTGGAGGAGCCTGAGCAGGGCGTCGTCGAGCGGCAAGAGGTCTCCGTGGAGGAGAAGGTCGCGCAGCTCTCCGACATGCTGACGCAACGCCGAAAGGTGAGCTTCCGCACGTTCATCTCGTCATGCCGATCGCGCATCGAGGTGATCGTATCGTTCATGGCGGTACTAGAGC